>URIZ01000026.1 GCA_900548005.1 uncultured Eubacteriales bacterium | reverse complement strand
ACAAGACGTACGTGAGTTGGCAGGCTCGGGGTGCTGACAAAGTCAGTCGCTATTTAGCGTGGTTTTTAGTCGTTGCTGGCAAGAATCTTGTTGAATTGTTCAAGCAACAATGCCATTTGTGCTGCTTCTTCGCTTTGTTGTTGAGTTTGAGCAGGGGCAGGTTGCGGCGCGGGAGCGGGTTGCGGAGCAGGAGCGGGAGCTGCGTATTGAACGGGCTCTGCCTTGGGTGCTGCAGCCTTCTTTGCAACGGGTGCGGGCGCGACTTTCTTGTAGCCTGCGTTGAGCACGGTTTGCGTTGTTGCGGTGGCATCGAGCATGATGACCTTGTTGCAAAGCACGGAGTTCTTGTCGGGCTCTACAACGCCTGCGACGACGTCTTTGCCGTATGCCTTAAGGTAAGCAATGAGCGGAGTGATGTCGCCATTGCCGTAGATAAGGAAGAAACCGTCGATGTTGGGGAATTGAGCAAGTCTTGCTGCGTCGATGACTTGACGAAGGTCGAGTTTGCCTTTTCTCTTTTTGGGAAGTGCGGAAAGTGCGTCGTAGCTGTTTTCTTGAATGAATTCGCCGTAGTCTTTGGTACGCTTTGCGGAATACCCGTAGAATTTGCACGCTGCAATTTCGCCGATGCGTGAAAGTTCTTCAAGTGCGGATGCGAATACGCTGAAGGGAACTCTGACGCTTTCGATGTCTGCAAGAACAACGTATTTTTTTGTTGCTGCCATAATCTTTCTCTCCTCTTCCAAGTCGCACAAAGCGGACTTGAACCATACGTTTTATATTGATAAACCTATTTTAATACATATTTGACGTTTTGTCTATACTTTTTTTACTCTTTTGTAATAAAATGCCCACTGCTGCGCAAAACCGGCGCAATCTTGGTATCTTTTGACCAACAATTCGGACATTTTTTCGGCGTCTTGGACATTGTATTCGTCTTCGTAAATCTTTTTTATCCAAGTGTCAACGGGGAAAACGTCCGTCTTGCCAAAGCCGAAAAGCAAGGCGCAATCCGCCACTTTTCTGCCCACACCGTGCAAGGAGAGCAACTTTTTTCTAAGCTCGCCCGTGGGCAAATCTCCCCACTTGCTTATATCCTGTCCGACAAGCGTTTTGGCAACTCTATCAAGGTAATCCGCCCTATACCCTGCGCCGATACCCTTGTAGAAATCAACGCCGGCGGACGCAAGCTGTTCAACGCTCGGAAAGGCGTGGAACTCACCCATATCGTCACCCAAGGAGTCGCAAATGCGCTCGATGATGCCTTTTATGCGCGGAATATGGTTGTTTTGCGAGATGATGAAAGAAAAAATCGCCTCAACGGGATCTTGCCTGAGAATATGTATACCTTTGCCAAACTCGATTGCCTCGTGCATAAACTCGCAATCGTCCACTTTTGCCTGAATCGCCGCATAATCGGTGTCAAAATCGAAGTATCTCTCAAAAAACGCCCTGTCGTCACAACGCACGACGTATTCGTCACCCGATTGGCGAACGTGGGCAACGTGATTTTTTGCGTATACCCTATACTCTTCGCCGTCAAAAGCGTAGCGGAAAACCTGTCCGCAATCGAGCGTTTGCCCGATGTCGAAAGTGTCCGTTTTTTTGATCGTAAAGTCGGTGAGAGTCATATTAGATTATATTGCGAAACGTATGGATTTATCAATATATATTGCGCGTATGCTCGCGCATATCGCACACGCATACGTACGCGCGGATATATGCGGATATATTGTCTTTTCTTCTGCTCACAAAAGCGTTCAACGACTGCAATAGATCGCCGCACCGCTCTTGCGTTTTCTTCGTATAGATAGAAAAACCGCCCGATACGTGATCGGGCGGTGTTTGATTATTGCTCTTGTGCGTAAACAGAAACTTGTTTTTTGTCTTTTCCAACACGCTCAAATTTCACGACGCCGTCGATGAGTGCAAACAACGTATCGTCCTTGCCGATGGAAACGTTGTTGCCCGGATGATATTTCGTGCCGCGTTGGCGAACAAGAATGTTGCCTGCGAGAACGAATTGACCGTCAGCGCGCTTCGGTCCAAGTCTTTTTGACTCACTGTCACGACCGTTGTGAGAAGAACCCGTACCTTTTTTATGAGCGAACAATTGTATATTCATAAACATATTATTCTACCTCCAATGATATATAGTCCGAAAAGTTTTCATAGAGATCGGACGCCCCTAGATAAGCTGTTCTCAAAATGATATCTGCGTCGTGTTCTTGCGACTTTGACATAGATTTGGGAAGCATTGCGTACAAATATCCGTCTTTTTGATCGGTTTCAAACGCTATGTTGACACCCACTATGCGCATAATCCCAAGCACCGCAGTCTGTATCACGGACGATAATGACGCGCAAACGATATCTTCGCCTTCGTCGCCGTATTCGCAATGCCCCGAGCATTCAACGCCCACGAACTTGCCGTCCTTAGTTGAGAACTTGACCTTGACCATCGTTTAACCCTCGATTGAAACAATCTTCAACTCGGTATACGGTTGACGATGACCTTGACGCTTTCTGATGTTCTTCTTGGCTTTGTAATGGAAAACGTAGACTTTGGGGAACTTGTCTTGTGCATTGACTTTTGCACTGACTTTTGCGCCGTTTGCGTCTGCGCCCGCTTTTACGTTGCCGTTGTCGTCAACAAGCATGAGCGTTTTGAGTTCGACCACGTCACCGATTTCGGCATCGATTTTCTCGACTTTGACGAGCATGTCTTTCTCGACTTTGTATTGCTTGCCGCCACATTCAACTATTGCGTACATTGTTTTACCTCCTCTAACCAGTCTCGCCGACATAGGTGCAATCTTTGATTGACTTATAAACCACTTTCGAGCGGCTCGACATCTAATTTACCAAACCGCGCGTCTTTTGTCAAACGATTTTGAAATATTGGGTAATAAATAGCTATATTTATATATAATATAGCGCAAAAAAGCACCGACACTCGTTCGTAGCGCACTTATAAACGGTATGTGCAACTTCAAAGACGGAACACGAGCCGCAACGGCGGCGAGCAAAT
>URIZ01000025.1 GCA_900548005.1 uncultured Eubacteriales bacterium | reverse complement strand
TTTGCGTAGCAAAGTAGAACCAAAACCCAAAAGCATCCGCAAGGATGCTTTTTTGGTTCTATAAAATGCGTTGCTTGCGCGGTTGCCGTGCAAGAAGGTTTGACAAAATAAGTTGTGCGCATAGCAACGCTAAATTGTTTGCGTAGCAAAGTAGAACCAAAACCCAAAAGCACCTGCATAGGTGCTTTTTTGGTGTATAACAATCGGTCGCATGTGCGGTTGCCGTGCAAGAAGGTTTGACTAAATAATCAATTAACTAAAAATAAAAAAACGTCGCTCATAAGAACGGCGTTTTTTATTTTTTCTCTAGAGTTAGAAAAAAAAGGCGCACGAGTGCGCCAATGTTCAATATTCTTTGCGACCTGTCAAATAATCCAAATCTTCATTAAAATAATTTGCGATTTTGCACAAATTTTCAATTCCGATTTCTCGTTGATTCAACACATATCGCGATAAAGTTTGTTGCGGAATACCGAGTTCTTTTGCGACAGAACGAATACTTCTATCTCCAATCAACTCTCTCAACCTTTCAGAAAATCTTTCCGAATACATAATTTTCTCCTTTTTTTAAATTTTACGCCAAATGGTGTAAAAATATTGACATTACACCAAATGGTGTTATAATAAAAGAAAGGAGAATAAATATGGAAAACAAAAGAAAAATCATTATTGTAGCAACAATTTTGATTATCGTATTATCCTTACTTCTTTGCGCTTGCGACGATAATTCAAACAACAATTCAAATCATGGAAATTCAAAAAGTAACCCGTTGAATACCGCTTATGACACCCTATACAAAGAGTTCGGCTGGAATTCTTGCTATACACTCGGAAGTGATAAATCTTATCTTCAAGTAGATACAAATCCCTATGATATAGACGATTATTACAACGCCACATATCTTGAGATTCTGAAATCAGCAATAACTGCATTGAAACTCCCCGATTATATTTATCAGCGCATGCTGAAAACAACCGCAATGCAAGGACGGCAAGAGGTAACCGCAAACGGAATAACGGTTTCATGGACATATCATCCCAACAAAGGTCTTGAGGCAATGTTTACGATAGCGTAAACGGCAATATTCAAAAAGCGGCTCAAATGAGTCGCTTTTTTTCTTGACAAATCGGCAATGTTGGCAAATAATGATTTCATCAATGATTTATAGTTATAAATATACATCTACATAAAAGGAGTTTTTATGAAAGTTTGCGACATTCCATATCAAAGATGCGACATCCAAGACGTGAAAAAAGCATACGAGCTTTGCATCGATAGCATCAAAAACGCAAAGTCCGCCGATGACGTGCTTGCGGCAAGAAAACAGCTGCTCTCCGTCACCGAAGAATTGAACACCGAGAGCGCATTGTCCTATATGCGCTGGTCTTGCAACACCAAAGACGAATTCTACAAGGCGGAGAAAGAATACTACGAACAAAACGCACCCTTGTTGTCGGGTGTGCAAATTGCGTATATGCAAGCGATGATGTCAACGCCCTTCCGCGCGGAAGTCGAAAAAAGACTGCCCGTCACTGTGTACAAAAACTATGAAGTTTCGCTCAAAGCACTTGACGAGAGCATTGTGCCCGATCTGCAAGAAGAGAGCGCGATCGTCAACGAATATTCGCAGTTTATGAGCGAATTCACCGTCGATTTCCGCGGAGAGAAAATGCCGCTGACCATACTTCGCAGATATATGGAAGATGCGGACCGCAACACGAGAAAAGAAGCCTATGACGCGCTCGGCGAAGTGTTTGAGAAAAACAGCGATATCCTTGACGGCACGTTTGACAGACTTGTAAAAGTGCGTGACCGCATGGCAAAAAAGATGGGATACAAAGACTTTGTCGAGCTTGGCTACTACCGCATGGGCAGAATTTGCTATGACCGCGAAAAAGTGGAAAAATTCCGCCAAAACGTGCTCAACGACATCGTGCCCGTTGTCAGCCGCATCCGCACCGCTCGCGCAAAGAGCATGGGCATTGACGATATGAAACTCTACGACTACGGCGTGTGCTTTGCATCGGGCGATCCCGCCCCCGTTCTCAACGCCGAGCAAATGTTTGAAAAAGGTCGCGAAATGTACCACGAGATGAGCAAGCAAACGGGCGATTTCATCGATATGATGATAGAAAACGACGCTTTTGACGTTATGTCGCGCGAAGGCAAATGGGGTGGCGGCTACTGCACGGAATTTGCCAAATACAAGCAACCCTTCATCCTTGCCAACTTCAACGGAACGTCGGGCGACGTGGACGTGTTGACGCACGAGGCAGGTCACGCATTTGCAAGCTATCTCTCCTTCAAAAACAACCACGATCCCGAGGCGACTTTGGGCATGGAAACCGCCGAAACGCACTCTATGAGCATGGAATGTTTCTGCTGGAAGTTTATGGACAAATTCTTTGCCGAGCGCGCAAACGACTACAAATTCAAGCACCTTTTCGACAATCTGTCCTTCCTGACCTACGGCACGATCGTGGACGCTTTCCAACACGTCGTATACGAGCATCCCGAGCTTACCCCCGCGCAACGCAACGAAGAATGGAACAAACTCGAGGCGAAATTCCGCCCCTATCTCAACACCAAGGGCATGCGCTACTTCGACAAAGGCACGAGATGGCAATATCAAATGCACATCTATGAATCGCCCTTCTACTATATCGACTACTGCCTTGCGCAATCGGACGCTTTGCAATTCTTGTTCAAGTCACTTGACGACTATCAAGACGCATTCAACCGCTATCTCACATTCACGTCAAAAGGCGGAACGGAACTGTTCACCGACATGCTCAAAGAGGCAGGCATAAACTCCCCCTTTGAAGACGGCGCACTCAAAGAAGTGGCACAAAAGAGCGAGAAAATCCTCGAATCGTTGGCAAAATAAGACTTTTATCAATCAAAATCACGCATCTAATCACTCGTTTTGCGTGAAAACCACAAAAAAACCGCACAAGCGTCGCACCCTGCGTCGCTTGTTTTTTTTGTTGTGAGCTAAAACTTTGCATTGTTGCTTGCAAACTTTGCGTGGCATTGCGTTTTGCTTGCTTGCCACATCGATAAGTTGTATAATCGTTTTTATGGAACAGGAAACGGAAAACTCAATTCAACTTTCAACCGCCACCGCGCCGACAATGAAACAACCGCGCAACTGCGCCTTTGACATTGCGCGCATCGTTGCGATGTTTTTGATCGTAAGCTCGCACTTCTTGGGGCATGGCGGTTTTGCAAACAACATGACAGGCGCAAATTTCGTATTCGGAAGAATATTGACGTCTTTGTTCAATCCGTCCGTCAATCTTTTCGTGCTCATAGGCGCGTACTTCACTTGCACGTCAAAAAAACTCAAATGGCAACGTCTTGCAAAACTCTACGCGCAATTGTGGATATATAGCATGACGCTTTTTGTCGTGTTTTTGTGCATATACGGCAAAGAGAGTTTCTCTTGGAACTGGCTTTTGTCTTCGCTTTTTCCCGTGATATGCGGCAAATACTGGTTTTTCTCGGCATACATATTTATGATGCTGGCATCTCCCCTGCTCAATGTCGTTATCGCGCGCATAGACAAAAAGACGCACTTTGCGGCATGCGCAGTCTTTATCGTGCTCGGCATACTCGCGGGCGACGTTCACGTACTTCCGCAACTTGCCATGGGTGACGGATACAACGTGATTTGGTTTATTATGCTCTACTTTATTGCGGCGTTCGTGAGAAAATATGACGTGAAAGTGCCGAAAAAGTGGATGTTTGTGCCAATTCTCGCATACAGCGCGACTTTGGTTGCGGGATACTTTTGCGACACAGCACAATGCTCTATCGTGCGCTCGGCATCGGCAATCATTCTGCTTGTCGCTCTCAAAGACGTGAAACCCACTTCCGTGCGCTTTTCAAAATTTATTACGGGCGTATCCGCAACGATGTTTGGCATATATCTGATTCACGACAGCAACGAAATGCGCGGATATATGTATCAAAACATCTTCCACGCAAGCAAATTTTACGATTCCAACGTGTCATTCTTGATTATGCTCGGTTTTGTGGCGGCAACGTTCTTTGTTTGTATGGCGATCGAGCAATTGCGCCTTCTCATCGACAAACCAATCACTATGGCATTTGAAAAACTTGTCAAAAACGCTCGCGCAAAGAAAGCGGCAACCGCAAAAACAAACATCGATGCGGACGAACAATCCGCCCCGCAACCATACGTTCAAATCGAACGGACAGACAATCCGTCAACCGCAAAAGCAAGCGACAACGACACGGAACACGCCGAAGACTGCGCCCAATCACATACGGACGAGAGTGAAAACGCCGACAGTTTGCAATGAGATTTTGACTTATCAAAAAACATAAAATAACTTAAAAAGGAGCGATTTTCGCTCCTTTTTCTGTAGCTAACGGTATATTGACACCGATATTTGATAAATTCTGCCGACAAAATCGTGTGAGAGCGCAACTTAGCGTCCGAAAACGAATTTACCGAGTTTATTTTGTATAGCAAATATTGCTCAATATCCCAAATCTTCGTTTATCAAAACGATTTCATAGGGGCAATTGGTGGGTTTCTTCCAAAGTACGGCAAGACCTTTGCAAATGCGCTCGGGACTTGAACAATCGTAGCATCTGTCGCCTTTCACGGCGCACGGCGTGTTTTTGTTTAGGCGTTGCGCATTCTTGGGCGCGGCAATGTTGCGAGCGCGCCAAAGTGCCTTGTCATAGTCGGGCGCGATCTTGTTTTTGCCGATGACAAAATACACCTTTTCGTGCCCATAAAACTCACCTGCCACTCTGTTGCAGTTGCCATCGATGTTGATGATCTCGCCACTCTCGGCAACGCCGTTTGCGGACGTGAGAAAAACATCGGCTGTCAGGGCTTCTTTCATGATGTCCACAGGCGACTTGCCGTCGGGATTGTCAAAACGATACAGCACATTGTTGTGCGTTTCAAGCATTTTGAGCACGCCCATTTGATCGAGTGTGACCGATCCGCCAAAACCGACGCTTTTTCCGTCTATTTGGCTGTCGAGATACTCGCTTGCGTCCTTTGCCGTTTCAAAACACGAAACGATAAAACCACGATTTTCAAGATTGCTTTTTATCTTTGCAAAATCCATAATTCACCTGCATGTTTTTTGTATATTATAAATTGTCCGCCGCATTTTGTAAATATAAATATTGAACTTATACAAGTAATGTGTTTATTCGAAGTGAGCGTTCGCAAGGCGAACGCCGAGATAAGCGCCGAGCTTACGTC
>URIZ01000024.1 GCA_900548005.1 uncultured Eubacteriales bacterium | reverse complement strand
TCTTGATGGTGGTGTCGGCAAGCATTTTGCCGTTTTCATCCAATATAACTGCTTTTGTGTAGGTTGAGCCTACGTCGCATCCGCCAAAATATTTCATAATGTAATTCTCCTTTTATTACCAACGTTCGGTATCGTCAAAGTCAACGATAGTGGGGTCTAGCGGTTCTTCTCTCAAAACCGTCTGCATATAGCGATTGACGTCGTTGCGCATATCTTTTCTTGACGCTTTTGTGGGGTTCATAAGCGCATGGTACACCCAAACGATATGGATTCCGCGTTTTCTGCCTTCTTCTTCGATGAGTCCGTGATATCCTGCCATGGACTTGCATCCGATATGCTCGTACATAAGCACCATATCCGCGTTGTACTCTTCGCAGAATTGCCAGAGTTGTTCAACGCCCACTTCGTAGCCGCCGTTGGAGTGGTTGCGCATGATCATGTTCATGTTGTACTCGCCAAGGTCGAGCATTGCTTGCTCGTGGTCTTCATAGTTGATGGGCTTTGTGAGCGTGAAGGAAAGCATGTCGCAAAGCGTCACGATGCCCCAGCAGTTTGCAAGCCATTGGTTGAAAGCGGTGTAGTATTGAGCATGCACGCCCCACACGATTGCGCGGTGACGGATCTCTTTTGCCGCTTGCACCTTGTTTTCGTATCCTTTCTTTGCCAAATCTGTGATTTGTTGGTCGAGTTTAAGGAAGGACGCGTCACGGCCGGAGATAACCATATATTCCGCGTCGCGATAGAGCATCATATTGTTGCCGCACACTTGCGGATAGGGAGTTTTGTTCATTTCAAGCCATTGCTCGAAAAGTTTGTTTTGAGCGTTGTAGGTCTTGCAGTTCTTTGCAAAAGCGTCCCAGTCCCATTTCTCGCCGGTGTGTTCTTCGATGAAGTGAATTGCCGCAACCACTTGATCTCTCGAATAGGGAAGGACGGATTCTTGTTGGTGACGCATAGGCGCAGCCATGGTGAAGGAAGGCAAATCGTCGTGTCTGTCTTCGATTTGGTTGCCCATAAGAGAGCCGTCGCAAGTGGTGTTGCAGTGCACCGCGCATGCGCCGCAGATGGGGAAGTCTTCGTCTATCGCCGCGCCGAGCTCCGCACATGGCATGGGGCAGACGTCTGACGGGATTTGAAATTCTTCGGACACTTCGATGTAGTGCAACACGCCGTCTTGAGCGATTGTCGAGCCGGTGTAGATTGCAGGCACTTCTTTGGAAACGAATTTGAGATTGGGGAAGCCCATTGCCACCACCATCATGCCGTTTTCGTCCATGATGACCACTTTTTTGTTGAGCTCGTCGTATTTGCCGTGCTTGTTGCCGATACGCTTGTCGCACTTGAAGAGCGTGTCCATTGTTTGCGTAAGGTGTCCGACGATGCTGTCGTATTGCTTGTGACCGATGCGAAGTTGCGGACCTCTGACGCCTTCCATGTGGCGATCGATATAGTCGAAAGCCGCCATATAGTTGCCAAACCATCTATAAGTGAAGAGTGCTTTTATGGTTGTGGGTTTCATGATAAATTTGCCCATCACGAGAAGATTTTTCAGCCAGCAACCGAAGTCGTACATCGTGTCTTTGAAACCGCGCCATTCGCGGCGAGTGGCTGTTTTCTTGCCGGGCTTGTAGAACTTGCCGAGTTTTTCAGAATTAAGTTTTGCGCCCATACTCAGTTTTCTCCTTTGTTTTGGATCTTTTTGATTTCCATAGATTCGACAAACGCCTGAATTCTCGTGCGAAGTTGTCCCGATTGTCCCGCGTTGTACGGACGGTCAATGGAAAGCACTTGATAGCCGTATTCGTTTTGGAGCACTGCGTGCATAAACGGTCTGCCGTAACCCCAGTAGTCGCAGAATTTGATTTGTTCGATGATGATGCCGTCCGCCTTGTATTCTTTTGCGATTTGATCCACGTACGCATGGCGTTCGTTCACCTTTTCGGTGTTCAAATAGCGTGGGCATTGTCCCGATTGCATATAATATCTGCACACTTGAGTGAGAGCGTCTTCGTCGTCTGTGAGCACGATCTCTTGTCTGCCGGGCAAAGAGCCGAAACAGTATCTGTCGGCAACAACCACAAGTCCCGTGTCTTCTGCAAGCTTGATAAAGCTCGGATCGTCGATTTCGCTTCCCACCATAGCCACTCTCGCGCGGTATTTGCTCGCGGGATCGGGCACTCTCGTTTTGAGCTCTTCGGCTGTTTCGCGCAGTTTGTCAAGGATGAGATATTTGGGGCAGCAGTAGGTTGCAAGACAGAAGATTGCAAATTCATAGCCCGTGATACGCGGACTTTCTTCTTTTCTGTACTCGCCTATCTCGGTGATAAGACGAGAGATCTCGTTTTGCTCTTCCACCGCTTTTCTGATTGCCGCGTCGCTTATGTCAACGCCAAGATGCTCGTGGAGCGGCTTCAAACAATGCTCTTGCATCTGCAAAACGTAGTGCTTCAAGCTCAAATCGTCGCTCTTCATCGGCACGTCGCAATATGATGCAAAGAATCCTTCGCGCGGGCAGCAGCCCAAATGCTCGATGTTTTCCACGCAACGATTCATCATTGCGCACGCCTCGGGAGCAATCACGCCGTCAAGGAAGTTGAATCCGCCTTCCAACGCTCTTTCGAGAATGGCGCGGCATGCCTCGCAGAAAATGGGGCTGAGATAGTAGTTGCCCATTTCCGTGCTGGTTGTTCTTGGCGCACGCAATCTCACCGAGAAAAGTCCCGGAAGGTTGAGAAGCGGTTCGGGGATTTGATAGCAAACGTGTCCGATTGCTTTTTTCCCTTCTTGTTGTGCCTGCTGGATGAGTTCGTTGTTGGAGTTTTCCAACAAGTTCTCAAAGTAGATAAGATGTTTCAGGTCTCGCACAATATTTCTCCTATAAAATATGTATTTTCTTCAGTGCCGATTCCGCGCCGACGACAAGGGGAGAGTCGGCCGGCAGGAAAAATACGTTCTCGCCCTTCATGTCGCAAAGAGCAAGAGATTGGTCGGACGGGATGTACGCAAGCGTTTCAATGCCGTCCACCACGGGTTTTTGAGCCATCGCCTCTTGAGAAAGTCTGTTTTGCACAATGCCGACTTCGTCATACATCACAAGCTCGTCCGCCACCTTTTTGATTGTCGCAACCACGTTGCGCCCCTTCTGAGATTGGTCGGTGACAAGCAAAAGATGAGTCACCTTTTCCATAACTCTGCGGTTGATTTGTTCAATTCCTGCCTCGCCGTCTATGACCACGTAGTCATAGTGCGATGAGATCTGTCCTATTACGTCTTTTAGATAAGTGTTGATTTTGCAATAGCAACCCGCGCTTTCGGGGCGACCTATCGCGATAAAAGAAAAACCGTTTTGCGACACCGTGGCTTCTTCAATGGAATATTCCGCGTTGCCGAGAATTTCGATGACGGACATTTTGCCGTTTTGCGTTGCGTCAACGGCTTCTTTTCTCACGTCGTCAATCGTCTTTGTGACGTCAACGCCAAGAGCGGTGGAAAGTCCCACGGCGGGATCGGCGTCAACGGCAAGAATTTTTTTGTCGGGGAAGTGCTCACAAAGCAGTTTTACGATCACGGCGGCAAGCGAAGTTTTGCCCACTCCGCCTTTGCCGGCAACTGCAATAATTTTTGGGTTTTGGCTCATAACGTTCCTTTTGTAAATATCGCGCGATAGCTTGCATGCTGCGCGCGTATAAAACGCGCTCGCGTGTACGCGACAATGCAATTGTATCACCAATTTTTAATAAATCAAGAGTAAAATGAAAAATTAATACACAAATCAACCAAATTTTTTTGTGGTCAATTTTTTGCAAACGAGTTTATCGACACAAACGATATTTGCGTTGTTTATCGTATGTTTGTAGTGCTAAAACGGGCGGTTGTTCAACGGACGTAAGATTGTGTTTATTCAACGTTGTTTTCTTCAACAGCGATGTTTTCAACAGTTTGATTTTCAACAGGGTTTTCTTCAACGAGAGTTTCTTCGGCGGATGTTTCTCGCGCCGTTTTGTATTCTGCTATGCGCACTTTCGCTTTTTTGTAGTAGCAGAAATAGAAGCATATCCATGACACGAAAAACGCTATGATTTCGGTGATCCAAAATGCGTGCCACACGCCTGTTGCTCCCACGATTTTGCTTGCCGCAAGAGCAATCGGGATGATAAGCACATAGCGGATTATAGATATGACAAGGGATGGTATGCCCATTCCGAGACCTTCAAACAAACCGCATATCACCACGCCGGATGCGGACACGATAAAGCCTGCGCTCATCACGCGCACCGCAAATGCGCCGTCGGATATGGTTTGCGGATTGTCGGTGAATATGCCGATGAGTTGAGAGGGGATCGCAAGGCATAAAATCGTGCCGATCACCATGATGACAAGGCTTGTGACAAGCGACACTTTGAAGATGCTCATCACTCTGTCGTCACGCCCTGCGCCGAGATTGTAGCCAACAAGGGGACGGATGCCTTGCACTATGCCGTTGATTGCAAAGTTAAGGAAGGTTTGCAACTTGTAATACACGCCGAGAATAAGCATATATGTCTCGGAAAACACGGTTAGAATACCGTTTAATGCGATAAGCATAAAGGACGGCAGGGCAAGATTGAGCGTTGCGGGCACGCCCACGAAATACAGCTTTTTGACGATTTTTTCTTCGGTTTTCTTGCCAAGTTTAGCTTTTATGCCAAGTTTGGTTTTGAAGAAAAGCACAATGTAGCACACAAGCGACAGCGTTTGTCCTATGCCCGTTGCCACCGCCGCGCCTTTCACGCCCCAGCCCGCAACAAATATGAATAGGGGATCGAGCGCAATGTTGACAATCGCTCCCAATGCCATGCAAAACATTGTGGTCTTCATCTTGCCAACCGATTGAAACAGCTTTTCAAACGCCATAGTGAGAGTGATCACGGGCGCAAATGCCACGACCACGTAGAAATAGTCAAGCGCATAGCCGCTTATCACGTCGCTTTTTGTGAAGAGCTTGACAAACGGCGCAATGCAACCTGCGCTCACCGCCGCAAGTATGACGCCGTGCACCGTGCCCAAAACAAGCCCGAGTGCCGCGGATCTGTTTGCTGCGTCGTACTTTTTTGCGCCCATATAGAAGGACACTGCCGCGCTTATGCCCACGCCAAAGCCCACGCCCACCGCAATCGAGAGATTTTGCACGGGGAATACGAGAGAAATCGCCGTCATCGCGTCTTCGCTGATTTTGGACACGAATATGCTGTCCACAAAGTTGTAAAGCGCATTGATGATCATGGACAACACCACCGGAAGCGACATCTTGGCAACCAGCGGAATTATCGGTTTTTCTTTCATAAACGTATCGTTCATTTTTCTCTCCGTGTGTACTTGTATGTTTGCTTGTGTTTTTCTTTTTTGTTGCATTGATAAGCGCACGCACTTGTCACAATTTGCTTTTTTATCTCACTCTCGCATGCGCTCGGTTGTCATGGCATCATCGTCAAACCGTTCGTTTGTTTCTCGGCTCACGCTCAAAATTGCCATGCACTCTTTTTAGTGCATTAGAACACCGCTTTTTGCAAGTTTTGCATTTGTATCGTGCAGCCGCCTTTCACAAAAAAATCGCCACTCAACGCAAGGTCGTGTGGCGAAAAGATGTTTACAACCGGAAAAATCCACAACAATTTTTCAACAACATATATAACACGAATCCCCACCCTTTGTCAAACAAAGACGAACAAAAGCCGTCCGAACAAAAGCCGTCATTGCGGCAACGGCATCGCTTGCAAGCAAGCAATGCCGAGAGCCGCATTAGGCTTTTGCTTAGCTAACCGCGCCGAAAATCTTTGCTATCAGTTCGCACGCGGACAAAAACTCCTGCCGCAATTTCGCAAGATTGTCGGCTTGGTGATTTGATTGGGTTGGACACCCACACCCGATTTAGAATTTGGTATGAATTCTTCTTCCGTGTCATTCAGAGCGTAAGCGAAGAATCTCGTGGAAACGAAACGGCACTATATATACGTCATTTTACATCATTCCGCTACCGCGAGATTGCCACGCCGAGCAAGTCGGCTCGCAATGACAATATTGAAAATTGATAGTAATTGCACTTTTTTGCAAATAAAACATCGAAAAGGTGGTTCAAGTCCACAAAAAGAGTAACAAAAAAACACTCTGCGAGTGTTTGTTTGAAGATTGAGTGGGACTCGCCCA
>URIZ01000023.1 GCA_900548005.1 uncultured Eubacteriales bacterium | reverse complement strand
CTCTAACCAACTGAGCCATGCCTCCATACGTCGTGCGAGTGTGTCGCACGAACTTGGTTGTTTACGCTTTGTACATTCTCTTGCGAGCAGCTTCTGCTTTCTTTTTGCGTTTCACGCTGGGTTTTTCATAAGCCTCTTTCTTGCGAAGGTCGCCGATGATGCCGTCACGCGCGCATTTTCTTTTGAAGCGACGGATAGCGTTGTCCAAACTTTCGTTTTCGCCAACTTTGACTGTAGACATCTTTTTCACCTCCTCGGAATGAAACTTACCATACTATTATACACGAAATTTTGCTTATGTCAAACAAATTTTCTCAAAGGAGTTTAAAAATCGCGATATATTGAAAATCCGCGCCGCGATGAGAGAATAAATGGGCGTATGACTTGATTTTTACATTGAGTGCAATTATAATTTTTCTTTGCTTGGGCGGAGATATGGCAGGGTGCGCAAGGCAAACAAAACCGTATCTTGCAGAGCGAATTTGGCAAAACTTTTTTAGGAGACGAATTTATGGATTGGCAACAGACGTGGCAGACCGTGCAAGAGTGGCTCACCAACACGGGCATCAAAGTGCTTATCTCGATTTTTATCATGATAGTCACTTTTTCGATCATCAACTTTTTGTGCAAGAAGATTGCAAAGCGCGCCGACAAGAAGGTGGCGGAGAACAAGAAAATCGACAAAACCATATACAAAACTTTGAGTTATGTGGTCAAAGTGGGCTTGAAAGTGATTGTCGTAGTGTGTCTTGTGGGGTATATGGGCATAGACACGAGCGGCATAACGGCATTGCTTGCGTCGCTTGGCGTTGGCGTCGGACTTGCCGTCAACGGCACGCTGTCCAACTTTGCGGGCGGACTGCTCATTCTCATCACGCGCCCCTTCAAAGACGACGACTACATCGAAGCGTGCGGATACAGCGGCACGGTGGAAGACATCCGTATCTGCCACACGCGTTTGCGCACCCCCGACAACAAAGTGGTGTATTTGCCAAACGGCAAACTTTCGTCTGCGGAAGTGGTCAACTATTCCGAAAAGGATATGCGCAGGGTGGATCTTACCTTCTCGATCTCCTATTCGGACGATTTTGAAAAGGCAAAGGGCATCATCAAGGAAGTGTGTGACGCTCACGAACTTATTCTCAAAGATCCCGCGGCACAAATACGCGTTTCGGCGCAAGCGGCAAACAGCGTCAACATCGTGACAAAAGTGTGGTGCAAGACGGGCGACTACTGGACGGTCAACTATGATTTGCTTGAAAGCGTGAAGATAGCTTTTGATCAAAACGGCATATCTATCCCGTTCAATCAGCTTGACGTGCACGTCAAAAACGACGATTGCGCGATTGTCCCCAAAGCGTCCGCGCCGATTGTGACGGACGAGTCTGCAAACGAGTGATTGGGCATATATCGACGTGATTTTCAATACAAAAAGAATGATAATCGCCATTTGCCCCAAAATAAAGGAAAAGGAAACAATTTTGCCAGTTAATGTATAACATTAAAAAAACGGCAAAAAAGTGTTGACAATATACGATTTCGGTCTATAATTTTCAACTGCAAACAAGGAGTAGTGAAAGTATGAAAAAATCAACGACAATTATGTGGTTTGTAGCAAGTTTACTCATGATAGCGGCAGGCATCGTGTGTTTTGCGCTTCCCGTCGGCACGTCTATAAGAGTTTTCTCGTATATAGTCGGCGCGCTTGTGCTTTGCATGGGTATTGTCGAGCTTGTGATGTTTTTCACTTCGGTGGGAATCGTCGGGGGCGGAATGTTCCTTGCGGACGGCATCATAACAACTCTTCTTGGCATATTCTTCCTTGCAAACGTCAACGTGGTGGAGGCAATCCTTCCCATCGTGTTTGCGATGTGGTTTATCTACGAAGGCATCAGCGAACTTGTGCTTGCAATCCAAGCGGGCAAATTTAAGGTGTCAAATTGGTGGGTGCTTCTCATCTTTGCAATCATCGAAATCATATTCGGTTTCGTGGCATTGTTCGACCCGATCAGCAGTGCGATATCGCTTACGGTTCTTGTCGGTATATTCCTTTTCGTGCGCGGTCTTTCGATGCTCGGCGACTGGATCATCGCGCTCAGAGTCAAGAATTTCGCAAAGAATTGGCTTGGCAAAGCGGCGAGCGCATTTGGCGGCAACATAGACGATCAAAGATCGGCAGACGAGGATAACGACAGACAATAAAGCCAATCTCCATGCCCGATTTATCGGGCGTTAATCCCCTATTTTTATGAAAGGAGCAAGACCGTTTGGTCTTGCTCCTTTCGTTAGGTTTATAAAATAATTTTTGAAATTATTTAGGATTGTCGAATGTTTTGTGAATTACAGCACTTGCATAACGAAAAATTTGAGATATTGGGTTTCTTCGGCGCAGAGCAGGGAGGGGTGGTCGGGGGATTGCGATTTGACTTCCAAACATCTGACGATTCTTCCGCTTTCTTTTGCCGCTTCCACGAGCATTTTTTCAAACAGCGGAAAAGTCATATAGTGAGAGCAAGACGACGAGATGAGATAGCCGCCGCTTTTTGTGAGTTTCATGCCCAGAACGTTGATGTCCTTGTACCCGCGGTATGCGTCCTTGACCTCGCTTGCGCTCTTGCAAAAGGCGGGCGGATCGAGAATGACAAGCCCGAATTTTTCTCCGTCCGCTTTGTAGCGGCGCAGCTGATCGAACACGTCGGCGCACAGGGTGGTAACGTTGGTGTATCCGTTTAGATCCACGTTTTCAAGCACGTTGTCGAGAGCGGTTTGAGAAATGTCCACGGCGGTCACGGACTTTGCAACGGGCGCGCAGTTCATGGAAAAACCGCCGCTGTTGCAGAAACAATCGAGCACGTCTTGGTCTTTTGCGTATCGTCTTGCGGCAAGTCGGTTTTCCTTTTGGTCAAGGAAATAGCCGGTTTTTTGTCCGCCACGCACGTCAACTGCCATTTTGACGCCGTTTTCGGTGATTACAATGCGCTCCGGCACTTCGCCGAACAAAGTGCCCGTGACCTCTTGCAAGCCTTCTTTTTGGCGCACAGGGGAGTCGCTGCGCTCGTATATGCCTTTTGGGGAGAACAGATCGACAAGGCACTTGACGATGACGTCTTTTTGCTTGTCTATGCCAAGGGAAAGGAATTGACACACGAGATAGTCTGCGTATTTGTCAACTATGAGAGCGGGCAAGCCGTCCGCCTCGGCAAAAACTGCGCGATAGGAGTTGTCAAAGCCGAGATTTTTGCGCATATCCACCGCTTGAGAGATGCGAGAAAGATAAAAATCGGCATCGTCTTGCGTCTGTTGATCGCGTATGAAAATGCGCACGAGAATTTTTGACAAATGGTTGATATACCCTTTGCCCACAAAACGACCGTCGTGAGTGAATACGCTTGCAAGAGAGCCGTTTTTGTCCTTGCCTTCTATGCGCGCGACTTCGTTGGCATACACCCAACTGTGACCTTGCAAAATACGTTTTTCTTCGCCTTTTTTGAGATATACCGAGAATGGCATAAAGACCGCCTTACCGCGCGAGCGTGCGCGAATGTTATACGTGCATTATAAGTTTTTGCAAAGTAAATGTCAACGCGCGCGTGCAAAATGGCTTTGGCGTATTGAGCGAGAATATGCGATTTTTCCAAATTGAGTATTGACGAATCGGCTTTTTCGGCGGATAATATAATATATAAAAAACACGGCTTTCAAGCGGGGCTTTACGATCGCAAGAGAGCCGCAAGCGAAAAGGAGATAATTATGAACACGGTTATCACCATATCAAGACAATACGGAAGTGGCGGAAGATTTGTCGGCAGATTGCTTGCCGATTCGCTGGGCATTCCGTTTTACGACAAAGAAATCATCGCAATGGCAAGCGAAAACTCGGGCTTTGCGCAAGATTTCATCAAAGAAAATGAGCAAAAGATGAAAGGGCTTTCGTCCGTGTCGTTCACGCCGTCCGTGTGGGGCGGAAGCCTTATCAACAGTTTTGAAAACTTCGAGTCGCGCATATACGCAAGCGAGACCGAGGCAATAGAGGAGATCGCCAAGAAGGGCGCATGCGTCATTGTCGGTCGTTGCGCCGACTACGTGCTTAAAGACAAGGTCAGATGCATGAACGTCTTCATCTATGCCGATATGCCTTCAAGAGTGGACAGAGTCATCAACGTCTTCCGCCGCACCGACGATCAAAAGAAGGCAGAGCGGATCATCAAGGAGAACGATCGTATGCGCGCAAGACACTATCGCTATTACACCGACTCGGAGAGGGGTGCAAGCGAAAACTATCATATCTCGCTCAACACGTCCGCTTTCGGAGTGGAGAAGTGTGCGGAAATTCTCAAAGAAGCGTATCTCAAATTCGATTCGCTTGACGAGAAAGGAGAGAAAAAAGATTAAAAACAGGCGTTTTGAAGGCGCATTGTCAAAAAAAGAGTATAAAAAAGGTCTTCCTGTCGGAAGACCTTTTTGTCTGGCGATTTTCAGATTTTCAATTCGCTTCTTGTGATGAGCAACAAACCGCTGGCAATCGAAAGTGCTCCGATTGTGATGAGCAGCTCGTCCAAGATGCCCCAGTAGCATGCGATGAGCAATGCGCCGAACACCATCAAAAGAACGGGCACTGCGATGATCACGATCTTGCCGAAGGTGCTGACGCTATTAAACTTTGACGCTGTGGTTGCGATGAGCACGATTGCAAAGAGAATAAGCGCGATGCCGAGAATGAGTAACGTGATGTTGAGAATCAGCCACGTGCATACGATCACCGCCACGCCGACTGCGAGTTCAAGCACGCCGACAAGCCAGTTTTTGTGCATAAGGTCGATTGCGCCCATGAGAATGAACAGCACTCCGAGAGTGGTGAGTAGTGCCTCGAGCGCGCTGCTTTGCAAGATGCAGAACAACACACCGATGATCACAAGCGATACGCCCGACGTCACGGCATTGCCGCTGAATTTGAGAGAAACGTTTGATTTGTTTGCCATGATTTGCTCCTTATATGAAACTTTTTATTTTCTAAATATAGTATAATTCAACAGTCGGGAATAATGCAACGGGTTGAAAATATTTTTATTAAAAATTAAAAATTTTTAATGCACGCAGGCAAGCGTTGCGCGTATGCACGCAAGGGGATAGACGATGATTTTTTGCAGTTTTTGGGCAAAATTGTGCGCCGAATGTGCACCCAAAAGAGATTTGTCTTGAAAAATGCGCCAAAGGTTGTATAATGAAGTCACAAAGGAGTGATTTTATGTCCAAAGTCGTGTGTATAGGAGAATGTCTTGTCGATATGATGCCGTCAAAAAGCGGCTATGTTCCAAACGCCGGCGGTGCGCCTTGCAACGTTTGCGCGTGCGTGGCTCGTCTTGGCTCGGATGCGGCGTATCTTGGCAAACTCGGCGGTGACAGCTATGCCGACTTTTTGTATGATCAAATCAAATCCGCAGGGATAGATACACGATTTGTCGTGTTTGACAAGTCGCTCAAGACAGCGTTGGCTTTTGTGGATATAGACGAGAAAGGGGACAGAAAATTTCGTTTTGAAAGAGAGAATACCGCGGATTTGAATTTGACCGCCGACGACGTGAAAGACGATTTCGAGGCAGGCGATATTTTGCATTTTTGCTCGCTCGGGCTTATGGGACAATCGAAACTCGCGCACGAAAAAGCCATTGCGCTTGCACGACAAAGCGGCGCGCTCGTTTCTTTTGACGTCAATGTCAGGGCAGACCTTTGGGACAGTGTTGACGATTGCGTGAAAGCCATAGGAGAGTTTTTGCCACTTGCCGATATCGTGAAGGTGTCAAGCGAAGAGCTTGACTTGTTGGCGCAAGGCGATAGTGAGGATGAAAAAGCGAAAAACCTGATGTCTAATGCGCTCGATTGCAAAATCTTGATCGTCACCAAGGGCGCGGACGGCGCGGTGTGCTATGACAGAAGTCTTGCAAAAATCACGCAAAAAGCGTACAAAACACACGTTGTCAACACCACGGGCGCAGGGGATTGTTTCATCGGCTCGATACTCTATCTTTTGTCGCAAAAGACGGTGTACCTTGACTTGACGGGGATGTCCTACGCTCTCGATTTTGCATCCCGCGCATGCGCCATCCAAATCTCCCGCAACGGCTCTATGACCGCCATGCCGTCCAAATCCGAAATCGCAAATTTCAAATGATAAAATGAAAACAGTATGGGCGCAGATAGAGTTTTGATATGTTTTTTCGGTGTGCAAGCGGCAGTCATTATAATAGCCTTTTTTATTGCCAAAAAAGTGTTTGCGAATAAAGAAGAGCGTGGGAGGGCAAAGCGTTTTGGATACAATCCGCATTGGCGTTGGGGATTTAGGGATTTTGAAGACGTCGGGAAATACGGAGAGTATCTTGTCAATAGAACAATAGGCGAGTCGCAATTAGGCTGTTATACGTTT
Organism: uncultured Eubacteriales bacterium; assembly: GCA_900548005.1. GTDB lineage: Bacteria > Bacillota > Clostridia > Christensenellales > CAG-917 > CAG-475. The sequence goes on along the minus strand of URIZ01000023.1, from coordinate 4,686 downwards.
TTCGATTTTATAATCGAAGAAGGCGCTTCATCGCATCAAATAGACGAAATTGTCGTGAACAAACACGGTGTCTTTGTGATTGAAACAAAGTGTTTCACCGGCGCGATTTATGGTTTGCGCGATCAAAGAGAATGGAAACAGTACAAGCATAGTGAAATAAAAACTTTTCATAATCCGATTATGCAAAACAAAACCCACGTATGTGCCTTGAAGAAAGTTTTGCCGCCAAACACTCCGATACAATCATTGGTCGTTTTTGTCAAGTCAGACATAAGCAAAGTGCGAGCGGATGACGTAATATCGATTGAAGAGTTGACCGGAAAGCTCAATAGCGGTGAAGAAGTGTTTTCGGACCGTCAGGCATTGAATATTGCATATAAGCTTGAAAAGAACAGAAGCAAAATGAGTGATGAACAACACGAGCAAAACGTAAAAATAAAGCGTTGGATGGTTGAAAACGGCGTTTGTCCGAATTGTGGCGGAAAACTTGTTTTGAGAGAAGGAAAGTACGGACAGTTTTACGGTTGCTCAAATTATCCGAAGTGCAAGTTTAGAAAAAAATATTGATTTAGAATAGCGTTTTTGCAATAGAAAAAGTCCGCAGATGCAGACTTTTTTGTGTGATTTGCGTTGTTGAGCGATACAAGGTTAAATCGCCATGGCTTTGCGGTCGAGAAGGGGACGGAGCGTTTTGCCGACTCTTGAAAGAGTGATTTCCTTGGTTGTGAGTTTGTAGATGAAAGCCACGGGGAGTGCGCATGCAAACGTTGCGAATGCGCCTGCGATTTCAAACGGAATGTCGCTTGCAAAGTATGCGCCGAAGTCCCAACCCCAAATGAGCACGGTTGCCACAACAGACACCCAGAAGTAGAAAATTTCGCCCATAGCGGCAAGTGCTGCGTATGAGATAACGCTCATATCTTCGTGTTTTCTGTTGAATGCTTTGTAGCACGCAAGCGGCATGAAATAGCCCACTATCACTTCAAACAGCCACAGTTGCACGCGGGGCAGTTCGCTCGGAAACCAGCCGATGCAGCTTATCTCGAAGATCACCGAATAGGTGATGACAAGCACGGCGTTCTTTGCGGGACTCATGCACGCGGCGCATACCACGAGAATGGGAAAAACCACGTTTTCAAACGGGATCTCCAACACGAATTGATCAAGGCACATAATTGCCAACAGCGCAAACATAGCCGTCCAGCCCTGTATGCCGCCTGTCTTTGCGAGCCTTTCGATTTTGGAAAACGAAATTTCTTTTTTCATACTATTTTCAACCTGCCTTAATACAGCCATCCCTTATATACTAACACCAAAACCTGCAAATCGTCAACCGTTCCCGGCGTTCCGTCTTCGCCGAAAAGCGTCTGAAAATTGGCGCACATGGCATATTTGCCGTCGGCGGCGACGTAGACGGTTTCAAGATTGTAGCTTGTTCCGTCCGAAAGCGTCAATTCGTGGAACATATAGAAGCGATGTTGCGAGAGCCTGAAAGTGATTTTTTCGTCCTTATCTTCAAAGAATTTGACGATAGACTCATACACGGTGTTGCCGTAGCAATCGATTTGCCACGATTTTATCAGCTTGCCGTCAAGAGTGGAGTGGGCAAAATTGTCCCCCTCGCTCACCTCGGTATTCGAGCCCGTATCGCGAAACTCAAGGGTGAAAGACAGCCTTTTGCCGTCAATGACGTGATAGCCGGGATCGTCCGTCGTTTTGTCGTTGCCCCACACCTTGTCGCAGGCGTACAACAGCCCCACGAGCGTGAAAAGCAGCACGAACACGGTGAAGATTTTCAGGATTTTCGAGTTCATATCACACCTTGCCGCCGATTGCCTAAAATCGAAGTTTTCGGCAATCTAAACGGCTTTGTTTGTTGTATTTTTTTGTTGTTTTGATCAAAGACCAAGGTCTATGCAGGCTTGCGCCGCATTGTAAAGTCCGAGCGGAGTGGGAGCTTCGACTCCGTACACGTGCGCGATATACGCAATGGCAACAGCCATATCAACGTTGTTTGAGATGACGTATTTGCCGTTTTCGTCCTTTTTGAGAGTTTCTCTCCACATGGTGACTATATTGTAAACTTGTCCGTCTTTTTCGTCAATATGGTATTTGCAATCTTCGCCCGTGCACACTTGAGAGTGATACACTTCTTTCACGTAGTGCTCCATATCGATTCCGTTCATAAAGCCGTAGAGCAAGCCGTATCTCGGATCGACGTTTGCGTTTGTGGTGAGTGTGTGGTTGTAGAAGTTGCAAAGTCTGTCCATGTTGATCATCTCGTCAAGCGGTTGATTCCAGCCGTCGGTGAAGGGGAAGTAGCCTTGCATGGTCTTTTCGTATTTGACGTCATATCTTGCGTTGCCACGGAAGATAGAGCCTGCAAGCGGTCTGCCCGAAAAACCTACCCAGTTGGGAGTGCCGCCGTTCTTTTTGAAACTGCCGTCGTCTTTTTTGTCGTAGTAGGAGAGCATAAACTCGGTGCAGAAGGGCGCGACTTTTTCCACTTCAAATCCGAGATTGTACGCCGTGAGCATGACAACGCTGTTGGTGCTGTATCCAAATGCAACTTGAGTGACGGGCAAACAGCTTTTCCAAAGAGCCAAAAGCGCGGGTTTGAGCTTTGAATATTGCGAGTTTTTGTCGGATGCAGCGTCAATTGTTGCAAAGTCGACTTTCTTGTATTCGGCAAGGAAAGTCGCATGTCCGTCCGTGTTGCCGGTTGCTTTTGCCACAAGTGCAAGAAGTTCCACAAAATCGTCATAGCTAAGGCGAGAGCTTGCGTTTGCGATGTTGTTGAGCGCGTTGTAACCCGTATAATACAAGTTGGCTTGCGTCACCGTTTTGCCCTTGAACGTATATTCCGTTTGGCTTGCGGCAAGATATGCGTCAAGTGTGCTCAAATATTCTTTCACCGCGCCGAAATAGAGCGAATACGACGTGTCGGTGTTGCCCGTTTCTGCGCACCATTGTTGGTATTGGTTGATTATCGCACTCCAACTGTAAAGGAAGTCGAGCATGCCGTACCAGCCTTGCGTGCTTGCGCTCGAAGTGGCAAAAAGGCTGTCCTTGATCTTGCCGCCGTCAACGACGCCGTCAATCATGTTGAGATACTTCTTGAATTGTAGCACCACTTCATCGGTGTAGAAATCGCCTTTGACGTAGCGAAGGTAGAGCAGGGGCACTCTCGCTTGCGTTGTTCTTGCGTCTTTCACGGAATTTGAGAAAGCGTCCGTTTGAAGATACGCTTTGAGCGACTCTTTCAGCTCGGTTGCAAGCGGATCGTCTGCTTTTTTGTTGCATGCTGCAAGTGCAACAGACAATGCAAGCACGACGACGAGAAGCAAACACAAAAGTTTTGCAGCTTTGTTTTTCATTGTTTTTCTCCTTGGCGGTATTTTTGCGGATAAAACCGCGGTTTTTCTCTCGTACCGCCCAAAAAGGTTATCTTTTGCAACAAAAAATGCGCTCGTAGAGCGCACAACCGTCTTTTTCGTATAGCACAAGCCAACGCCAAAACGGTTCGCTCCTGCCATAACGATAACCAAAAATACGGAAGACTTGCTGTTTGACGTATTGCAAAGAGATTAAACTATAGCCGTTGTTCCGTGGCATTTCTGCGACTAAACAAAACAGTTGAAGAGTTCAGAATACGACGATACTATTATCGTTTCGCAATAAGTCAAACACGGCATTGGCGGTTGTTCGGGAATCGAACCCGATGTCTAAATCTACTCAGTTTACAACTTTTCAAACCGTATTTTTATATTCTTTTTCTATATACTACCACATTTTGCCGTGTCTTTCAACGGTTTGCGCCAATTTGCCCTTGCAAATTGCCGTCTTGCCACAACAGCGTTTCGGGATGCGAAAACTCAAATGTTATGTTCTTTGCGCCGTTCACAAGCAGATTCAGCACGCCCGGCTCTTTCGTGCCCATTTTCGTGTCGAACACAAGCGAGCGATAGGGAAGAAAGCCGCACTTTTCTTGCACGCGCGCGGATTGACGATTGAACGCATAATATCCGCAAGTCAAAAAGTCAAGATCGCATTCGTCAAACAAATAGGCTATCACCGCTTGCACGGCTTCGGGCATCAATCCCATGCCCCAGTGCGACTTGCCAAGCACGTATCCAAGCTCTCTGTCGCGATAGCCGTCAAATTCGCTCAGCCGATCTTCAAGGTTGTATTTTTCAACGCCAAGCGAGCCGATCACCTTGCCGCTTTTCTTTTCAACCAAGGCAAAAGTCTTGTCGCCAAGGATGAAATCGTCAAGCACCTTTTGCGTCACCGCGCGATTTTCGTGATGTTGCCATCCCGCCATTTCGCCCACGCCGTCCACCGACGCGTATTCAAAAAAGTCTTCCAAATCCGACTGCCTGAACGCCCGCAACACCAAACGCTCGGTCTCGATTTCTTTTCCGTTTATCCGAAATTCCGCATTCATATTCTTATCCAATCATTTTTTTATAAATCATACCACAACATACGCATACATTCAACAACTATTTGCTACACGTTGCCGTTTGCATCGTATTCATACGGGGTGTTGCCGTCTTTGATGAAAGAATAAGAAAGTTAACTAAGCCTGATTAACATTCATTTTTGAGTAGACTCGCTTAATCGCTTCGAGTCCTGCTTTTTCGCCGTTCTCTACCGCTTTGCCGTACATTTCAATTGCTTTCT
>URIZ01000022.1 GCA_900548005.1 uncultured Eubacteriales bacterium | reverse complement strand
GTCGCTGACAACCACTCAAAGCCATCTCTTGTATGACGATATGTGCTTTATCGTAATACTAAACGCTCATCAACAAAAAATGGCAGATGCGTCTGTAATCAATATTATAGAAGGTCAATTGCATGACACAGAAAAAGCTTTATCAAATCTTATTGCGTGTATGGAAAAAGGAATCGTGAGTGCTTCCACTGCAAAAAGATTGGAAGAACTCGAGCAACAAAAAACAGAATTTGAAACTAAACTGGCTTTGGAAAAAGCGAAAGAAACAATTCCTATTGATAAAAAAGACATTGTTGACTATTTGCAACAAGCAATCAGAAAAACACCTCGTCTAATGATAAAATTGCTTATCAAAGACGTTATTCTTTACAAAGACCGAATAGAAATTCACTTCAATTATACAGACTTGATAAGACCTGATGCTGAAAGGCGTCGGGCCTTTTTATTTTACAAATTTTCAAAAGATGTCGTTATGAAACGCAAGTCAAATCTTCCACTTGAAAAGAAAACCATTAGATTTGAAATGTATGTATAATATTACAAATATTAGAAAAAGGAAAACCCAGTCAAACCTTTATGGTTCAACTGGGTTCATCCTGGTGCGGACAACAGGACTTGAACCTGCATGAGCAAATGCTCACAAGAACCTGAATCTTGCGCGTCTGCCAATTCCGCCATGTCCGCATTACGTTGATATTCTATATTATTGAGCCGCCAATGTCAAATCAATATGGAAAATCTTTCCGTTGCAAAGAATAAATATACAAAAAGTAAGCGGCCGCATGAGCGAACCGCCTACCTTTGAGAGAGAATATAGATTTGCTGTATTGCTACAACTTATCTCGTTTTGATGCATGACGAAACGGGTTATCATAATTCAATCATGCAAAGGGGCTAATAAATTTGCTCTAACTCTGCCCTGCGCCTATTCGGTTTTTTGCAGAGCTTGCTCGCCGTCTTTTGACGCTTGATTGTCACATTCGCAAGCCTTTGGCACGCAATTGCACTCGCAAGCCTTCGACGCGCTCTCGCACGAACAAGCATCGGGTGCGCTCTCGCACTTGCAAGCGTCGGACGCGCCGTCGCGAGCTTTTTGGGCTTCGAGTTGCGCCTTGCGTTGTTTGACAAGCTCGGACCAGTCAACGTTTTTGTCGGCTTGGGAGCAACTTCCGTTGCACTTACCCTGACGGGAGCAGCACGAGCAATCGCTTGCAAGAGATGGCTTGCCTTTGAGTTTTCTCACGACAGACGCAATGATGACGCCTGCAACGATTGCGACTGCCGCTATAATTACAACGATTTCGATTGGTTTCATAGTGATCCGTTGGCGCAAGATTGGATTGCCGATCGGCACTTACGCGTTCTTTTTGATTTTGAGTTTGCCCGCAAGGTCTTGGAAGAATTTCTTCATATTGATTTTGCCTTTGTTGTCAAGCACGATGAGCGTGATGATAGCCGCCCAAATCGCCGCGAAGATGAAGCAAGTCCACCACCATGCGCCGATGAGATATATCATCATGGACACGATGTAGCTTGTCGCAATCCAGAACAGCAAGGTCATATTGAAGGATTTCTTGTTTGGCAATTCTGCCTTGGCGGTTGCAACAGCCGCAAAGCACGGAATGGTGAGCATATTGAAAGCGATGAACGCAATCAAGCCTGCAACGTCGATTCCGGTTGCCGCGATCATGGTGTTGACCGCTCCGATGCCGCCGTCCGCTTCCACGTCTATCATGCCGCCCACAATGCACGCCGCAAGCGTACCGAAGGTTGCGATGACGTTCTCTTTTGCGATAAGTCCTGTGATAGCTGCCACTGCGAACACCCATCCGAAGTGCCTAAGTTGCGAGCCGAATCCGAGCGGAGTAAACAAGGGCTGTATAAGTCCGCCGATGCCTGCAAGGATGCTCTGATCCATCTGCGCATCTTCAAGATACTGCCAGTTCCAGCTGAAGTGGCTGACGAACCAAATCAGGATTGTGGACGCAAGGATGATTGTAAACGCCTTCTTGACAAAGTGTTTTGTCTTGTCCCACAGGTGCGCGGCAAGGTTTTTGGGTTGCGGCACGTGGTAGGCAGGCAATTCCATAATGAACGGCGGCACTTCGCCTTTCATGGTGGTTGCGCGCATCAAGATGACTGCCGCGATTGCGACGAGCACGCCGAGAATGTACATGCAGTAAGTGATGACGTCCGGGTTTGGCATGCCTGTCATGGTTGCGATACCGCCTGCGATTGCAGTAAGGATAGGCAATTTTGCGCCGCAACTGAAGAACGGAATGACTCTGATAGTTGCGATTCTTTCGTTCTCATCCGCAAGCGTACGAGTGTTGATAAACGCCGGCACGGAGCATCCGAAGCCCATGATCATCGGCATAAACGCTCTGCCCGACAAACCGAATTTTCTGAAAATTCTGTCGAGAATGAACGCAACGCGCGCCATATATCCGCTGTCTTCCAAGATCGAGAAGAACAGGAACAACAACAATATTTGCGGCAAGAATCCGAGCACTGCAAACAAACCGCCAAGCACGCCGTCCACGATCAAGCCTATGCACCACTCCGGCGCGCCTGCAAGGACAAGCCCTTGATTGACGCATACGCTCAAAAATTCGGTGAACGTGTTGAGTATGTTGGCAAGGATGACGCCAGGGCCGTATACGCTCTCTTCATATCCGAAGAACGTTGCCGCCGTCACTCCCGAGCAAAACTCGTCGATCATGCTCACAAACGACGATTCATATTCGCCGTCATCGTTCTTTTGCACGGTGACTTCCCACTTGCCTTTTTCGTCTGCATAGTAGGTTTCTCCCGCCGCCGCTTCCGTCATATCTTCAAGATAGACGAGCTGATGCGTTGACGTGTAGACATAGCTTTTTGCTTCCACGCTTTCTAGCGATCCGTCGTCCGCAAAAACGAGTTCTGCACGGATGCCGTCTTCTGTGTAATAGGTCAACGTTTCGTCAAAAGTGGACTTGGTTACGTCAACTTGCTCAAATGTGCCTTGCGTGTTTTGGATGTACGCCGCCGCCTCTTTGTCGAACACGCCGCCTGCGCCAAGGAAGAGAAAATCTTCTGCAAACGTCAGGTGGAACACCAAAAACAAGATGACAAGGAAGATGGGGATACCCCACACTTTGTGCGTGAGCACTTTGTCGGCTTTGTCGGACGCGCTGAGCTTGTCCTTTTCGTTCTTCTCCTTCTTCGTGACGACGGAAGAATAGTTTTTGGATATATACTTGTATCTCGCGTCTGCAACGATAGCCTCGAAGTCAGTGCCGAAAACGTCGTCGTTGAAAGTCTTTTTGAACTCTTCAACCATTTGCGCCGCTTGCGGATGTTGTCCCACTTCGATTTCGTCAAGCTCAACGAGTTTCACAGCATGGAACAGCGAATTTTCCACTCCGCTGCCTTCGAGTGCGATTCTGCAATCGTTGATAAGGTGCGTAAGTTGCGTGCCTTCGAGAACGGTCGTGCCTTTTCTGCCTTTTTGGCAAACTTCGTAGGCTCTTTGCATAAGCTCGTCAAGCCCTTTTTCTCTCAAAGCGGAGATTTCCACAACAGGGATGCCGATCTTCTTTTCAAGGCTCTTTGCGTCTATCTTGTCGCCGTTCTTTTCCACGGTGTCCATCATGTTGAGCGCGATGATCATCGGCACGTCGATTTCCATGATTTGCGTGGTTAGATACAAGTTTCTTTCAAGGTTGGTTGCGTCCACGATGTTGATGACGCAATCGGGTTTTTCTTCGAGAATATAGTTTCTCGAAATCACTTCTTCGGGTGTGTATGGCGAGAGCGAATATATGCCGGGAAGGTCAACTATCGAGATAGGTTCGGCGCATTTTTTGTACGTCCCTTCCTTCTTGTCAACCGTCACGCCCGGCCAGTTGCCCACGTGCGCAGTCGAGCCCGTCAACGAGTTGAACAGCGTTGTCTTTCCGCAGTTGGGGTTGCCTGCAAGTGCAAATCTTTTCATTTGTCCTTCACCTCCATAGTGACGACTGCCGCCTCGGTCTTTCTGAGCGACAATTCGTATCCGCGAATGGTCACCTCGATGGGATCGCCAAGTGGTGCTTTCTTTCTCAAATAGACTTCTGCGCCCGGGGTTACGCCCATGTCGAACAGACGGCGTCTAATGCGTCCGTCTCCTGCGACGGCTTTGATGACGCCCTGCTCGCCTATAATGAAATCACTCAAAAGTTTTTCCATTGTTTTCTCCTTTTCGTTTATGCAACTAAAATTTTTCTTGCCATTTCTTTGTCGAGCGCAAGTCTGCCGTCTTTGATAAGACAGATGACGCTTCCGCCGCTGACGGATATAAGACTGATTGTAGAATCAATCGTAATACCCAAGCTTTCCAAATGTTTTTTGGTCTTGTCGTCCGTCAAAATCCTGACGATTTTCAAATCTCTCCCCGTGGGAGCCATAACAAGCGGCATATTCTTCTCTCTCCTTGCGATTTCGCTTATCGGTGTTAAATATGAAACTTACTTCATATTCACATTAAGATATTACAACTATCAAAAACGGATGTCAATCGTTTTGAAAAAATAATATGAAATAATTTTCACATTCACAAAATGCCGCTTTATCTTGATTTATTTTTTTAGGTATTGTATAATATTTAAGATTAAATCGCGCGCGCATTCAACAAATATAGCGCGCACGCGTATAAGGATAATTATGGCGCAAGAAGTCAGAGAACCAAAACAAGAACGTTCCATCGAAAAGAAAAACAAAATCGTCCAAGCAGGCTACGAGTTGTTCTCCAAAGTCGGATACTACAACACCAACACCGCGCAAATCGCAAAGCAAGCAGGCGTGTCCACGGGCATCGTCTACGGCTATTTCAAGGACAAACGCGACATTCTTCTCGATGTTTTGGGCATTTACGTCAACAGAGCGTTTGCGCCCATTCTCAACATGATCGACACTCTCACTTCTCCGCTTGACTACAAGTCCGTCGTGTCGCACGCTCTTGACGGTGCGATCGAGATCCACAAGACCAACGCCAACATACACGAGGCGTTGCACTCTTTGTCCCATAGCGACGAGGCCGTCAACAACAAGTTTATCGCGCTTGAAGACGAGATCACGCTCACAATATCCGACAAGCTAAAATCGCTCGGAGTCAACAAGGATCATCTTGCCGAACGCATACACTTTGCAATGGACATCGTGCAATCTTTCTCGCACGAGTTTGTCTACGACCACCACACCTACATAGACTATGACGAGATGCGCAAGATCGTGGAAGCAAGCATCGTTGCGCTTTTCGCCTAAGAATATGACGCCGTTTTGTCAAAGATCGCTCGATTTTTTGTATTTCAACAACAAATACAACTCAAAAGCTTGGTATCAGGAGCATCGTGACGATTTCAAGCAATATCTCTCATTGCCCTTCACCGACCTTGCCGTTGCGCTTGCCCCCGCTATGCTGAAAATAGACGGGCAAATGCTCACCGAGCCGAAAAGCATAATTTCAAGGCTGTACAAGGACTTGCGCTTTGCCAAGGACAAGACAAGCCTTTATCGCGACCACATGTGGCTCACCTTTATGCGCGACAAAAACGTTTGCGGCGCGCCCGGGTTTTTCTTTGAAATATCCCCTTACAATTTTCGTTTCGGTTGCGGCTACTATATGGCGGACGCAAAAAGCATGGCAAGTCTTCGCAACTTGATTTTGTCAAACTCAAAAACTTTTCAAAAAGCAAAAAAGTGCTTTGAGCAACAATCCACTTTCAAAATGGTGGGCGAAAACTACAAAAAGCCAAAATATCCCGATGCACCCCAAGACCTGTCGGTTTGGCTTGAGAAAAAAGACATCTGTTTCATCGCAACGTCCTTTGACGTCGAGCTGCTCTTCTCGGAAAATCTTGCCGATTATCTCGCCGAGAAATTTCAGTCCATAAAACCGATTTACGACTTGATGACAACGGCAGAATCTATGGCAGAAAGATAAACCGCATATAACCGCTCGCATAGAAAAATGCGATTTGACGAAATGATTTTTAATAACAGCCATATTGTGCATAAATATTGTTTTTACAAATACACGACTTAAAACATTGAAAAACGCACGATAAACCGTGCGTTTTGATATTTTTAGAATATTTTGCTTTTAGTTGCGATTGCAATTATGCAACCAATCGAAACCCGATTTGACAGTCAGTCAAGATGATATCTCGGCTTGCCTTTGCTCTTTTCGCCGTACTCGATTGCTTGCGCCGGGCAATGATTTATACAAGCCATGCAATGCGTGCAGTTTTTGCCCCACTCGGGTTTTCCGTCCACGATCTCTATGTTGTTGAGCGGACAAAGTTTTGCACAAAGACCGCATCCGACGCACTCGTCTGTGGCATAAAAATCGTCCGCTTTAACGATAAACTTAAAGAATATAGGGTTGACGCACGCCGACATAAAGCGGTCGTACAAGTTGTTTCTCGGCTTTTCAAATCTCATGCCACGCTTTATATATTCGATTGCTTTTTCGATCTTCGGCTCGGCTTTTCCGATGATTTCTTGCGCCTTGTCGGGCTCTGGGGCATTGAAAAGCGCGATGTAATTTTCGGGCATCACGATCTCGGCAACACCCATATATTCGAGCGAGAGTTTGTCGCAAAGTTTTTCAAGATACTTGCCCGCATTGCCTATTTCGCCGCCGCAGTCAAGCACAAACCACGCCCTTTTCGCGCCTTCGAATCTGATGTTTTCAACAAAGTCACTCACGATTCTGGGCATTCTCCACGCATACGTGGGCGTGACGAAAACAAACCTGTTTTGAGCGGTAATTTTTGAAAAATCCGCGCGTTTTATCCTGTCATTCAAATCCAAAAGCTCGTCATCGAGAGCATTTGCAATCTTTTGGGCAATATACTTGCTGTTGCCCGTTCCCGAAAAATACAATACCATTTTTATCTCCTTTATACAAAACGACTATTTTTATATCACAACGTGCAGATTGCGGATTTCGGCGTTTTTTATGCGTTTTTGCAGCGCAAACGCAAACGGTTCGAGATACTCCGTGGGCATATTGAGAGCAAACTGCTCGTCTATTTCATTTGCAAGCGCAAGGCTTATGTCTTCGATCATAGCCTTTTTCACGCCCCGTCCCGTCACATCGTTGTCGGCGGTGAGCAAAAATTCAAGCGGCGCGCGCAACTCGGCAAATTTGTCAAGCCCGTTCATCGCCTTGAACGCCCACTTGTAATAGGGGCAATGCTTCTTTTCAAGCAAGAAAGCAAGCTCCACAGCGTTTTTGACAAACTCGCAAAGGGCAAGCATCGCCGCGCCTTCTTCGCCGTGGGCAAGACACCTTGCATAGTTGTACTGTCCCGACTGCGCCGCCTTGAACGCGCAAGAACCTATCTTTTTTACACGCACGTCTTCGGGCATGTCATGCAAAATCTCGTTGCGAATTTTTGAAAACTCGCCCAAGTCGTCACGAAACACTTCTCCGTTTGTCGCCTCGGCAAAGTACACCGAATCGGTGTAAAGCCAATCTTGCCAAGTGGTCGGCGCGCCGTCAGTGCCGGTGTATCGCCTATAAAAATCGCCGATGGCAAACACTCCGCGAAATCCGTTTTCCACTTCACGCTCTACGTCCTTCACGCCGTATTCTCTTGCGATTTTGTCATACGCGCGCATGAGCGCAAAGCCGATTTTTTCATCGTCCTGTTTTGTGACAAACAAGCAAAGCCCCGTGCCGTGATCGTGGTCTTTGGACGTGTCGTCATCAAAGCCGAAACACTCCGAGCCGTGCCCGACAAGTCCCACCGCAATGCGATTTTCATACGGCGAAAACTTGCTTTGAACAAGCGGAGCAACTGCTTCCATATAAAATTGTTTTGACAATTCAATTCCTTTCATATCTCGCAATCAAGCGTTTATACACGCATTTTTGACACTTTAACATTGTTTTCTGTTGTTATCATAGATTTCTTTTGCGCGCCTTTCAAGCTCCGCTTTGTCAAGAAATCTGCCGAAAAATCCATAAGCGGACGCACACTTGGAGCATATAAACGCATAGTTGCCGTCCCTTACCAAAGCGGCGTCGTCAAGACACTCCATCGCCTTGTCAAGCAGCTCGTCTATTTGTTCATCGCACTCTTTGTTTTGCTCATTTGCCCTGTCATACACAAGGTGTGCAAGGTTGACATATGACACTGCAAGCTCTCCGTATCCGCCCTTTTCTTGTAAAATTTCTATCGCTTTTTCATAGCATTTTTCGCCTTCGTCAAAACGTTTGAGATCGCAAAGCGCGGTGGCATAATTGTTGTAAAGCCCTGCAAGGCGATAGTCGTCTTTTGGCAAAGACTTTTCATATTGCTCTTTTGCAATTTGATAGTATTGCATCGCATCTTCCGCTTTGCCGAACGCTTTCATCGTGGTGGCGCAGTTGAGATATATCGTTGCGTCACCCACGGACGAACACGAGCCTTGACAGCACAAAATGGCAAGTGCTTCATCCACCGCCCTAAGTCCGTTTTCTTTCTCGCCGAGCTTGCGATAAAGCCCTATCTCTTCGCTAAGTATTTCAAGCAAACCGCGCGTATCGTGCAACGCTTTTGCCTCGCTTTCCCAATATTCCAGCACACGTTTTACACCTTGCGTATCGTCCTTTTCAAACATCTCGTCGATTTTGTCGATGATGCGCACAATGGGTATCGTGCCGATCGGCTCTTTGACACAACTGCATTTTTCTTGCATAATTTCACCTTGAATTTTGATATATGAATTATACCATATCCGCGAATATTGATAAAGAGATTTTTTGCGATTTTTTCACATAGCAACCAACATCGCAAGAATATTACGCAAGCTCGCAATGACAGAGTTTTTTCTTGCGCCTTACGGCTGGATGTTTCGGCAAGCTCAACATGACAATATGGAAAATTTGAAGTTTGTCGTGAGATTGATAAATAAATGCATAATGCGGAAGCACCCCAAATCGACAACCCTAATGTACAAATAGTACATGAGTTTAATATTGAAACTCAAACAGAGATTTTGCAAAATAGATGAAGAACAAGAAAGAGCCACGCTAACGGCAACCCTAATGTACATTTAGTACATGAGTTGACGGGAGCGTGACTCTGCCGCAGTTATTCGCTATTTTGCAAAATCTCTGTCGAAGGTTTCGAGGCAACGAACGGATACAGCATAACAATCCGCCAAGCACTCGGGATTGAGATTGTCGGCGGTGTCACGCATGGTGTGATAGTAGTCTTGAAGATTGTGATCGAGTGCGGTGATGCCGGTGGAGCGGAAACCCGCTTTGTTGAAAGCGGCGTTGTCGGTTGCGCCGCCAAAGGGCGGAACCCACGTCTTTGTGCATTTGATGCCGAGCTGTTGAGCGGCGGTCATGAAGGAATCGCTCACTTCTTTGTCGGACTTGACGGTGCCGTTGAGATCTCGATAGTTTACGCCGAGAAAACGGCTTTCGTGAATGGTGTCGTAGGAATATATCCAAGTGGGGACATCGTCAAACTCTCCTTTGTGAGCGTCGCACCAAGCCATTGCTCCGCGCAAGCCAGCCTCTTCACTGCCAGAAATGATGACGCCCACTTCGGTGTGTTCGAGTTCTATGCCCCGATCTTTCATGGCTTTGAGAATGGCAATGCCCATATAACAGCCGGTGAGATTGTCGTTTGCGCCGTCGGTGATGGTGTTTTCATCCCACATAAAGTACATGCCCACAAGGCAAGGCACCATGACGAGAATGGCAATTCCCATCCAAAACAGCACGGGAGTGTACAATGCCGTGTATCCTGCAAGGGTATAGTCTGTGACGGGACGGCATCCCGTTTTGACAGCCGCCGCTATGTTGAGAGCAAGCACCACAAGCCCCGATACAACGCTTGTGACAAGATGCGCAACGTGCGCTTTGCCTCCGAATCTGTTGTTTACGGGCCAATTCCACACCGCGTCGGGGTGACCATTGAAAAACACTCTGCCCTTCACTTCGCCCGTGCATTTCTTGATTGCGGTGACGCTATGCCCTGTCTTTTCGGGGAAAAACTTGTCTACAACCTTCTTGTACAAGCCGAATTGCGCAAACAGTATCACAAACCCGAGCGCAGTCAACACCGCGCCTACAATCGGCATAAAGAAAAACAGCACCATGCCCGAAAGCACAAGTGTTATCGTAAAATATATCCAGCCGAAAAACGCGTTGGGATTCTCCTTGAAGGACTCCACGTCCGCGCGCTCGCAACCGCAATCGTTTTTGAGAACGTCCGCCATATACTCGCACGCCATTTTCTCGCCGATACTGCCCGGATCGCGCTTTGGCATATCGTTGCATATATGCTTGATCTCGTCGCACATATATTGCGCACTTTTCGCTTTGTTGTCAATAAGACTTTGCAATTTGCCCATAATCATTCCCCTTCTATTGGATATTTCAATTATACAATACGCGCGCCGCCCATTTCAATATGCAACCGTCCCCGAAAACCGACAAAACTGCAATATTGTATTGTTATATAAAAACAACCGCATGATATGCGGTTGCATTGGATTATATATTCGATTTTGTTCGATTGCATGTTTTGCAAAGCATCTGACAGTTTTCGGCGGACGTTTTTCCACCTTCACTCCAAGGTGTAATGTGGTCGCCTTCCATTTGTTCAAAATTGAAATGTTTATGACAGATTGAGCAAATACCGTTTTGTTTTTCATAAGCCTGACGCTTTTGCGACTCTGTAAATGCTCTAATATTCAAACATTTTTCATTACCTGACAATACATACTCAAATATCCCTTTTTTGTTTGTAACGTCATCGTCAATCATTAGTTTTTTAATTTTGTTTTCCAAGTCGACAACATTTATAACTTTGTTTTTATAAACATCGTAGATCGCTCCCCATTCAACTCCCTTCATTTCTTTTCTATACTTTGTAAATGTAAGTTTAACCCAATCTATGACATTTTTGAAATACGTCCAAAGTTCAATAGCATTTGCATCGTGCTGATGAAAAGACATGTAGTTTTCGATATTGCCTTTGCTTATCCACTCTATTGCTTTTTCAAGATAATCCTGTCTTAAAGCAGAGCCCGCAACATAATCTTTTGCAATATTGTATGCGGGACAATTCGATTTGCTGAAAAAAGTTTTTGCGCTTGTCAACCATTCCCCCGTATAAACAGCGTTGCGAAGTTCTTGATCCGTAAGTTTTACTCCTGCAATGTTGATTGTCTTAAACCACTCTAATTTTTCAAGATCGTTTCCGCTGCAAAAGTAAATCATGCATTTATAATTCAAGATTTTGTCTTTTTCAGTTTGCGTCAAAGAATGAAAGTATTTTTCATTCAAAGAGAAATCACCATTAATATATTGACAAAAACTCAATGTGCGTTGTTGCCCATCAAGCACTTCATATGTATCATTGCCATTGTCAACCCAATACATGACGTTGAGCGGAAAGCCCTTCATTATAGTTTCGATAACGGCATCACGTTGTTTATCATTGTAAACAAATTCGCGTTGATACTTCGGCCTAATATTCAGTTTCCCGTCATACCCGACAACGCCTTCTTCTTCACTATCGACAAAGCCATTGAAAATATCTTTTATCGCGATCTCATGCAACCGTATATTCATATTTTTCTCCTTATAATAATTCGCCTATAAAGTGTTTTTCCATTGAGTTCCGGGCCTCGTCCACGCCACTGAACCCTATGGTCATCCAACCCAAGTATTTCAAACTGGTCCGGATTATATTTGTCCAAAAAAGTGATTGGAACACCCATTATTCCATTACACTTTGCGACGAATGAGTATTCTGTTGTAAATTCGTCTTCCGTCGATGATTGTATAGCATGGGAAGTTTCCAATCCATCTTGCGCTATTTGCAATTCCGACAATTTCAAATTGTGTTGGGTTGTACTTGTCAAGGAAGGTGATTGGCACTCCCATGATTCCGTTACATCTTTCGACGGACAATGATTCGGAAATACGGCGTGATTCGTCTGTCTGTCTGTCTGTCTGTCTGTCTGTCTGTCTGTCTGTCTGTCTGTC
>URIZ01000021.1 GCA_900548005.1 uncultured Eubacteriales bacterium | reverse complement strand
CACGAGATCCTTCGACAAGCTCAGGATGACAATAAGTGCGGCTCGCTATGACAATGCAGTAGACTTTTTCGCGTTCATATTCGCGTTCACAATCCAAAAGCTGCTCGGACTGTTTGTGCCACTGCACTGCTCCACTCTCAATGTTCGTTGACTGCTCGTGTGCACACGCATTGCGTGCGTGAGCGTGCGATACAGTCATTTATACGAAGATTATAAATCTTTTATGCATTTCTGTCAATATACAAAATGAAAAATTTCTAACATTTTGTAGTTTTTTGTCACAAAACACCCCGTTTTCACAGCGATTTGCATGATTATGGAGCATTTTGTATGTTTTTTCTTTGCAAGTTTATGCAAGTTTATGCATTTTCCTGCATACTTTTTGATTGTTTGCAAAGATTTATACACGTTATACAACAAATATACTTATTTTATAGATTTATCGCATACACGCTCGCGCTCGTGCGCCCCTGCGCAAAGATTTTTAATCTTTTGACAACAAATTTTAATATTTGTTGTCAATTTGCGCGGTTTCGGCATTATTCTTCAGACAAGTCCTTCATGTCGGGATTAAATTTGGCAATCAAATCAAACTTCTTTGCTCTGCTCCAACCTTTCAATTGCTTTTCTCTTGCTATTGCATCTTCGATGCTTCCGCAGTCTTCAACGTAAACACATTTGTCCACATTATATCTTGCTGTAAATCCCGGCAATAAATGATTTTTGTGTTCAGCAACTCTGCGCTCAATATCGTTCGTCACGCCCACATATAAAACCGTGTTACGCTTATTTGTCATGATGTAAACATAATAGGTATTCATGTTTTTTCTCAAATGTGTTTTTCGTTTCGCTTCCGCGAGATTCTTCGCTTGCGCTCTGAATGACATGGTGTGGCAAATACCATCGGATCAATACGCCGTGAAGTTCAAGCCGATTTTGCAATATCCGCCAAGGCGCGCGTCGATGCAGTCAAAGTCGCTGCCTTCAAGCCATATACACACATAGCAATACATGATGTCGCCTTTGTCCATCGTGGTGCTGCGCTTGAACACATAGTCCTTGTCATAGTACGGCGTGGTGGCAAAGTAGCCCCCTTCTATCGCTTGCGCATAGCTGTCGCTGTCTGCGTACATGTCGTTCTCGTATTTGAGAAGGTCAAAGCTCGCATTGTCAGAGCCCACCGGATATGCAACGTATTCCACAAAGCCGTCTTCCTTGGTGCGACGTTGACCAACCTTGTCATCGCCTTCTTTGAGCTCGACTCCGTTGTATACGTCACCCACCTTCCAAAAGTTCGCGTTTGTGCCGTATAGACGCTGATTGTTGCTAAGCGCAGCATACACTTTGACGTCCGTCTTGCGTGTTTCGTCAAGAGTTTCGTTCTTGAAGCTCTCGCCCCACATCACGCGCACGGCGTTTTGCAGGTCGAATTTGTCGTAGGCAAGCGTCATCTCATAGTCGATATTCGTGTTGTCAGAACCCGTGTTCTTCAGCATGAACGTGAACCTGATAAACTTCTCGCCGTTCATCTCGCCAAGCTCCACCTTGTCCGCCGACAACATCCGCTTCACTTCCGAAATCGTGTGCAACGGCTCTCTTTTGTACAACTTGTTGTATGACACGTCCCACATGTGCTCCGGACCGTTGGCGTTGAGATACGGCGTCCAATACTCGTTGTCAATGGACAGAGATATCGACTTTTCGCGATTGTTGCTGCTTGCCGTGATGCGCACGTTGTTCTCTTGGATGAAAAGCAACATCACGTACACAACGCTCGTAACGATAAGCGAAAACACGAGCAAGATCAACATCACGCGCTTGAGCTTGCGACGGCTTTCTTCTCGCTTCACTTTTTTGGACGCAACTATAGAGTCTTCCCACTCCTTTTTCAGCTGGGATTGCGACTTCTTGGCGTCACGGGCGGATTTGCCCGATTTGGCAGACTTCTTGTGCTTGCCGTCTTCAACGGGCTTTGCATCGGCTTGCTCGCCGACTTGCTCGTCGTTGACCGCTTGCTCGGTCTGCAAATTTTTCTCTTCGTTTTCGCTCATTTGTTTTGTCTATGCTTATATTTGTTTGTTGGCGTTGCGCCGTTCATTGCAATCGGGTGCTGGTTTGAAACTTTAATGCAACTTTCCCCTTTCCTCAGGTGTTTTCCCTATCACCGTTCCCCCTTGCAAGGGAACCCACGGTGACCGCGTAGCGGGGGGACAACACTCGGTCGAGACATAACTTACGCTATTTCTCTTGTTATGCCACTTCGCCTGTGTGGCAGCTACGAAACAGAACGCCACACATTCTCGTACTTTACATCAAGTCCGACGCTCGATACGGTCGCCGCCGTTGCGGCTCGTGTTCCGTCTTTGAAGTCGCACAGTCCGTTTATAAGTACGCCCCGAACGGGCTTTCGGATAAGGCTCCGCCTTCCGCAATTATTAATTATTCATTATTAATTATTAATTTTGATGAGCGGTTAGCTAAGCAAAATCTAGCTTGGCTCTCGACAATACGCACACTTGCGTGTTGTCGTTGCCTACGCGCCGATTTTGTGATATGTTCCATCTCCCGCAAAATACCCGTACGGCACCCATTTGCCTATCTTGTCGTCGAAATAGCCGTTGTCCACAATCTCGCCGTTTTGGTCGGTGTAGGTGTAGTCTATCCATCTGCCCTGCTCGTCAAAGTAGCCGTCATAGACGTTGCCGTCTTTGTCCACCCATTGAGCGTTCTCGTTGTAGTGACCTTCCGCTTCCACGTCAAATTGCTCGTATTCAACCCAGTTGCCGTCTACATCGAAGTATCCGTTGAAAACGTTGCCGTCTTCGTCAACCCACTGGCTCTTGTCGTTGTAACTTCCGACAAGTTCGGGCTCGTCTTCGTTTTTGGGTTTGACGTGCATAGTCACGCCAAATCCTTTCATGCCCGTGCCCATACCCAAGTCTCCGAACATGCTGTCCGACTTGTATTCGCCGAGCAACTTCTCTTCTTTGTCAAACTCGGCTTTGATCTTCTTCTGTTTTTTC
The DNA here is from genome assembly GCA_900548005.1 of uncultured Eubacteriales bacterium. Lineage (GTDB taxonomy): Bacteria > Bacillota > Clostridia > Christensenellales > CAG-917 > CAG-475. The sequence continues at coordinate 11,103 of URIZ01000021.1, read as the reverse complement.
GGCTTGAGAGTGAAACTCGGCGCATTCGGACGGATGGGAGCGGCAACGCTGTTTTCGTCTTGGCTCACCACTTCTTCGGTTTTGGGCGCGATAGGCTCTTGTTGCCCCACCGTCTTTTCTTCGACATCGGGCGTCTCTTCTATCGTGCGGTCTATGCCAAGCTCGCTCTTCTTTTGCGATGCAAACGACAACGCAAGCGCGCTCTGCACGTCACCTTCATAGCGCATACGCGACATCTCGGTGATAAGTTTCTTCTCGCGATCGAGATCTTCTTCGGGATGCTGCTCGACAAGTTTCGCCTGCGCCTCGAGGCGTTGCTCGGTGGCTTTCTTGGCGTTGAGCTTTTGCTGCTCCAATCGCACTTGATACGGAGATTTGGCAAGCTCCGGTCTCGGAGCGGACGGCATAATCTTCTCGCCGTCATTGGCGCGCGCACGCTCGATCGCCGCTTTGCGCAATGCCTCAAGCTCCGCGTCTTCGGACTTCTTCTTTCCGTCAAGCACCTTTTGCAATCTCTTGAGATATTCGTCCTTGGCTTTGCCTGTCGGCTCTTTCAAGCCCAAAAACTCGTTGGTCACCCAGCGCGAGAGCTTGGACACCGCTCTGCCCGTCATGAGTTTCACCCCGTCACGCTTGAACCTTGCAAGCTGCCCCGGAGTGTCCACGCCTTCCATCACAAAACCCACTTTGTTGGCTTTGCAATAGGCAACGAGCATGGCAAGCACTCTCTTTTTCTTGTCATCGGCTGTGAAATACGCCGACTCGCATCTAAGATAATCAAAATTGAACTGCGCAAACACGTCAAGAGAATTGTATTCTTCGCCAAACGCCGCCGCGCATATCTTGTATCCCGACTTGCGCAAACGGTTGTATCTTGCAACACCTGCCTCGTCAAGCCTTGTGAGCGTGCTCACAAAAAAGGACAACATCAAATTGGTCTTCTTGTAGCCGCAATCTTTGAGCGTCTGCATAAGCACGTCAAAATCTTTGTCGTTTTCCAAAAAACGCACGGATACGGGCAAGCAGTATACAATGTTGTCGGGGATAAGGAAATTCTCGCGCATGACGAGATCGTAGTTGCGAAGCTCTTCGAGAGCAATCACGTTCAATTCGTTGATACGGACGGAATTTTCTGCGATATAAAAATAATTGCACACGCTCATTCTGCCCAAATATCTGTCATTGAGCACTTGGAATGCGTCCACAAAGACAACCTTCTTGCTCTTCGTCGCGTAATCGACTACGCCACGGAAGAAAAAGTCGATCGGTTTGTACAACGTCCTTTTTGCGTATGCAGTAGTGTTCATTTTCCCACCCGTAATGCGCCCGCGCACATAATGCGCACGCATATAATATTCTAATACTGAATAATTTTATCATACGAATAGGGTTTTGGCAATAGGTTTGCGCTCAAAAATCCAAATATTAAAACAAAATGTATGATTACGAGCAGCCTGCATTTGATATACGACACGTTTTTCACCTGTTTTATTAAAAGCGAAAGATTGAAAACAAAAAGCCTGCAAGTTATCCGAAAACAAAAAACACTCTCCGCATGGTTGCGTGAAAGTGTTTTGGTGCCGAAAATCGGGGTCGAACCGATACGATGTTTCCATCGAGGGATTTTAAGTCCCTTGCGTCTGCCTATTCCGCCATTCCGGCATATTAAACTGTCGTCCGTTCGCAATATATGCGTGGCGGTCTTTGCGCAGACGCCGGGATGAACATCGTTCATTCGTCTGCCTATTCCGCCATTCCGGCAAAGTTAAAATATACTCATATTAAACGCAATATCCCCCTTCCTCAGGTGTTTCCCCTATCGCCGTTCCCCCTTGAAAGGGAACCCATGGCGACTGCGTAGCAGGGGGACACACGACGCGATTGACTTCGTAACAATCGCTATTCCGTCACTTCGTTCCTTACGGTCGAGACATAACTTGCGCAATTTCATTTATTATGCCACTCGTTCGCAAGCGAAAAAAACAACACTCGCTTGCTCACTTGTACTACACATCAAGTCCGACGCTCGATATGGTCGCCGCCTTGCGGCTCCGATACCGCCGTTCCGGCAAAGTTAACTCTTGGAAGATTGTAACACGCAGAAAGAAAATTGTAAAGCGCAACAAAACTGTTTTTCTCTTCATCTTCACTCACGCAGTGAACTTCACTTGCATCGCAAACTTCACTTGTCCCAGACAACTTCACTTGCCAACGGCGAACTTCACTCACGCAGTGAACTTCACAAATTCGCGTAGCGGATTTATTTAGTTAAAAAAATGCCTAGCGATTTGCTAGACATTTTTTTGGAGGCATCACCCAGACTTGAACTAGGGGTGAGGATTTTGCAGACCCTTGCCTTACCTCTTGGCTATGATGCCATATCTTGTATCGGTGATGCCGATACTTTGTGTGGAGCGGGAGACGGTGTGGCCATCTTCGATGGCGACCTTGCGGAACGAACCCGCGCGGGTCTGCGCATACTGCGCTCTTCACTCCGTGAAGCCGAATCCCGTCACCCGATACAATGAAAAACAGCACTTCTTGCGAAATGCTGTTTTTTGGAGGCATCACCCAGACTTGAACTGGGGGTGAGGATTTTGCAGACCCTTGCCTTACCTCTTGGCTATGATGCCATATCTTGTATCGGTGATGCCGATACTTTGTGTGGAGCGGGAGACGGGATTCGGACCCGCGACTTTCACCTTGGCAAGGTGACACTCTACCACTGAGTCACTCCCGCACACGATTGCCTTAACAATATATCAAATTGTAACCGTTTTGGCAACAACTTTTTCAACTTTTGCAAATGTATTTTATTTTTCTCGTTTCGCAAGCGCGTTTGCAAACTCACAAAGCTCGTCCGCGTTGAAATTCTCTCTTGCGATTTGGCAGGCTTTTTCCGTGCGTTTTGCAAGCAAGTCTTTGACGGCTTCTTCGCCGATGAGCGACACGATCGAGTTTTCTTCCCCTTCGTCGAGAAGATCGTCGGCAAGCTGAAAACATACGCCAGTCAATTCCCCGAACTCTTCCATCTTTTCTATCTGCTCGAAGGTCGCGCCTGCGCATATCGCGCCCGCTTTGAGCGCGCCGCGGATGAGAGCGGCGGTTTTTTGAGAATACATGTCAAGATAGTCTTCTTCGCTTTGGCAACCTGCAAGATCGATTGCTTGTCCGCGCACCATTTCTTTTGCGGCAAAAGTGATCTCTTGTGCGGCTCTTGCAAAAGTCGTGCCGTACACCCTTGCGCCGTCAAGCAACTTGCAGCTTGCAAGCGTGAGAAGTTGATCGCCTATGAGTATTCCGTTTGCGTGTCCGAATTTCTTGTGTACGGAAAGTTTGCCGCGGCGATAGTCGTCATTGTCCATGGCAGGCAAATCGTCATGCACGAGTGAATAGTTGTGCACAAGCTCCACCCCCACCGCAAGACGCACGATCTCGTCCGCGTCCGCATCGCCTACCCCGCGCGCGCCGAGATACACGCACATGGGGCGCACACGCTTGCCGCCGTCGAGAGTTGCATATCGCATGCCCTCGTCTATGGTGAAAGCGTCGTCTCCCACTGCGTCTTTGAGCGCGTGTTCAAACATTGCGAGAAATTCGATTTTGTTGACGGAAGATATTCTCATATTGCAGTGTCAGTCAAGTTTCAGTTCTTCGGTGAGATTGTTGATGTCGTCCACAAGCAAAGCGAGCTTGCCTTTTTCGGCTTTGAGATCGCTTATGCAGATTTTGCTGAGTTCGATGCCTTTTTCAAAAGCCTTCACCGCTTGATCGAGCGGCATATCGCCTTCGAGTTGTCTGACGATTTCTTCGAGTTGTTGAAGAGCTTCTTCAAATTTCTTAATTTCAGCCATATCAGTTCTCCTTGTTGAGTTCGATTTTGTTCACGGTTGCGCGCACCGTTCCGTCTCCGCCCGTAGCGGTGATCTCGTCACCCACTTTGAGGCTTGACACTTTGCTTATCGTTTCATTGCCCGACTGCAAGCGGAAGTATCCGCGTTTGAGAATTTTGAGCGGACTCAAATTGTCGAGCGCGCTTGTTGCCTTCTCGGCTCTTGCCGCCGCCAAATCGAATTTGCGACAGACAAGATTTTGACTTCTTTCAAGGCACTGTTCCACGCGCCTTGTGCGTTTGATATAAAACTCGGACGCAAGCCTTTGCAGCCTTGCCATATCGAGTTGCGCCTTGGACGTCTTCCTTTCATAGCTTCTCTTTGCGTTGCTTGAAAGACGTTGCATATTCTTTTTCAGCTCGTCCGCCATTGCGTAGTAGTCGTACGCTACAAGCTCGCCCGCCGCCGTGGGAGTTGCCGCTCTTGCGTCCGCCACGAAATCGCACAGCGAAAAGTCCGTTTCGTGTCCCACCGCCGACACCACCGGGGTGTTCATCTTGTACACCGTGCGCACGAGTTGTTCGTCATAAAACGGAGCAAGGTCTTCAAGCGAGCCGCCGCCGCGCGCAATTATGATGACGTCGTATCCGAGCGCGTCCACCCTTTCAAGCACCTTGGCAATCTCTTTGCCTGCGCCTTCGCCCTGCACTCTCACGTCCTTGACAACGATGTCGATGACGGGATTCTTTCTGCGTACGGTGGTGACGATATCTCGTATCACCGCGCCCGTCTTTGACGTGACGACAAGCACGCGCTTTGCAAACTTGGGGATAGGCTTTTTGTGAGCAACGTCAAACAGTCCTTCTTCTGCAAGTTTTGCTTTGAGCCTTTCAAACTCCAAAAACAGCAACCCTTTGCCCACGGGCTGAATGGAGCTGACCTGCAAGGACAGTCTTCCACCCTTGACGTAGTAGTCCACCGAGCCTTTGCAGATGACGCTTTCGCCGTCCTTTGGGTTGTAGGTCTTTGCCGCATAGAAACACACGCATGAGAGTTGCGACTCTTTGTCCTTGAGCGTGAAGTAGGCGTGCGGACCGCTGAATTTGAAACCCGAGATCTCTCCGAAAACTTCCAATCCTTTGAAAATAGGAGAGTCAACGCACGCTTTTATCGTGGCGTTTACTTCGCTTACGGATATGGTATTTGCAGAAAACGGGGTTTTATCTGACACAATCGACACTTTAATCACCTTTTTTGCAGTAAATCACCGAATTTTCGGAGTTTTGGAGTTAAAAAAAACCGAAAATCACGCGTTTTTATGCCAAAATTCGCAATTTTCGGAAGTTCCTTCTTATTTTATGTCTTTGACGACCTTTGCAAGCACGCCGTTGACAAACGAGCCGGATTTGTCCGTGCCGTATTTCTTGCTCAAATCCACCGCTTCGTTGATGACGACTGCGTTGGGAGCAGTGTGCTCGACAAGTTCGTACGTCGCAAGAAGGAGCACCGCATAGTCGGGGCGATACACTCTCTCGAGCCTGTATCCCGAAAGATGATCTTCTATGATCTTCTTCAACTCGTCCTCTCTTGTGACGATGCCGAAGTAGCAACCGTTGATGAAATTCTTGTCGTCTTCCGTCAGATCGCTTCCTTGCAACATCAGCTCCAACGTCTGATCGTTGGCTGTGCCGTAAAAGGTGTATTCAAACACCAGCTTAAACAAATTTTCTCTTGCTACTCTTCTCATAATACTATTGCTGAATATTGACGTTCATCACTTGAACGTTGACTGATTGAACTTTGAATTTGGTTGCGCTCTCGATGCTGTTTTTCACTTTCTCTTGCAGAGCCGCAACGGTGGCGGGAACGGTGTAGCCTTGCTCGATGTTGACAGTCAAATCCACAGCGACTTTCTCGTTGGGCAGCACGTATGCGGAAACTGCGCCGCGATTGCGCTTGGACGTGAAAATGCAAATGCCTTCCGCATCGCTTGCCGCTTCCGTTGCAAGAGATACGAGCACTTCGCCGAGTACGCTTGAATTTTTCATAGAATCCTTTGCCATAGCCGTCTCCTTTTTTCAGTATTATAGCACAGAGAAAAGATTATATCAATCGTTCGCAAAAATTATTTCGGCAAAAGCGAAACCGCCGCGATCGCGACGGCTCACTCCACCCTATGCCCCAATGCGCCTTTGCGTTTTATGCTTTTTTGTTTTAGCACGCAAAGCCCTGGTTTGTTTTGTTGTCACATCCCTTGCTTTTTCAAAAGCCCTGCCGTTTTCAGTTGTACGGTATGACGTTGACGTCCGTTGCCTTGAAAGTTGTTTCGCTCACAACCACAGACAATATGCGGTTTGCTTGCTCGGCGGTCAACTGCTCGCTGCCCACTACAATGCTCACGCCCTTGTCGCCGATTGTCACGATCACGTCTTCAAAGCCTTTGCTCTTGATGAGAGTTTCAAGCGCAAGTTCCTTTTCCATTCTCTCGACAAGCGCGAGCTTTTGCTCTTGGGCAGTCTTTTTTGCAACGTCGGTTGCCGTGTCCGAATTCATGATCGCGTCAAGATACAAAAATTCCGACTCGCGCGTGGCGTCTCGATCGCTCTTCGCCGCCGCAAAAAAGGTCTGCGTCACGGTTGAAGTGTTGCCGTTGGTGGTTTGATTGGACGAGCCGAGCTTGTCGCTAAGCACAAAGTTCAACACCCCCGTCGCAATCAGCAACGCAACCATAACCGACAATACGATTATCTTTTTTGTTTTCGATTTTATTTTCATATACTCCTCCTATATGGTTCACTTTGATTGTTTGCTCATGACGCTCACAACGTCCTTATCGACTCCCAGCGCGCTCGATCCGGCTTGCAACAGCCTTAAACGCACAATCGGGTTTTTCGCGCCGTCGGCTATAATCAGCACTCCCACGATTTTGCCGCCCGACGAGGTTATCATCGTCTGCACTTCGCCCGCGCCGTCCACGCTCGAAAGAATTGCCGAGAGCCGCTTCTCTTCTTCCGTCATGGTCGATACGCCTTTTTTGCTCGACCTTGACGGTGCTACGGTAGAGTATATGACAAGTCCGATCGCGATTATGAATATGCAAGCGATAATCTTTGCGTTTTTCATGCCCTTGATACGCCTTGCAAAATCGCTGTCTTTTATCTTCTCGGCAATTCCCTTTTTCCTTTGGTCAAGAACTTCCATACTCGCTCCACAATAAATATACGTTGCAAATCTTCGTCAAATTCTCAATCGCAAAAACATTCAAAATTCGGCATATTTCGCGCGCGCGTGCGCGCGCATAAATTCTATTGATGCGCGTGCATGCACGCTCGCATATTCGCACGCGCGCGTGCGCGCGCGATGACTTTTGATATCGTTTTTCCATCAAATTTCTACTCATACAGCACTCTGATTTTGTGCGGCGCAATCTGCAATACGTCTGCCACGATGTCCACCACTCTTGCCCCTGGCACGCTCCTGTCCTGCAAACGCACGATCACACTCATCGTCACACCGCATGCAAACTCCCCTTCCACCTTTGCGTCTATGCCGTGCGCTTTGAGGTTTTCTTCACACCTTTTGATGCTTGCTCCATACACGTCGGTGGCGGTCTCACTCTCGCTCTGCGTTGACGAAAATTGAAAATCGTCAAACTTCAGCTGCCAATCTTTTTTGACAAGCGACGGTATCGGCGAAACTATGACTAGCACCACAATGAGCGAAAACGCGCCGCGAATATACTTTGTCGTTTGCCCGCTCGGCAGAACAATATCCAACAATATGCCAAGACAAATAACACCCGTTATCGCAACTATCCACGCTCCCATCTTTCTCTCCCTTCACTTGCCGCAGGCAAACTTCACTCGCCAACGGCGAACCTCACTTCACAGCCCCATATTGCAAGACGACATGAGCATCATCAACATCACAAAGAACATAAATCCCACCCCGGCAAGCGCGCTTGTGAGCAGGTTTGCGTTCTTTGCAACGGACGTGAGCAAGGTCGCAACTCGCGTGTCGCCGATAGGCTCGGCAATTGCGCCGCCAAGCCGCATCGAGAGCGAGAAAATCACCACTTTTACAAGCGGAAACACAACCACGCAACAAAGAACCGTTGCGCCGACATAGCCGAGTGCGTTTTTGACAATAACAACGGATGCCGTCAGCAGATCGAACCCGTCCGACAAATATCCGCCGAGTATGGGGACGTAGCTTGACACGGCAAATTTTGCAACGTTGAAACCAACCTTGTCCACCACACCGCCCGATATGCCTTGCGCCGTCAAGAACGTGCCGAACAGCCCGAAAGTTATACCCACAAGCCACCCCGATGCCGAACGCACGCAACTTGCAAGTTTGTCGAGTTTCACGCTTTTGGACACGTTGCCGACAATGCAAAACACTATGCAAGCAACAAAGGACGGCAGCACCACTCTTGTTGTCATCTTCATCACGGACGAGCAAAACACCGCCATAAGCGGTGAGAATCCGCCCACGCTCCCCGCTCCGCCCAATGCCGACAACAGCGCAAGCAGCGCGGGAAAAATCGCGTTGGCAAAGTCCGTGAGCAGCGTTATCGTGTCCGCAACAGCCGATACAATCGTGAAAACTCCGCTCACAAGCACGATGACAATGGAGCAATAGCACACCGTATGCACCACTTCGCTTGTCGAGTTGTTGAGAAAATCGCCCGTCATCGAGCATAGGATATTCTTCAAAAGGCATATCGCGAGTATGGTGACAAGCCCCGGCAAAAACGAGAGAAAATACTTGCCTGCCGTCTTGGACAGAAGGTTGAGAAAACTTGCGTAAAAATCGCCGGATTCGCCGTTTGCAAGCGATTTGAGCATTTGCTTTATGTCCGTTGCGCTCAGCGCGGCTTTGCCGTCCGAAGACAAGTTGTCAAGAAACTTTTGCAAGTCTTTAACGTCAAGCGACTCTATCGCATCGATCACGGCGTCCGACAAATTCTTTTGCAATTCTTCCTTTGTTTTGTCGTCGGCGTATGCCACGCAGGGCGAAAAAACAAGCCGCGCCGCAAGAAAAACAGCAAAAACGGCGGCTATGACAACAAGTCGCTTTTTGCTTGATTTTTGTTTTGACACTACGCCTTGCACGGCACAAAATCTATGCTTTTTCATATCACGGACACAAGTTGCGACACAACGTCTATAAGGGATACGACAATGGACATACTCATCAAAAATATCACGATTTTGCCGCCAAATTGCAGCTTTTGAGCAATGGACGCACAGCCTGCGTCGGTCGCAAGCGATGACGAATACTCGGTGAGATAACCTATGCCGATGATTTTCAAAACAAGCGAAAACACACTGTCGTCTATGCCGCTTTTCTCGACTATTGCATCGAAGGAAATGATCACGTCTCTAAGCGCGGACAGCAGTGTGATCACCATAACAACGCCTGTCGCTATGGTCGCAAACACCGCAAATTCGGGCTTTGCGGACTTCAAAAGCGTGACAACCACCACGCCTATCACGGCTATGCCTATGAGCTTGAATATCATATCAGTACAGCGACAAAATCGAGCGCAACGTGTCAAACAAGCCGCCAAGCATGTCTATCACAAGCACCGCAACGATGATAAGCCCCGCAAGCGTGGCAAAAGTCGCGATTTCGTCACGATCCGTCTTTTTGAGAATCACGCACACGATCGCCGTCAACAGCCCCACTCCTGCGATTTTCAAAATTATGTTTACGTCCATACCCCACCTATGCCAATATCAACATCACGGCAAGCCCGAGCAACACGCACAATTTGAAATACGTTGCGCCCAGTCTTTTTGCCTCGTCTTCGCACTTTGCTTTTGCCTTTTCAAACATGTTTTGATAATACTTTGCGTGCGCAAGTTGCTCATCGAGCATGGTCTTGCCCATGCCGTCAAAAAAGTCGAGAATTTCCTTTTTTTCATCGGTTTTGAGAATGGGAATTGCCGTCTTTTCAAAAGCCGCCAATCTCGTATCGCCCTTTTTTGCGCACGACTGCCACTCGGCAAGCGCGTTTTCAAACTCTCCCTGCCTACCCTGCAAAAACTTCTGCACAATCTCGGGCATGGGCGTTTTGCGCATGACAAGCTCGGTTGTCAACACCGATGTAAAATCGGTTGCGGACTTGAAAAACACCGCTCGTTTTTGATATCTACGCTTGATGCAAAGCCCAACGTATGACACGCAAAGCGCAATAAGTCCACCTGCAACAAGTCTCAAAACGTCAGTCACAATCGCACCTTTTCAACGATTTTGCCAACGGGATTTTTGCATAGCGCAACCGCAAAATCAAACGTGCTTGCAAGCGGCGCAAACCGCGGATCGCTCAACGTCTTTTGCACGCTTTCGCCGTGCAACGATGCAAATATCTTCACTCCGCACCGAGCAACGTCGCATATTGCCGCCACTTCTTGACAAGAAAACAGCTCATCGGTGACAATCACGTCCGGGTTCATCGCCCGTATGCAGTTTTCATACGCAACGACTTTCGGCACTCCGCTGACAATCTCGCAATCGCCGACGTCAAGGCTCGCCGCGCCGTGATACACCGCGCAAAGCTCGTATCTCTCGTCAATGATCACCACGTTTTTGTCTTTTGACGCTATCCTTGCAAGCTCTCTGAGCATCGTGGTCTTGCCCGCTCCCGTTGGCGAAATCACAAGCGTTGAAAGAATGTCTTTGCCAATCACTTCGCTTGCAATCTCGTCCGCCGCGCTTTTGACTTGATGTGGGATACGCACAACAAGGTAGGAAATGTTTTTCATCGCAAGCAGCTTTCCGCCGTCCGACACCCCTTCACCGCCGATCCCGATACGGTATGCGCCAAAAGGTATATACCCCTTTTTCATCTCGTCAGATGCCGAGTACACCGACATATTGGTCGCACGCATAAGCACGTCATCAATGTCCTTTTGCGACACGATATACGCAACGCCGTACGCTTTTGCAACCTTTCTCTCGCCCGATTTGGTGCAATACACAAGCGGCCTTGCAACGCGCATACGTATCTCGGTGAGATTGTTTTCATCACCGACCGCCCGCGCAATATTCGCCCCGACAAGATCTTCAAGCATACAAAAATATATGACTTAAAAAAGCCTTACTTGCACCACCGCAAAATAAGACATTTTTCGCATAAAAAAAGAGCGCATACGCCCTTAACAATTTGCTGTGATAGTTTTTGTTTTTAATTATGAAACATTAATACAACTTTCCCCTTTCCTCAGGTGTTTGGACTGCGGCGTTTGCGTGGCAATCCGCC
>URIZ01000020.1 GCA_900548005.1 uncultured Eubacteriales bacterium | reverse complement strand
CCTTCTGGTCCGTAGCCAGACGCTCTATCCAGCTGGGCTAATGCTACATGTTGCTGACGGTGGATAGCTCCGTCATCATTTAAGCATTGATATTATAGTGTTATTGAAACTTTTTGTCAACCGTTTGCGCGAAAGTGCAAATCTTTTTTGCCGCAAATGCAAAACTGATTGAAAAGCGTGGCGGCAAAGCCGTTTATTCGGCGGATTTGATGTTGTCGAGAAGACCGTTGATGCCGCGGAAGGTGAGAGTGCTCACGGTGGCGGAGATGGCTTTAATCGGCTTGGAGCGGTCGGAATTGAACCAATGTTGGTAGACGCTCATCATGCCGGCGGTGACGTAGTCAAGCAGAATGTCGAGCGTTTGCGCGTCGAGCATGGTTTGCGGTGCAATGATTTCCTTAAACTTGTTTTTCATGGACGTGATCAGCTTGACGATGAGGCTGGAATTGCTCTCAACGCGCATAAGGTGACCGTAGAAGTCGATATCAGAGCTGATGACGTCCGTGATTTTGTTGAAGAACTCGTTGGGATCGTGCAAAAGCTCGTTGACGTCGAGATCCTTGATGGCGTTTTCCATTTTTTCAAGGATTTTGTTTTCGATTTCACCGGTGAGATCGTAGATGCCGCCGTAGTAGTTGTAGAAAGTCTTTCTGTTGATATCGGCGCGATCTGCGACGTCTTTTATGGTGATGTCGTTGATGTCTTTTTCAAGCAAAAGCTGCGCAAAGGCGCGATAAATTGCTTTTTTGGTTTTGATTACACGTCTGTCTAGTTTCTTTTCTTCCGGCATAATGCACCTATTTTGCGCCTAAGTGTGTGCAAACACACACAAGTCGCAATTTGCGTTACTTTTTGTGGCGGAAAATTGTGTTGCAAATCTTTACATCTGCCACATAAGTGGATTATAATATACACAAGTGGTATAAGTCAACACATAAATATAGAAAAAGTTTTTGAATTATTACACACAAATCAAAAATGAGCGGCATTAGCATAAAAGGGATTGGCAATATATATTATTTCGCTTAAAAAAGGAGATAAAATGAAAGTTGCAATCGTAATCGATATTTTTCACGACAAAGGCAACGGCACTTCGATGTCTGCAAGGCATCTTGTACAAAACCTGCTCGATCGCGGAGTGGAAGTGAAGGTGCTTTGCACCGACAAAGGCGCGGAGCAAGAGACCATACCCGCGCAATACGTCACGTTTCCCGTTATGAACGTGCCCATCTATCAAAAAGTCATAGACCAACAGCACGCTTGGCTTGCAGAGCCTGACGACAAGCTGATCAAAGACGCGCTTCAAGACGTCGATCTTGTGCATGTATATATGCCGTTCTTTCTCGGCACGCACTGCGCGCGCATAGCGCACGAGCTTGGCAAACCCGTGCTTGGCTGCTATCATGTGTCGGCGGAAAACATCACTTTCAATGCGAATTTGCGCTATCTTCCCGGCGCAACGGCGACAATGTACGATCTTTTGAAACTTTTCCATTATCGAGTGGAGTGGATCAACAACATTCATTGCCCGTCAAGATGCATCGCCGCAACGCTTATGATGCATCATTATCCGCAAAACTTGCACGTGATTTCCAACGGCTACGATCCAAATTTCAAGCCGCTTGACAATCCCGTCCTGCCCGATGATTTCAAGGACAAAATCATCGTCACAAGCGTGGGCAGACTCACCGAAGAGAAGCGGCAAGACCTTATAATCAGAGCGGTTGGCAAAAGCAAGTATCGCGACAAAATCGTGCTTTTGCTTGCGGGCAAAGGCCCGAAGCAAGAAGAATACGAAGCCCTTGCAAAAGAGCTTGGCGTTGATATGCGCATAGTGTTTATGGCTCAGTCCGAGCTTGTCAATCTGCTCAACGTGTCCTATCTTTTCGTGCAGGCGAGCGATGTCGAAACGGAATCCATATCCTGCCTCGAAGCGATTGCGTGCGGCACTGTGCCCGTGATCAGCAACGCAAAGATGTGTGCCACAAAGCAGTTTGCTCTCTCAAAGCAATCGATATTCCAAAATGGCAATGCAAACAGCCTTGCCGACATGATGGATTTTTGGATAGAACACAAGGATTTGCACGATGAGATGATGCCAAAATACGCCGAGTTTGCAAAGCGATTCAGCCTTGAAAAATCCATAGAATACATGTTGCAGTTGTACGATTTTATCTTGCATGACGATCGCAGCAAATATGTCGTGAAGGACTACAATAACCCCATGACCTTCACGCTAAATCGCAATCGTTTGTTGCATCTCGTGTCAATAAAAAATAATCAGTTGATCAAATTCAGCCGTCAACGCAAGCTGATGAAATGATCGGCAAAACCAAAAAAATAAAACCAAAAGCCAACAAAAAAGCAAGCCGTGTTCGAGCTTGCTTTTTGTCTATATTTGCACAATCGGCACTTTATTCTTCAAATTTCTCAACTGAAATGCCTGCTTCGTTGAAAAGCTCCATTGAGAAGTCATCGGGGTAGGGGTGCTTGTAGACAACGCGCACGATGCCGCTGTTGATGATAAGGCGCGTGCAAATGGTGCAGGGTTGGTGCGTGCAGTAAAGGGTTGCGCCGTCCACCGAGATGCCGAGTTTTGCCGCTTGAACGATTGCGTTTTGCTCTGCATGGACGGCATAGCATTTTTCTGCGCAAGTGCCGCTCTTTATGCCAAGCCGATCGCGCATGCAATATCCTTTGTCACGGCAGTTGAGTATGCCTGCGGGCGCGCCGTTGTAGCCCGTGGTGAGAATGCGCTTGTCCTTGACGATAATCGCGCCGATCGCGCGGCCTTGCCTTTCGCAACTTGTCCAGGTGGAAACCAATTCCGCCATGTCCATAAATCTTTTGTCCCAGTTGTTCATACTCTCTCCTTTGCGCGTATATATTTTTATATAAATGATATTAGCACAAAAATATACAATATTCAACGACAACTTTTGAAAATCGGCATAATTTTTTTCAAAAAACCTTGCATAATATATTGACAATTGGCAACCGTTGGTATAAACTGTTAGCAATCAAGCACAAAGAGTGCTAAATGATAATACGAAACACATATACGGAGGCATTATATGGCAATAAAACCGTTGTTTGACAAAGTCGTCATCAAGGCGATTGAACAAGACGAAAAGACCGCGAGCGGAATCGTTCTTCCCGGCGCGGCAAAAGAAAAACCGCAACTTGCAAAAGTGCTTGCGGTCGGCCCCGGCGGCAACGTTGACGGCGTGGACGTGAAGATGCAAGTCAAGGTCGGCGACACCGTGCTTTTCAGCAAGTATGCCGGCAGCGAATTTAAGATCGACGGCGAAGAAGTGGTTATCGTCCGTCAAGCAGACATTCTCGCAATCGTAGAATAAGGAGATTTTGATTATGGCAAAGCAATTCAAATATGGCGACGACGCAAGAAAGGCTTTGGAAGCCGGCGTTGACGCATTGGCAAACACTGTAAAAATCACTCTCGGCCCGAAGGGCAGAAACGTTGTTCTCGATCGTCCCTACGGCTCTCCGCTGGTCACCAATGACGGCGTGACAATCGCAAAGGACATCGTGCTTTCCGATCCGTTTGAAAACATGGGCGCACAAATCATCAGAGAAGTCGCAACCAAAACCAACGACGTTGCGGGTGACGGAACGACAACGGCGTCCGTGCTTGCTCAGGCGATCGTCAAAGAAGGCTTGAAGAACGTTGCGGCGGGCGCAAACCCCATGGTGCTCAAACGCGGCATTATGTACGCAACCGAGCAAGCTGTCGAAGAGCTCAAAAAGATCAGCAAAGACGTTGAAGACAAGACCGCAATCGCGCAAGTCGCGTCCATTTCCGCAGGTGACGAAACCATCGGTCAACTCATCTCGGACGCTATGGAAAAAGTGGGCAAAGACGGCGTCATCACCATCGAAGAAGGCAAGCAAATGACCACCGAACTCAACGTTGTGGAAGGCATGCAATTCGATCGCGGCTACGTATCTCCCTATCTTGTCACCAACACCGACAAGATGAGTGCAGAGCTTGACAACCCCGTCATTCTCATCACCGACAAGAAGATCAGCAACATCCAAGAGATTTTGCCACTTCTCGAACAAGTGCTCAAAAACGGCTTGAAACTGCTCATCATCTCGGACGACATCGAAGGCGAGGCACTCACAACCATCATCGTCAACAAGCTTAAAGGTGTGTTCAACGTCGTGGCGGTCAAAGCCCCCGGTTTTGGCGACAGAAGAAAGGCGTATCTTGAAGATATCGCAATTCTCACGGGCGGCACGTTTGTGTCAAGCGATCTCGGATACGAGCTTAAAGACGTCACTCTCGATATGCTCGGCAGAGCAAAATCCGTGCGCGTTGACAAGGACAACACCACAATCGTCGGCGGTTTCGGCAGACAAGAAGACATTGCGGCAAGAGTTGCGTCCATTCGCGCTCAAATTGCCGAATCCACGTCAGATTATGACAAAGAAAAACTGCAAGAACGCGTTGCGAAACTCGCAGGCGGCGTAGCGGTCATCGGCGTCGGCGCAGCAACCGAAGTGGAGATGAAAGAGAAGAAACTCCGCATCGAAGACGCTCTCAACGCAACTCGCGCGGCTGTTGAAGAAGGCATTGTCGCAGGCGGCGGAACGGCTCTGTTGTCTGTCATCCCTGCAGTGAAGAAGGCTTGTGCAAAACTCGAAGGCGATGAAGCAACGGGTGCAAAAATCGTTCTTCGCGCTCTCGAAGCCCCCGTACGTCAAATCGCCGCAAACGCAGGCATTGATGGCGGCATTGTCGTAAACACCATCATCTCGTCAAAGAAAGCCAACTACGGCTTTGACGCCCAACGCGAAGTCTACTGCGACATGGTCAAAGCAGGCATTCTCGACCCGACCAAAGTCACACGTAGCGCACTCCAAAACGCCGCGTCCGTTGCATCCACCTTGCTCACCACCGAGAGCCTTGTCACCGATGTGAAAGAACCGGCGGCGGCAAATTCTTCTCCTGCGGCCGGTATGGACTCCATGTACTAAAAAAACGGCACTATTGAGCGCCTAACTTCGTCAGGCACGGCTTGCCCCAAAATCACGTACGTCTTGTACGTTGGGTTTTGGTTCAAGCCGTGCCTTTCTTGTTATGCATCTCAATATTGCCGTTTTTCAACCGCGCTAAATAGCGACTTTCTTGCTAAGTGCGCTCCAAACAAGTTTTCGTTTCGTGCGAAAAAAACTATCAATTTTCCATATTATCATGTTATGCTTTTCGAAACATCTATCCGCAAGGCGCATATTTGCTTTTCGGCGTTTACAAAAGGCGGATTTTGTGTTATAGTTTAAGCGTAGAAATTTGTATTGCGAAGGATAAACGGTATGCAGAATAATGGTCAAAAATTGGGATTGGTGCTCGAAGGCGGTGGAGTGAAGGGCGCATATCAAGTGGGAGCTATGCTTGCCATACGCGAGCTTGGCGTGGATTTTGACGGCGTTGTCGGCACGTCTATCGGCGCGATCAATGGTGCATTGTACCTTGAAGGCGGCTATGACAAGATGCTTGAAGTGTGGCGACAGATAAAGACAAACACGGTGTTTGCGCTCACGGACGAGGAGATCGAGTCCATACACAATCTAAATCTCACGCCTGCCATCATCAAGGTTGTTAGAGAAAAGAGATTGAAGACGATCAAGATGCTGGAAGCGTCCTACAAGCAGTCGCAGGAGTTTTTTGAAAATCTCGTCAAAGAAGACGACATAAGGTCGAGCGGCAAGGATTTCGGGCTTGTAACATTTGACATATCGGCGTTTCAGCCCTTTGAAAAAATGATGACCGACATCAAGGAAGGCGAGCTTGTGGACTATGTGATAGCCTCTGCGACCTTCCCGATTTTCCCGCCCAAAGAGATTGGCGAGAGCAAGTATATTGACGGCGGCGTATACGACAATATGCCCATCAACTTGCTTGGGCGCAACGGCTATGACAAGATGCTTGTCATACGCACAAACGTGATGGAAAAAGCTCCCAAACGCAAGATCGAACGTGGCGATTTGGACTTGTTCTTCATTGCTCCGACTGTTGATTTGGGGCCTGCAATGGCGTTTTCCGAAAGGCGAGTGCGCGATTTCATGCAAAACGGCTATGACGATGCAAAACGCCTTATGGATGATGGTTTGAAACAATTTTTGCTTGGATAGAATAGCGAAAAACGCGCGATTGACACAATCGATCGCATGGCGGTGAATATATGGCACAAAACAAAATTTTATTGCTTGACTCCAACTCTCTTATGCACAGAGCGTATCATGCGTTGCCCAATCTCAAATCGAGCAAGGGGCTTTACACGGGCGCGATTTACGGTTTTTTGAGCATACTTCTGAGACTTATCAAAGAGCAAAAACCCACGCATATCGCGGCGGCTTTCGACTTGCACGGTCCGACGTTCCGTCACGAGATGTTCAAGGACTACAAGGCGACAAGAAAGCCCATGGACGAAGAACTGCGCCAGCAGGTTGAGCCGCTCAAAGAGCTTATCACGGCGATGGGCATCAAGATCGTGAGCTTGCAAGGCTACGAAGGTGACGACATTCTCGGCACGCTCTCAAAGCGTTTTGACGACGAGTGCATCATCGTGACGGGGGACAGGGACTCTTTTCAGCTTGTCAGCCCCGCGACAAAGGTGTTTTGGACAAAGAAGGGCGTGAGCGACATAGAAGTGTATGACGAGGCGCGCCTGTTGCAAGACGGATTCACCGTGCCGCAATATATAGACTACAAGGCACTGCGCGGCGACACGTCGGACAACGTGCCGGGCATACCGGGCGTCGGTGAAAAGACGGCAAAGCAACTGCTTGAAAAATACGGCTCGCTTGACGAGATTCTCGCGCACGCGGACGAGATCCCGGGCAAGCTCGGGCAAAACGTGCAAAACAGCAAAGATATCGCAATTTTGAGCAAAGAGTTGGTGACGATCAACTGTGACGTTCCCGTTGAATGTACGCTTGACGATTTGAAGTTTACGCCCGTATATTCGCAGGCGGTGCGCGCCATGCTCGGACAGCTTGAAATCACGTCGCTTGCGGCAAGAATGAGCTTTGAAGACGGTGGCGAGCAAGCCGAAATCCCCGCTCCAAAGATAGAGAAAACCGTTGTTGTTTTGACAACGGCGCAAGACATAAAAGCCGCAATCAAGGGTGACAAAATCGCCGTCCTTATCGGTGAAAACGTCACGTTTGCGGTGGATGAAAAGACAGAGTACAAGATAGATTGCGTGCAAGATTTGTTCAGCGAAGGCGTGGACTTCGACGAGGCGGTGAACATCGTCAAAGACGCGTCAAAAGATATGCAACTTGTGTGCTATGACTTCAAATATCTATCAAAAACTTACGGCTTTGACAACCGTCAATTCTTTGACACGATGATAGCGGCGCACCTAGCTCGCGGCAGCGCGCCAATAAAGAGCGTGGAGCAAGTGCTCGGCTCGGACGGACTTGAAATCGGAGCTGTCGAGCTGTTGGCGGAAAGTGAAAAATTGAAGACGCAACTTGCAAAAGACGATCTTTATCGCTTGTTTTCGGACGTTGAACAACCGCTTTGCGTTGTTTTGCGCAATATGGAGCAACGCGGAATGTGCGTATCTGTGGACACGCTCAAAGCCCTTGAAGAGAAGTACGGCGAGAAAATCGCGTCGCTCACAAACGAGATTTACGAGCTTGCAGGCGAGCATTTCAACATCGCCTCCAACAAGCAACTCGGCGAGATCTTGTTTGACAAACTTGCCCTTCAACACGGCAAGAAAACAAAGACGGGATACTCAGTCAGCGAAGACGTGCTGAGCAATCTATCGGGCGCGCATCCCATCATATCCAAGATCCTTGAATATCGCCACTATGCCAAGTTGCAGTCCACCTACGTCACGGGGCTTCAACCGCTTGTGAAGAGCGGACGTATCCACACCGAATTCAATCAGTGCATTACGACAACGGGCAGGCTGTCTTCCGCCAATCCGAATCTTCAAAACATACCCGCTCGCAGCGAAGAGGCAAAGGACATCAAGAGTGCGTTTATTCCAAGCGACGGCAACGTGCTTGTCAGCGCGGACTATTCGCAAATCGAGCTTAGACTGCTTGCGCACATGAGCGGCGACGAGCAACTCATAAAAGCGTTCAACGACGGCGATGACATACACGCCATCACCGCCGCGCAAATTCTTGCAAAGCCCGTAAGCGAAGTCACCCCCGCCGAAAGACGTGACGCAAAAGCGGTCAATTTCGGCATCATATACGGCATCAGCGGCTACGGACTTGCAGAAAACCTGTCCATACCGCAATACAAGGCGAAAGAGTTTATTTCCAACTATTTCACCATGCATCCCAAGGTGCGCGAGTTTATGGACAATTGCGTGAAGACGGCGCGCGAAAGGGGCTATTCGCTCACAATGCTCGGCAGACGTCGCAATCTCGGCGATTTGAATGCGTCCAACTATATGGTGCGATCTTCTGCGGAGCGTATGGCGATGAACACACCATTGCAAGGCTCGGCGGCAGACATCATCAAGCTTGCTATGCTGGGCGTTGAAAAGCGTCTTGAAGGCATGAAATCCAAGATGATCTTGCAAATCCATGACGAACTTATCATAGACGCGGCGGCGGACGAAGAAGAATCCGTCAAGCAAATTTTGTCAAGCGAGATGGAAAATGCGGTGAAGTTGTCCGTTCCGCTCGTTGCTGAGGCGGCAAGCGCGAAAAATTGGGGTGAACTCAAATGAGAGTGGCAATCATCGGCGGAATAGGCGCAGGCAAAAGCGAAGTGTTGAAAATTGCAAAATCAAAGGGTTTTGCGTGTCTGAGCGCAGATGAAATCAACGCAAATTTGCTGCTGTCGCCGTCATATATCGCCAAAATCGCGGCGGCTTTTCCAAGCGTTGTCAATGACGGAGCGGTGGACAAAAAGGCTCTTGCAAGCATAGTGTTTGCCGACAGCGCGAAACTTGCCACGCTCAACTCGATTGCGCATCCCGAGATCGCAAAAGTCATCAACGATTGCAAGGAGAGTCTTGTTGCGGTGGAGTTGCCCATTGCGCTTGAAAGCGTCATAGGTGGCTTTGACGAAATCGTGTTTGTGTCAACGCCATATCAAACTCGCTTGAAACGGCTCAAAGGCAGGGGGCTTGACAAAGAACAGGCAAAAGCCCGTATGCGCGCGCAAGTCAAGCCGTCAACGCTCAAAAAAATCGCAACGTACCTCGTGGACAACTCGGGCACGCTTGAAGATTTGCAAAAGAGCGCAGGCGCGACTTTTGACGAGATTCTTGCCAAAAGCAAATAGCGCGAGCTGCATATTGCGTGCATAAAACCGTAAAAAACGCTCAAAACCGCAAAAATCGGCTTGAATATCGAGTTTTTGCGTGGTATATTGAAATAAATATGCAAGGTTTTATCCCATAGGGATAGGAAGGAGAAAATTATGATAAACGGCAAAACCATCGTCATCACCGGCGCAAACAGCGGCATCGGGCTCGAAACGCTCAAATTGCTCGCAAAAGGCGACAACAAAATCTTGGCTGTCGATTTGCGCACGGACAGAATAGACGCGCTCGGTTTGAGCAACGTGTTTGCGATGGTGTGCGATGTGTCCACCAAGGAAAACGTCGATTCCATCTTCGCCGCCGCAACCGAAAAACTTGGTTCTATCGACATATTCTATGCCAACGCAGGCTTTCCGTATTATGAAACGATGGACTACGTCAACTGGGATCGCGTGGAAGACATCTTCAAAGTCAACGTCTTTTCACCCATTTACACCTATCAAAAATACGTCGAATATCTCGGCGGCAAGCAAGGTCAGATGGCAATCACGGTCTCGGCAATCGGCAAGCTCGCAATGCCCGGCTACACGCTGTACAGCGCAAGCAAATTCGCCATGCAAGGTTTCCAACAAGGTCTGCGCTACGAACTGCCCAAAAACGTTTCGCTCACTTGCCTTTATCCGATAGCCACCGCCACCGGATTCTTCAACAAGGCAGTGGAAGGTCAGGACGGAAAAGTCATCCGCGAGCGTCCGTTCCCCGTGCAAAAACCGCAACACGTGGCAAAATGTATGGTGCGCGGCTTGCAGCATAAGCGCAAGTTTGTCAACCCGTCCAAACTTTTCACCTTTGCTCAATTCTTGTTTGCCATCTGCCCGCCGATCAAGTGGGTGTATCTCAAGCTCGAAAAGAACAAACTCGACCGTTTCGAAGCGCAAAAAGCAAGCAAATAATCGTTTTTCAAAACACGTAAAACAAAAGCCCCGATTCCACTAAAATCGGGACTTTTCTTTTGTGGTATTTTATGTAATAAAATAAATTTCGGCGACGGCGGTGGTTTTTGGTTGACATTATTTGGGCAAGTGCTAAAATAGTGTTCTATTCGGCAATTAAGACGGCTTGGCTCGGTTTGGGCGGAGCGGGGTGCATTTGCCGAGAAAAACTGGACTATTATTTTACAAAGGATGTGCGCAAAGGTGCGCGGGGACAAAATGAAGGCAACAAAAACGATGACAAAAGATATGGATATGACAAGCGGACCGCTTCTCAAAAAGTTGATTGCGGTTTCGCTGCCGCTTGCGTTGTCGGGGATATTGCAGCTTTTGTTCAATGCGGCGGACTTGATTGTCATCGGACGCTTTTCGGAGACGGGCACGCAGTCGCTTGCGGCGGTTTCGTCCAACGTTGCGCTCATCAATCTTGTCATCAACGTGGTCATCGGCTTGTCCATCGGCACAAACGTTGTCATGAGTCAGGCGATCGGCAGAAAGGACGAGGATCGCGCGCAAAGGACGGTGCATACGTCGTTGCTCATTGCCGTGATAAGCGGTGTGGCAGTGGGGATTGTGGGCGTGTTTTGTGCAAGGTATTTCCTTGTGTGGATGAAGACCGATCCCGAGATTCTCGACAAAGCCACCGCGTATTTGTCCATATATTTCATCGGCACACCGGCAAACGTGCTGTACAATTTCGGCGCGTCAATACTCCGCGCAAAAGGCGATACGAAGCGTCCGCTCGTGTATTTGTCCATTGCAGGAGCGGTCAACGTCGTGCTCAATCTCATATTCGTCATCGTAGCAAGGCTTGACGTCAAGGGCGTTGCGATTGCAACGATCGTGAGCCAATACATTTCGTGCATTTTTATCATTATCGCTCTGCTTAGAGAAAAAGGATATTGCAGGTTCGCTCTCAAAAAATTGCGTATCCACAAGCGCGAGTTGTTGCAAATTCTCAAAGTCGGTTTGCCAAGCGGCATACTCAACTCGTTTTTCTCAATCGCCAACGTGCTTATTCAGGCCAATCTCAACGTGTTTGGATATTCGCTCGTGGCAGGCAGCTCCACGGCAAGCAATCTCGAAGGCTTTGTCTACACGTCCATGAACGCCGTTTCAAACGCCACCGTTACGTTTGCTGGGCAGAACTATGGCGCGAAAAAGCCCGCGAGAATCAAGAAAACCGCTCTCGAAGCCTCGGCGATGATCATCGTCATCAGCCTTGTGTGGACGCTCATTTTGCTCACCGCAGGGCAGTATATCGCAAGATTGTACACCGCAGACCCCGTTGTCATTCAGTATGCTTGCGACAGGATGAAAATCATTCTCCCCATCTATTTTGTGTGCGGTATCGTCGAAGTGCTTGTCGGTTGCATGCGCGGTATGGGCTATTCGCTCACACCGATGCTCGCCAATTTCTTCTGCATTTGTGTGTTCCGTATCGTGTGGATTTACACCGCGTGCAAAGCCTATCCGTCTGCGCAAATGCTCTATATGAGCTGGCCGATCAGCTGGGTGCTAAACATCGTTGTGGACGGCATAATCATGATTGTCATCTACAAGCGTGAGAAGCGCAAAATTGCCACCGATGTGGACGAATACGTTCATTTCCCCGATGAACCTTCCGCCACAGCCGCCACCGACACGTCTGCCAATGACGCAGCCATAACCGGCGACGTAGCGACCGATAATGACGCCACCGTTGGCAAAGACTTTGCAATTGACAGTGACACTGTCGGCAATGATTTTGCGACTGCCGAAACCGAGGCATTTGCCGAAGACTCCGCAATTGCCGAAACCGCATCTATGGCAACCGATCCCGCCGTCACCGAAACGTCCGCCATTCTAGATCCCGTTGTCATCGAAACCATTCATGACGTTGTCAAAACTCCCGATAGCGTGCAATCCACCAAGGATTTCGCAACTCCCGATACTATGGAATCGGCAAAAGATACCGAAACTTCGGACACAAAATAATCTCGAAAATAAGAGTGTGGAAATACACACTCAAATCTCGAAAACAAGACTTTAAGTCTGCATTTGCAAAGAATAAAACGCGCGTATTGTCATTTGCAATACGCGCGCTTATTTTGTTGTTTGGGGTGTGTCGGAATATTCCTTGTTTTATTTTTGGACGTAAAGTTCGATTTATTCGTTGGATTCGACGACGTCTTCGAGCATTTCTTCAACGGGATTTTCTTCGTCTTTCAACCTTACGTATTCATCTTCGGGGAGCGGCTTTTTCCATTTCAAAGTGAGATAGAGCACGAGCGATACGATCATGCCCACGCCCCAGCCTATCGGCCACGACCACCATATGCCTTGCGTGCCGAGCGGTCCGCTCAATACGAGCGCAAGCACCACACGCAGAATAAGGTCAGTGAATGTCGTAATCATAAACTTGATCATTCTTCCGCCGCCGCGCAACACGCCGTCGCACACGATTTTCACCGCAACCACGAAGTAGAACGGGGAGACGATGCGCAAGAATTGCATGCCTACGTCAAGCGCGCCGCTGCCTGCGTCTTTCATGAAGAGCATAAGCAGATATTTGCCCGCAAAGATATACACAAGCACGATCGGCACGCACAGTATCCACACAAAGCCAAGTCCTGCGCGAAATCCGGGCTTGATACGCTCCGTTTTGCCTGCGCCGAGATTTTGGCTTGTGTAGTTCGAGATGCCGTTTGCAAAGGTCAAGAATGACGTTGTGACGAGATTGTTGAGTTTGACGCTTGCCGAGTAGCCTGCCATAACCACACCGCCAAATGAGTTTACAACGCTTTGAATGACGATGTTGCCGACGGAGATGAAGCTTTGTTGCAGTATGCTCGGGATCGCGATGACGGAGATATCTTTAAGGATTTTCCACGAAAATACTTTGGGTTTTGCGTCCGTTTTGATTTTTTTGAGTTGAAACAGCACAAATATCACAGACAAAACGCAGCTTATGCCTTGGCATAGGAAGGTCGCCCACGCCACGCCTGCCACGCCCATTTTGAATGTCGCGACAAACAGTATGTCCACGCCGATGTTGGCAAGAGAAGACACCGCAAGAAACACGAACGGGGTTTTGCTGTCGCCAAGTGCCGCAAATATGCCCGTCGATACGTTGTAGAAAAACACAAACGGCAAGCTCCACACGTAGATGTCGAGATAAAGCTTGCTGTCGGCAAGAAGTTCATCGGGAGTGTTGATTAGCTTCAGAAGCGGGGTGGAGAGTGTAAGCCCGATCACCATGAGTATGGCGCAAACCGCCGCGCTCGCAATCCAGGTGGTGAACACTGCCGTCTTCAAATCGGTGTTCTTCTTTGCGCCGAACAGCCTTGACACGATCACCGAGCAACCGATGTTGCATCCAAATGCGAAAGCTATGAAAATCAGCGTAATCTCATAGCTGTTGCCGACTGCCGCCAAAGCGTTGTCGCCGATAAATTTTCCCGCTACGAAACTGTCTGCGAGATTGTACAGTTGTTGAAAAATTATGCTGCCGAAAAGCGGAAGACAAAACTTCACGATCACCGAAGAAGGCTTGCCGACAGTCAGATCCTTTTGCATATATATTTCCTTGTGCGCATAGCGCAAAACTTTTATTCCGCGAGTATTCTATGTCTATGCGGCGCAAATGTCAAACGCACGCGTACAAGTTTTTCAAGAAAATGTGATTTATGTTTCATAATTTTTGGCAAGCGCAATCAGCACGTGCAAAAAGGCGGTGATTTGCTTGATTTCGTCCTTGTTTTTGCCCTCGTACAAGGCGTTTGCCACGGACACGGCAAGCATATTCCGCCTGCACGCAGAGCCGTTTTCTCCGCATGGACGCGTGTTATCGATATGCAAATCGGCATCGTTTTCAAAATTGCGCATACTCAAATATATGCCGCTGAAAAAAATGTTGACTTTTTGCATTTTTGCTTGCAAAACTCCTTGACAAGAGTGGCGAATAATCATATAATAGCAAATGTTAAGCGGTCATGGCGGAATAGGCAGACGCGTACGTTTGAGGGGCGTATGGTTACACCGTCCGAGTTCAAGTCTCGGTGACCGCACCACAACAATGAGCAGTCCACAAGGGCTGCTTTTTCTTTTTGTTTCACCGAGACTTGAACTCGTTCAACTCGGTAGACCGCAAGCGAAGAGAGACGCAAGCACAGAGCATTTGCGGACATCGAGCGTAGCGGACATAGCAAACAATCAAAACGCGATAGCGTTGAGCCGAAGGCAAAGTGCGTAGCACGGATTGTTTAGCGTAGACCGCACCACAACAAGAATAAAACGAACCTTGATGAAAATTCAAAGTTCGTTTTGTTTTTTACAA
>URIZ01000019.1 GCA_900548005.1 uncultured Eubacteriales bacterium | reverse complement strand
CGTGGGTTCCCTTGCAAGGGGGAACGGTGATAGGGAAAACACCTGAGGAAAAGGGAAAGTTACATTTAGAGTTTCAAACGCTCACCACTTGTAGAGCCGTGAACTAATAAAAACTTATACTCGCACTTTGCCCATTCGGGGCGCACTTGTTTTACATATACCCGCACTAATTTTATTGCTTTTTTAGGAACAGGACGTTTTTTGTATGCACGTCGCTGTATGAAAATGTTTTGCTCGTGCCGTCGTCAAGGCGGACGGTGAAGACTTGGGGAAACACGCCCGTCACTTCGCCTTTGCACAACGAGGATTTGCCCCTGCCGCTTGAGATTTTCATCAGCACGGGGACGTTGATTAGTTGTTCCACTTTCTTTTTTGCGCAAGCGATTGTTTGTCCGATTTCTCTCATATTGCGATTGTTGCCACATTTTGAAAGACTTATTCGTCATAATTTTGCTATCTCTCGAATATCGTTTTGGTGAAAAGGAGAAGGCTATGTTCAATTTTGAGAAAATAAGCACAACAAGATTTTACACCGCGCCGACCATTGAGAGAGTGGTGGAGTTTTCACCGCCTGACGTTGACATGTCAAACGTTGCAAAGATACTCTCGCTTGCAGTGGATGCAAAATGCGTGGGCGTTGAAAGCGGTGACGGCTACGCGCAAATAAACGGCAGGACAAACTTCCGTCTTGTCTATCTCGACAAAGACGGAGAAGTGAAGGGCGTTGACTACAATGCCGATTTCACCTTGAAAGCGGACGGAGAATTTGAAGACGGCGACAACGTGCAATGTGACATCATTGTGACAGAATCGGACGTTGAAGCTGCCGATATGCTCACATTAACTGCCGTTTTGGAGATTGTGGCAAGCACGACAAAGCGTGGTGAGATAGAGATGCTCACCTCGGCGGACGATTGCTGCGTTGACCAAAAAGAAGTGTATATACCATCGCTCATCGGCTCTAAGAGCATCGTTTCGTCATTTGACGATGACAAAAACGTGGGCGCGCAGATAGATTCCGTGCTCGGTTTGAGCGCGGTATGTGTCACCAAGCAATCGCTTGCTATAGACGGCGGCGCAAGCGTCAAAGCAACGCTTTTTGCAAGAGTCACGTTCACCCAAGACGGCGAGATCAAGACGCAGGATTTTGCAATTCCCGTTGAAGAAGAGTTGTCCGTTGACGGCGCAAGAAGTTCGGACGCCGTAAAGGCGCACCTTGTCGTTCGCTCGGCAAAAGTTGTTCTTCAAGGCGTGACGGACGACAACGTCATACGGCTCGAAGGCGAGATTTCAATTCGCGTGACGATCATGCGTTGCGAGACGAGAAAAATCGCGGACAGTGTTTTTATGCTCACCAACGAAGTGGACTTGGAGCGCAAGAGCGTTGATTTGAAGTGCTTTGACGGTTGCGGATATTTCGTGCAAGGCGTCAGCGGCACTGCCATGCTTTCGGACAACAAACCGCGCGCCATAAGCGTTGTCGCGCTGCCGTATGCAAGGTGCTACACCACCAACAGCTACGTCACCGAAGACAATCGCATCGTGGCGGAAGGCGTGGTGAACACCGACATAATCTACACCGACGAAAACGGCTACAACTCCGTGCGCGCCGAAGTGCCTTTCTCCGTCAGCGTTGCAAGCGAGATTCCCCTTTCAAAGGACGTGACCGTCACTTGCGCCGTGCAAAACATCTTTGCAACCGTCCGCAAGGACAGAGAATTTGACATCGTCATTGACGTTGCCATCACCGCTTGCGGATTCTCTCCCGCATCGATTGACTACATCTCGTCCGTCACGCTCGGCAAAGAGAAAGAGCAAAACACTTCCGCCTTGTCGGTCTATGTCACCTCCGACCAAGATACGCTCCTTGACGTCTGCCAAGCTCTCACCGCCATGCCCGATGATGTGTTGGCGCAAAATCCCGACTTGCAAGAGCCTTTGGGTGGGGGTGTTCGCATCGTATACTTCCGCCAAAAAACGTGCTAAACGGCGACTGACTTTGGACGCGATTGACGCAAAGCGTAACAATCGCTATTCCGTCACTCCGTTCCTTACAGCACCCCGAGCCTGCCAACTCATGTACGCATAGTACATTAGGGTTGGCATTCTCGGGGTGCTTTCGCGTCATTCATCCGTTTAGCACGTTTTTTTATATGATTTTTAGGTTAGGCGAATAACTGCTTTTGTAGAGCCGAGAACTTATAAAAACTTATACACGCACTCTGCCCATTCAGAGCGCACTTATTAACGGTATGTGCAACTTCAAAGACGGAACACGAGCCGCAACGGCGGCGAGCAAATAAGCGCCGAGCAAGACGGTTGTACGAGAATGCGTGGCACTGCGTTGCGCAAGCCGCCACGCAGGCGAAGTGGCATAACAAGGGGACGATACTTGTCTATGCGAGTGCCGCCTGTCTTCCCCGCGAGCGACGGATAATTTTGTATAGAAAGCACTCTATATGAGTGGTGGAAGAAATACCGGCGTGGACCGGAAAGATGGGGCAGTTCAATTTAGGGTTTCAAACGCTCACCCCTTGTAGAGCCGTGAACAAAACAAAAAAAATATCGGGCGCAGAAAAAGTTTGTCGTTTCGTTTCCACGAGATTGCCACACTGAACAAAAGCCGTCATTGCGGCAACGGCATCGCTTGCGTGCAATCAACGCCGAGAGCCGCATTAGGCTTTTGCTTAGCTAACCGCGCCGAAAATCTTTGCTATCGGTTCAATTATGGATAAAAAAATCAAGCCGCAATTTCGCAAGATTGTCGGCTTGGTGGTTCGATTGGGTGGGACACCCACACCCGAAACGAAATAATCGACAATTATCAAATTATCCGTTATCAAATTATCCGTGTCATTCTGAGTGTAGTCGAAGAATCTAGCGTAGCGAAAATGCGCCTTGCGGCTGGATGTTTCGGTAGGCTCAACATGACAGGTGAGGGTGGGACACCCACGCCCGAAACGAAAACCCATTTCGGGTTGTACTTAATGATTTTGATTGGTGTTATGCAAAAAGTCTTGTGTTTTTTTCTTGAGAGAAGGCACGTTGCACGTCTGCTTTGGCATTTTCAACGATAGAGTTGAACAGTTTCCACGCATCGTTGAGCTGCGATTTGGCAAGTTTTGCAAAGGAGCTTTGGTTGATTTGTGCAATCTCGTCATCGGTGATCGCCATGGCAGTGAAGGCGTCTTTTGCTCTCTTGTCAAGTTGCGCGATTGCGCTTGACACGGCGCTTGCGTTGTGCAGATCCAAATCAACGGGTTTGCACGCATTGATTGTGGCATCCACGTCAAATCTATTGCCAAAGGACACAAGGCTTGCAAAAGCGTTCAGCACTTCTTGGGTGATTGAGTTTTTGGTGGTGTCAAACACGTTGTTGATGGTTTCGGCGGCTTGGAGCAAGGTTTTGTAGTCCTTCTTGGACGTTATTGCCTCGCCGAGCTGCTCGAAAGCGGCTTTGATTTGCACTTTTCCGTCATTGTCCGCATTTCTGAAAAGGAAGTCAACAAACGAGTTGAGATCGACTCTTTCCACAACGTACGCGTCGTTCTTTTTGGTTGCGTGGCAGCGAGCGAAAAGCTCGGCGTAAGATACGTTGAAAGCGGTGGCGATTTGATCCATCTCCCCCGCCGTCAATTCGTACACCGGCTCGACTCTGAAGAAATCGAAGCAGGATTTGTAGTATTCCAAGGCGAGTTTGTACGAGTTTGCGGCAAGATAGGTGAGTGCGTCCATGGTGCGTTGCGCATAGCTCAGTTTGTCTTTTATGTCCTTTGCCTTGATGGCGTTGTTTGCAAAATACGTGACGTAAAGCCCGCCGTCCAAAGTCTGTTTTGCGCAATCGTAGGTGTAGTTTGCGCTGTCCGTCAAGCGTTTGTACGCCGCGCCGTACTTGCCGATCGCGCCCGATTGCAAGGACTTGATCCTTGCAATCGTCTGCTCGAAGTCCATATCCAGCACTTCGGACAGGGTGGTGGACGGATCGCTCTCTATGACGCGCTTGACAAGGCGATAGTTTGTTTCGTCAAGAGCGGCGATTTTCTTGTCGTCGGGGTGCGCGGCTTTGAGCTTTGCAAGCTCTTGCGACACCGAAAGGAGCGGCTCGCTTTCAAGAGTTACGCTCATATCTGCCGCCACGCTCTTGACGCTTGACAAGAAACGCGTTCCGATTTGTTTTTCAAGGGCTTGCGCACCCTTTTTATCGCCTGCAACTTCCACGCTCACGGTCTGCCCGTCTTTGAGATAGCCGTATTTGACGGCAAGCTCGGCAATGTTTTCGACAGCCACGTTGACGCTCACGCCCACGATGCCGTCTTCTTGATACAACATCACTTGAGCGTCCTTGTTTGCGCCGCCTGCGCTTATCACGTTGCCTTTTGCGTCCACGACAAGCTCGATTGACGGATTGACGTCGATTGCCACATAGTAGCCCGCTTGTTCGCTGTGGTCAAGGGGTGAGTATACACTGTTGCATGCAATCAAAATCACGGCAACGAAAATCGAAACCGCAAGACACAATGCCAAACATAAAGATAACTTTTTGTTTTTGTCCATACTTCACCTTCTTTTTTTATGATACCATAATACGACTATATTGTTAAACGTAGATAAACAAAATATAAAAATAACATAAAGTTTTTGCATATTCGAGCGTTTTGGCGGCAAAACGCGGCGATTTGCGGCTCGATGCGGGGAGATACAAGACGAGTGCAAGATAAATTTGTTGTTTTATCGGACACTTTGTGTTAAAATAAAAAGGATATGACAAGGCAAGAACTCGACAAAAAAATGCTCGCTTTGCAACAAGGCGACGAAAACGCGTTTGAAGACATCTACAACGATACAAAACGCGGTCTTTTTGCGTTCATTTTGTCGATATGCCGCAACTATCACACGGCGGAAGATATGATGCAAACCGCATACATTCGCTTGCGTACCACTATATCGTCCTATCGCGCCGGAGAGAACGCGTACGCTTGGCTCTACACCATTGCGAAAAACGCCACGCTCAACGAGATGGCGCGCCAAAAAAGAGAAAAATCCACCGACGCTTTTGAAGAAGA
Source organism: uncultured Eubacteriales bacterium (assembly GCA_900548005.1). Taxonomy (GTDB): domain Bacteria; phylum Bacillota; class Clostridia; order Christensenellales; family CAG-917; genus CAG-475. The sequence goes on along the minus strand of URIZ01000019.1, from coordinate 11,752 downwards.
AAGCACCTTCGGCACGTACTCCATAGACGAAGAATGTTCTCCGATAACAACGGTTATGAACAAGGTGCTCGGTGAAGAAGAAAGGCAAATCGTCACCTTGCACGTCATATCGGGGTTCAAGCACCGAGAGATTGCCGAGATGCTTGAAAAGCCGCTCGGGACGGAGCTTTGGACATACAACAACGCGCTTGCGAAACTGAAACGAGAACTTGAAAAGGAGAAAGCCGATGAAACTTAAAGACATAGAAAAATCGCTGAAAAAAGAACACGACGGCGCAAAAGTTCCCGACGTTATGCGGCGCGCGCAAAAAGCTCCTATCAACAGACTTCTCGACGGACAAAGACCGCTCAAAGCCTTTGACAAACAGACGGCGGTGAGAGTGCTTTGGATTGTCATGGCTCTTGCAGTGACGGCTCTTTTGTGTTTCGGCGCGCTTGGTATCATGGGCAACGGCGGGGGCGACAAAGTGTCTTGCGCCTACGTCCGAGTGAGCGTGGAAAATGACGGAGAAATCACCGAGTACGGCATCGTGATAGAAGGTGTGCAAAACGTTGCGCTTTTCGTCTTGGAGAAGAAAGACGGAGTGAAAATGCAAGATTTGCAAAAGAGCGGAATTTCGCTCAAAAACGCAATAAACGAAGTTTATCAAGTCAAAAACGGCGATAAAGTGTCGATTTGTGTTGTATCAAGCAATGAGGACAGCACGCTCGAAAGCGATTTGAAAGACGCTTTTTCCTTGGAAGGCAACAGTGTGACGGTGCTCTCTCACAACGATGAAAACGTGCTTGCAAGCCTAAAAGAGTATGCCCAAAACGAGTCGAGCGACATCGACGTCGTTGTGTGTGCCTACCTTGAAAAATACCGCGCATAAGCCTTTCAAAACATTCTGCATAAGCCTTGCAAAAGCCTAAATTATTTTGCGACAAGCAATCAATCAAAAGACGGGCAAGCCCGTCTTTTTTCATGCCCTTGTGACGTGTTTGCGGATAGGGTGGTTTGATATTTCATGTTTTTGTGACAGGCATTTACGGCTGCGGGGACGATTTGGTTGCAAAACACAACGGAGTTGGCGATTTTGCGTAAATATGGTTGCGATACAGGAGAAATTTGTGTCGATAGGGTTGTGATACAGGCGATTTTGGGCGACAAATTGCATTAAAAGGGTTTTAATGGCGGCGCATCGGCAAAATAAGGTTGAAAAATCTGTTTATTGTATGTATAATATAAAATAACGTATTATTCATACTAACGACGTGCGCGCACAAGCGTACATAAGGACGATTATGAAAAAAACACTCACGACGGTATGCATTCTTTTGATGGCATTGCTTCTTTGCGCGGTGCTTGTTGCTTGCGATCAGCCGAGCAATCCCGACACCCCCGGCAAGCCGGACTATGAAAAGGCAACGTACACCGTTACGTTCAACACCAACAGCGACTTCGTGCTCACCGACAGCGTGATCAAGGACGTTCCGTCCGGCTCGAAAATCTCCGCGCCCAAGGATTCGAGCGGAAAACTCATCGTGCCGGTGAAGAAGGGCTACACCTTCAAGTATTGGTCGGCGGACGGCGTCAACGAATTCAACTTTTCTTCTGACGTCATCACCAAAAACACCACGATCACCGCTGTGTACACCAACAACGTGTACAAGCACACTCCCGTGCTCAACGCGACTTTGAAGTATATCAAGGGCGACGACGGCAAGTATAGCTACGAGATTGTGGAAAACTCCTATGACGGCGCAAGTCTTTCGGCGGTTGAAACCAATCAAGAAACAACGTCCATCAAGTCCACGTACGCTGGCAATACGTCCGAGATCGCTTGCCCCACCGCAAAGGAAGGGGATAAGTTCCGCTTTTGGTTCTACATGCAAGACGGCAAGCCCGTGCAGTTCACCAAATGGGCGGCTGACGGCGTGAGCAAGGTGGAGATGCTCTCCAAATACTATTTCACAAAAGGTCTTACACTCTACGCCATGTACGAGTCCACTCTTCCCAAAATGGTGGTGGAATACAAGGACAGTTTGAGCGAGGCGGTGTACGCAACAAAAGAGTATCCCAGCAATTCGCAAATTCTCGCAACGCAAGCGTACGCTCCGACCAAGGCAGGCTACCGCTTTGACAAATGGTATTACACCTTCGTAAAAGACGACACGTCCACCGATCTCGACTTTGTGTTTGCAACCGACAAGGAAACGGGCACGGTGATCAACACCGCAACCGGCACAACCGATTTGTTTACCCCTGCAAAACTCGTGTTGAAGGCAAAGTGGATCAAACAAATCACAATCGCGAGCGCGGACGATTTCAAAGTCAAGCTCTATGACGTTCTTCGCAAGCAAAATCCGAATGACGCCGACAAACTTGCAATCGAGCAAGTGCTCGAAGCGGACATCAAGATCACAAGCAACGTCAACTTTGGCGGTTTGGGCGCGCTTGAACCGTTGTTTGACGAAAACCACGTCTTCAAAGGCACTATTGACGGCGCAATTACGTATGACAGCAACAACTCTGTCGCAACCAAAGCCAAATTGCAAAACGTTTCCATTGCCGCGCAATCTCACGCGTCCGTGTTCGGATACGTTGCTGGCAGCATAAAGAATCTCGACTTTGAAAACGTCAATCTGACGGTGACAAAGAATGCGGACGGCAAGTTTGACGTCAAATCCGTGCTTGCTCCCGTCGCTACGAGAAACGAAGGCTCGATTGTGGGCGTCACGGTCAGCGGCGCGATATTCAACGTCGAAAGCGGCATGAACACCGTGTTCATCGGCGGCATTGTGGGCGAAAACAAGGGCTATTCCACCAATTCGGACATTGGCTATATCAGCGATTGCACAAGCTCGGTGACAATTGACACGGCGGCGGCAAAAGCGTTTGTCATAGGCGGTGTGGCGGCGGAAACCAACGCGTCTTCCGCTCTTACGAGAAACACGGCTGTGGTGACAATCAAGAGAGTCAACACCGTTGACGACGGCATTTCCGCAAACGGCGCAACGTTCTTTGCGCTCGGCGGCATAGTCGCAAGAAGCGGCGGCGTGATCACAAAGTCTAGCGCAACGCTCACCGTTGAAGACTGCGCTCTTGCATCGGGCACGACATCCATCGGCGGCATTGCGGGCGATTCGACAGGCTCTATCGCAACGTCAAGCGCAAATCTTAGCGTCAAAGCAACCGTTGCAAACGCCAACGTGGGCGGCCTTGCAGGCAAGAATGAAGGATATTTGCTCAACACCCACGCAACCGTCAACATCGATCTGACGGCGCAAGGAAAGAACGCACTGCTCGCCGCAGGCGGTCTTGTCGGCAACAATTTCAGCGCAAAGACGGAAACAAGCACTTCGCAAACAACGGGTATCGGCGCAATCAACAAGAGTTATTCAAAGGGCGATATCAAGGTCAACGTCACGGACGGCGCAACCACTTCGTTGTACGTGGGCGGCATCGCAGGACGCAACAACAAGAGCAAACTCGGCGCAATATTCTCCCTTGTCAACATTGCAGTGGACGGAGCAAAGGACGGCGTGAAGACCAATCTCGGCTTTGCTTTCGGCAGCATGGAATCGAAGTCCACAATCAACTCGGGTTGGTACGGCGACGGCAACAAACTCATTCTCAACGGCGTTGAGTACGAGCGCAAGTTTGAAGGCAACGACCAAGACGGCAAGCCGATCTACACCGAGAACTTTGCAATCACGCAAGTTGGCACAAAGACGGAAAGCACCAACTTCACGTCAAAAGCGTGGCTTGAGAGCAAGTCCAACACCAATCTTGACGGCGAAGTGTGGACTCTTGTGGACGGTGCATTGCCCGTGTTGAAAGCATAATGCGATATACGCAAAGTTGCAGGCAACAAAAGCGTGCTATAAACGCAAAACCACACAACAAACTCACAAACACAAAACAAACGCAATAAAAGCATAAAACAAAACAAAAAACGGCGCGAATTTTTCGCGCCGTTTCATTTTGGGTATTGCTCTTTGCGAGCGGGGGATTACAGCCCCGAATCGATCAAAGACAACAGCACTTTTTTGCCGTCTTTGAGAGTGAGATAAAACATATATCCCATTTCTTTGTCCACGTATTCAACGTCGATGACGTCGTCGATTTCGGTTGCGACCAGTTCTCCAATTTTGGTGAGCAGTTCTTCCATAAAAATTCTCCTTGGGTGTTTTTCTGATTTCACAATACAGCACAACGAATGAAACTGTCAACGGCAAAACCGCATAAAAGATAAGCCGAGATGTCTTGTTTTGTCGAAAAATGTCTATTGACGGCTCTATGTTGAAAACGAGTTCCGTTTTTGATATTATAGCGGATATTTTGTCGATTGACAAGTGGACAATTTTGAGGCGGATAGATTGCGAAAATGCCGTTCAACAGCAAAATAAAAACCCCTTGGCGAGAGCCAAGGGGCTTTTGTTGTCGTGAAGATTATTCTTCGGTGTAGGCGGCTGCTTTCTTGACGTAGTATGCACGTTTCTTTGCAGCGTCTTCTTCGTTCTTTGCAAACAAGGCTCTTGCCGCATCCGGATTCATCTTTGCAAGGGATGCGTATCTCGTTTCGTTCATAAGGAAGGCTTGATAGTCGTCGGTGGGCTCTTTGCTGTCGATGACAAGCGGAGCTTTGTCTGTGCCGACGAGAGTCGGGTTGTAGCGGAAGAGTTGCCAATATCCGCAGTCAACAGCCTTCTTCATTTCCATTTGAGAGTTGTCCATGCCGCCCTTGATGCCGTGGTTGATGCATGGTGCATAAGCGATGATGATGGACGGGCCGTGGTATGCTTCCGCTTCTGCGAATGCTTTGACGACTTGGTTCATATCTCCGCCCATGGAAACTTGTGCGACGTACACATAGCCGTAGTCCATTGCGAGCAACGCAAGGTCTTTCTTCTTGGTGCGTTTGCCGGTGGACGCGAATTTCGCAATTGCGCCGGTCGGGGTGGACTTGGACGCTTGTCCGCCGGTGTTGGAGTACACTTCGGTGTCGAGAACAAGGATGTTGATGTCTTCGCCGCTTGCAAGCACGTGGTCAACGCCGTTGTAGCCGATGTCGTATGCCCAGCCGTCGCCGCCGACAATCCAAACGGATTTCTTGATCAAGCAATCTTCTCTTGCCTCAATGCTGTTGAGAAGGTCAAGGCTGACGCCGTTTGCGTTCTTCTTTTCTTCGGGGAGAAGTGCGATGATTGCGTTGGCTGTCTCTTCACTCTTTTGAGCGTCTTCTTTGTTTTCAAGCCATGCGTTGAGAGCCGCAACCATAGCGTCGGACACCGTGCCGAGAGCAAGCAAAGAGTTGATGTCGTTTGCAAGCACGTTGCGGCGAGTGTCGTATGCAAGGTGCATACCGAAGCCGAATTCCGCATTGTCTTCAAACAAGGAGTTTGCCCATGCGGGACCGCGACCTTTGTCGTTCTTGGTGTAGGGGCAAGTCGGTGCGCTGCCGCCGTAGATGGAGGAGCAACCGGTTGCGTTTGCGATGAGCATTCTGTCGCCGAAAAGTTGCGTCATAAGTTTGACGTACGGAGTTTCGCCGCAGCCTGCGCATGCGCCCGAGAACTCAAAGAGCGGCTTCTTGAATTGGCTGTTCTTGACGTTGACGGATTTGAGCTCTGCAGTGGTCTCTTTGAGCTCTGCAGCGTAATCCCAGTTTGCTTCGTCGGATGCGATAGCGTCGTCGAGCGGAACCATGGTGAGAGCCTTTTCTTTGGACGGGCAGACAGCCACGCAGTTGGAGCAACCCGTGCAGTCAAACGGGCTGACTTGCATACGGAATTCGTAACCTTTCACGCCGATAGCGGGCTTGGTGACGAAACCTTCGGGCTTGTTTGCAAGCTCTTCTGCGGTTGCGAGCGTCGGACGAATTGCCGCGTGCGGGCAAACGAGAGAGCAGCGGTTGCATTGGATGCACTTGTCGGGATCCCAAACGGGAACTGCGACTGCGATGCCGCGTTTTTCAAACTTGGTCGTGCCGGTGGGTACGTAACCGTTGGGGTTGAATGCGGAAACGGGGAGTTTGTCGCCTTCTTGTGCCGCGATGGGTGCGATGAAGGTTTTGAAGTATTCATCGTTGGGGACGGGCAACGGATCTGCGCCCTTGGTTGTGGTCTCCCAGCTTTGCGGATATTTGACTTCTTTAAGGTGTGCGATCGCCTTGTCCACGCAAGCGTTGTTCATTGCAACGACAGCGTCGCCTTTCTTGCCGTAGGACTTTTTGATCATTTCCTTCATATAGCGTTCTGCATCTTCGTAGGGGATGACGTTTGCAAGCTTGAAGAATGCCGCTTGCATGACGGTGTTGACGCCCTTCTTGGTGCCGATCTCTTGGATGACTTTCAAGCCATCGAGAGTGTAGAATTTGATGTGTTTCTTTGCGATCATGTTCTTCATTGCCGCCGGGAGTTTTGCGTCCATTTCTTCGGGCTCCCATTGAGAGTTGAGAAGGAACGTGCCGCCGTCTTTAAGGTCGGAGAGCATATCATAGCGGAGAACGTATGATTCGTTGTGGCAAGCCACAAAGTCCGCTTGGTCGATAAGGTAGGTGCTGCGGATGGGCTTGTCGGAGAAACGCAAGTGAGAGATGGTGATACCGCCCGACTTCTTGGAGTCGTATGCGAAGTATGCTTGTGCGTATTTGTCGGTGTGGTCGCCGATGATCTTGATTGAGTTCTTGTTTGCGCCGACGGTGCCGTCAGAGCCGAGACCATAGAACTTGCAGGAGATTGCGCTTGCGTCCGCTGCGTCGATCTTTTCGGTGACTTCGAGAGAGTGATGCGTCACGTCGTCGTTGATGCCGACGGTGAAACGATCTTTCTTTTCGCCGCTCATGTTTGCGTAGATTGCGTTGACCATGGACGGATTGAATTCCTTGCTGCCAAGACCGTAGCGGCCGCAGAGCACTTCTTTTTGTACGCCTGCTTCATTCAAAGCGGACACGACGTCGAGATAGAGAGGCTCGCCTTGTGCGCCCGGCTCTTTTGTTCTGTCCATAACGGTGATGGTCTTGCAGGTTGCGGGGATTGCTTTGACAAATGCGTCTTGCGGGAAAGGACGATAGAGTCTGACCTTCAAAAGACCGACTTTGTTGCCGCGTGCGTTGAGATAGTCAACGGTTTCTTCAACCGCTTCTGCGCCCGAGCCCATGATGACGATGACTCTGTCCGCATCGGGTGCGCCGTAGTAGTCAACGAGATGATATTTTCTTCCGGTGAGTTGGCTGACTTTGTCCATTTCCGCTTGAACGATTGCGGGGACTGCGTCATAGAACTTGTTGCTTGCTTCTCTGTTTTGGAAGTAGATGTCGGGGTTTTGTGCCGTGCCTTGTTGGTGGGGATGTTCGGGGTTGAGAGCGCGTGCGCGGAATTCGTCGACTTTCTTGAAGTTTACGAGCGGTTTGATTTCGTCGTAGTCGATCACGTCGATCTTGTCAACTTCGTGAGAAGTGCGGAAACCGTCGAAGAAGTTAAGGAAAGGAACACTGGATTCGATGGTGGAAAGATAAGACACCAAAGTGAGATCCATAACTTCTTGAACGCTGTTGGCTGCGAGCATCGCAAAACCGGTTTGACGGCAAGCCATCACGTCGGAGTGGTCACCGAAAATGTTGAGAGCGTGGCCTGCAACGCTTCTTGCGGATACGTTGAACACGCAGGGGAGCAATTCGCCCGCAATCTTGTACATGTTGGGGATCATAAGAAGCAAGCCTTGGCTCGCGGTGAAGGTGCTTGTCAATGCGCCTGCTGCCAAAGAGCCGTGAACTGCGCCTGCCGCGCCTGCTTCAGATTGCATTTCTGCGATTTTGAGAACGTTGCCGAAAAGGTTCTTTCTGCCTTGTCCTGCCCAATCGTCGCAGTTTTCCGCCATCGGGGACGACGGAGTGATGGGGTAGATAGCCGCAACGTCAGAGAACGCATACGCGATGTGTGCCGCAGCGGTATTACCGTCAATGGTCATTTTTTTCATATCGGGATTTCCTCCAAATAATATATCTTCTAGTGTTGTGCGTAGCGTATATGCATACGCGCGCAGTCATTATATATTATATATTGCTAAAGACTAATAGTCAATAAAAAGGGCGGAATTGCCGCACTAAAAATCGCCAATCTTTGCGTGGGGGGCTCGCAAAAGCAATCGCATCTTGCAAAAATCAGGATTTTTGACGGGTTTCAAGAATAAAACAAAACGTTCGATAGCATAGCGTTTGCAAATATTCGTTGCGTGTGTTATACTTTTGCCATGTCGCAAATCGAAGTAAAAAACGTCAGTTACAACTATTCTCTCGGCGACGGGCATGCCGTAAAAGCCTTGAAAGGAGTGTCTTTTTCCATCGAAAAAGGCTCTTTTGTCGCGCTCGCCGGCATGAACGGATCGGGAAAATCCACGCTCGCAAAACTGCTCAACGGGCTCTTTGTCCCAAACGAAGGGGACGTGCTTATCGACGGTCTTTCCACAAAGGACGAGAAAAACACGTTTGAAATCCGCAAAAAAGCGGGTATGGTGTTTCAAAACCCCGACAATCAGATGGTCGCGACAATCATAGAAGACGATATTGCGTTCGGCCCTGAAAATATCGGCGTTCCGCGCGATGAAATCATAGAGAGAGTAAATTCCGCGCTCGAAGCCGTGGGCATGAGCGAGTTTAGAGATCGCAGCGCGTCCAAACTTTCGGGCGGTCAAAAACAGCGTATCGCAATCGCCGGAGTGCTTGCCATGCGCCCCGACATTCTCATCCTTGACGAATCGACGTCCATGCTCGATCCAAACGGCAGAAAAGACGTTATGAGCGTTGCAAAATCGCTCAACGAGCAGGGGATCACCGTGATAAACATCACTCACAATATGGAAGAAGCCGCCCTTGCCGACAGAGTCATCGTGCTGAGAAAGGGCAGGATCGCAATTGACGGAACGCCCAAAGAAGTGTTTTCGTCGGGCATGCTCGAAGCGTGCGGTCTAACATTACCGCCCGTGAGCAAGCTCTCAAGAGAGTTGTCCGAAAAGGGCTTTCGATTTGACGGAGTGGTCATCGACGAAAAGGAACTCGTGGAGAAAGTATGCCTGCAATTGAAATAAAAAATCTCACCTATATATATTCCAAAAAAACGCCCTACGAGAAGAAGGCGTTGGATGACGTGAACCTTGAAATCGAAGAAGGTTCTTTTGTGGGTATAGTCGGTGCAACCGGCAGCGGCAAATCCACGCTTATCCAGCATCTAAACGGCTTGATCAAGATCCAAGACAAGAAAAAATCGCAAATTATCGTAAACGGAATGAACTCTTGCGACAAAAAAACGCTCAAAAAATTGCGTTTTGAAGTGGGCATGGTTTTCCAATATCCCGAATATCAGCTTTTTGCCGACACCGTTGAAAAAGACGTGGCGTTCGGTCCAAAAAATATGAAGCTCGACAAGGAAGAAATCGACAAGAGAGTGAAAAAGGCAATGAGTGTCGTGGGGCTCGATTACGCAACTTTTGCGCAAAGAAGTCCGTTTGATTTGTCGGGCGGCGAAAAAAGACGCGCGGCAATTGCGGGCGTCATTGCCATGCAACCCAAAATTCTCATCCTTGACGAACCTGTGGCGGGGCTCGATCCCGTGGGCAGAGAAGAGATCCTTGCGCTTGTGAAAAAGCTGCAACGCGAAGTGTCTCCCACCGTCATAATGGTGTCGCACAACATGGACGACATCGCCGTGATTGCGGACAGAATAATCGCGCTCAAAGACGGCAAAATCGTGGCGGACGGCACGCCCAAACAAGTGTTCACCGCAAGGCAACTCATCTCTGATATAGGGCTTGACGTGCCAAGCGCGGCGCACCTTGCCGACGAGTTCATAGCTTGCGGAATACCCGTTGCAAAAGACGTGATTTCCATGGACGAATTGTGCCTCGAACTTGCAAGAATCAGAGAAGAAAAAGTGAAAAATTCAGCAGGCAATCACGCTGAAAAATCCGCATGTTCAAATCAAGAAAACACCGCCGATCGCGGCGATGAAAACGGCGAGATTTCTCTTGCCGAGCACAAGCAAGACAAGGGGGTGGAGAGCGATGTTTAAGGACGTTGCATTTGGTCAATATTACCCCGTGGATTCCCCCGTGCATAGACTTGACGCAAGGGTGAAATTGATCCTTACGCTCATGTTTGTCATCGGCATTTTCTTTGTCAAATCCTATTTCGGATTTATGCTCACGCTTGTCATGCTCGTTGCCATAATCTTGCTTGCGCGCTTGCCCATGGCGTCCGTTTTGAAGAGCGTCAAGGGCATTTTGCTGATTGTCGTCATCACCGCGCTCATCAATTTGTTTGTGGTCAGAGGCGGCAACGACGACGTTGTTTTGTGGAGCTGGAAAATCTTCACAATCACCAAAACGGGAGTTCATACAACCATAAAGATGGCTTTAAGGCTCGTTTTGTTGATTTCGGGCGCATCTTTGCTCTCGCTCACCACAACTCCGGTTGCGCTTGCGGACGGCGTGGAAAGTCTTATGTCGCCGCTCAAACTCATCAAAGTGCCTGTCAGAGATATTGCCATGATCATGAGCATTGCGTTGCGCTTTATTCCCACTCTTTTTGAAGAAACCAACAAGATCATAGCGGCGCAAAAAGCGCGCGGCGCAAGTTTTGACACGGGCGGACTTTTTGCAAGAGCCAAAGCGATGTTGCCCGTGTTGATACCCCTTTTCGTCAACTCGTTCAGACGCGCGGACGAGCTTGCTTTTGCAATGGACGCAAGGTGCTACAATGCCACCGAAAAACGCACCAAAATGAAGAAGGCAAAACTCGGCTGGGGCGACCTTGTCGCATTCCTTTTGATATGCGCATATTTCGTTGTGATTTTGCTTGAAAGATACTATTTTCCGACAATCGGAATCAACATCGACGCAATGATATTCGGAGACCTTTTATGAGATACCTTGCAGTGATTTCCTATTTCGGCGCAAACTATGTGGGTTGGCAACGCCAACTCAACGGACTCAGCGTGCAAGAAGTGCTTGAAAAGGCTCTTGAAAAAACCTTCGGCGCACCCACTTCGACAACCGCAAGCGGTCGTACGGACGCAGGTGTTCACGCGCTCGGACAAGTGGTGCATTTCGATGCAGATACGTCTATTCCCACAGACAAGATACCTTTTGCCGTCAACACGCATTTGCCCGATGATATAAGCATGCTCTCGTGTGAAGTCGCACCTGAAAATTTCAATGCGAGATTTTCTGCAAAGCGCAAGACCTATTGCTACAAAATCTACGTGTCCAAGCATCGTCTTCCCCTTCTCGAACTCGATCACGAGCATATCACTTATCCGCTCGACCTTGACAAAATCGAGCAAGCGGCAAAAATCATAGAAGGCACGCACGATTTCAAGTGTTTCGAGGCAAGCGGCAGCGTCATCAAAAACACCGTCCGCACAGTCTATTCGGTGGATATATCCGCTCGCTTGTTCGACAACGTTCAGCCCCGTCAAGACGGCAAATTTTTTGACGGCGAACTCTCAATCTCCGTCACCGGCAACGGTTTTCTCTACAACATGGTGCGCATCATTGCCGGCACTCTCGTCTACGTCGGCATCGGCAAACTCACTCCCCAAGACGTATCCGCCGCTCTCGCCACCGGTGACAGAACGATGGCAGGGAAGACGTTGGGGGCGAGGGGGCTTACCCTTATATCCGTCCAATACTAAAAAATCGCGCTAAATAGCGACTGACTTTGTCAAAGCCCCTTGTCCATCAACTCATGTGCGCATAGCACATTAGGGTTGC
>URIZ01000018.1 GCA_900548005.1 uncultured Eubacteriales bacterium | reverse complement strand
TTGAAGATGACAAAGGTCATTATATCGAATACGGAAACACGCTTATCAAGATTTATATTTCGGAGGACTAACAATGGGAAACATAAGTATTGTTATCGGATCTTGGGGTTCGTACAACGAATGCAACGAAAGAGCTTTAGGCTCGAAATGGCTTGATTTATCGGACTACAACGATTGGGAAGAAGTCGTTGAAGAACTCAAACGAGAAGGCTTTGAACTCGACGGTATAGACGAAGAATTGTTTATACAAGACATCGAAGGTATATCGGACCGTTCTGTCAACTGGGATTATATGAATCCCGAAAACCTATTCGACACGCTTTACGAATCTGGCGTCCTTACCAACGATTATAAACACAAAGAACTTTGCGCTTTCCTTGAAGTTAAAAACTATGACGATTTTGAAGAACTTGTAAAAAACCGCGGTGAGAATTGGGACGATAACGTCAATCTTTGGAGTGGCTTTTCTTGGGAAGATTACGGAAAAGAAATGCTGGACTGTTGCGGATATAACATCCCTGAACATTTAATAGACTTTTTTGATCTTGAACGCTAGCCTGACACACTCCTTTCTCACGTCAAGAACCTTTCGCGGCATAAAACCGTCTGCAACTGCTACGGACAAAGCGATACGAACTTTAGCCTACGAACCCCGAAAAGACCGAAACGACGGCACGCCGAAAACACAGATAAAACCTGAATTTTTGCAAAAGAAAAACCTAATCCGAACACTTTCGTATTCGATTTAGGTTTTGATTGGCGGAGAAGCAGGGATTTGAACCCTGGCTACGATTCACTCGTACTACTCCCTTAGCAGGGGAGCCCCTTCGGCCTCTTGGGTACTTCTCCAAAGTCGAAATTGCGGTGCGGACGTTTTGGTCAGCTTGCTTATCATAGCATAAGGAGCGGGCGATGTCAATAATTTTTGAAAAGGTTGGCGGTGCAAAGTGCGCTTTCTTGCGATCGGTGGCGGAATTTTGAATCATTTTGGCGATTTGGGGCGGGGATATGGGATGTCGGGTGGAATTGTGGAAATATATGTAGAGATGTGCGGATAATGGCGGGAGTTTGGATTGTTCGACGCGGAAGGCGGGCGGACGGAAATTAAATAAATAAATTTTTATCAATTTGACGGCAATCTGTTGTGATTGACGATTTAATTTGTTATAATCATACTGAATTAATTTTTGGAGGACAACAATGGGAAAAGAAACCAAAAAAGTTCTTTTTACCGAAACGGTGTTGCGTGACGCGAATCAGTCGTTGATTGCGACGCGTTTGCCGTATTCGAAGTTTGCCGACATACTTCCGACCATGGACAAAGCGGGCTACTATTCCGTGGAGTGCTGGGGCGGAGCGGTGTTCGACGTATGTTTGAGATACCTTGACGAAGACCCGTGGCAAAGATTGAGAAATTTGCGCAAGGCAATGCCCAACACGAAGTTGCAAATGCTTCTTCGCGGACAAAACCTTTTGGGTTACAAGCACTATCCGGACGAAGTGGTGAAGATGTTTGTGGAGAAGTCTGTTGACAACGGCATCGACATCATCCGCATTTTCGACGCGCTCAACGACGTACGCAATCTCGAAACGGCGACCAAGACTGCTATCAAGTGCGGCGCGACCGTATCCGGCGCAATCAGCTACACGCAAAGCCCGGTGCACACTCTCGACGCTTTTGCAAAACTCGCAAAGCAACTCGAAGAAATGGGCGTATCCACGATCTGCGTGAAGGATATGGCAGGCACGATGACTCCGTTTGAGGCGTACGAGCTTATCGGCGCGATCAAGAACGAAGTGAAAGTTCCCGTTGTTTTGCACACGCACTGCACGACGGGCATGGCGTATATGACCTATATGAAGGCGATCGAGGCAGGCGTTGACGTCATCGACACCGCAACGTCTTGTTTCAGCGGCGGCACGAGCCAACCCGCAACCGAAACCATCAACATCGCACTCAAACAACTCGGTTATGAAACGGGTCTTAACGACGACGTGCTCAAACAAGTCAACGACTATTTCAAGCCGATAAGAGATGAATATCTCAAAGACGGCACGCTCAATCCCAAGATGCTCACCACCGACACGGACGCGCTCACGTACAAAGTGCCGGGCGGCATGCTCTCCAACCTTGTTTCGCAACTCAAAGCGCAAAACGCTATGGACAAATTCGAGCAAGTGCTTATCGAAACGCCGAAGGTCAGAGCGGATTTGGGTTATCCGCCGCTTGTCACACCTATGAGCCAAATGGTCGGCGTGCAAGCCACCAACAACGTGCTCGCAGGCGAGAGATACAAGAACATTTCCAAGGAAGTTAAGGCGTATTGCCGCGGTGAATACGGCACGTCGCCCGCTCCCATCGATCCCGAAGTTATGGCAAAAGTTCTCGGTGACGAGAAACCCATCGAAGGCAGATACGCAGACACGCTCGAACCCGTCTTTGAAAAGACCAAAGCGGAGCTCGGCGACACGGCAAAGTGCGACGAAGACGTGCTCTCCTACATCCTTTTCCCGCAAGTCGCGGAAAAATTCTTTGCGGCTCGCAAGGCAAAAGAAGAGAAGATCGTCAAGTACACCATCGCGCCCGTTGAAGAATAAGAGGTGTGTATATGAACGACGTTTTACTTTGCGGAATTTTGAACAAAGACGATCCACTCAAAGTCACCGACGCGCTTTTGCTTGCGCTTATCGGCATTGTGGTGGTGTTTATCGTTCTCATTCTGCTCATGCTCATCGTATCTGTTGTGGGCAAAATCTTTGAAGGCAGCGACAAGCTCAAAGCAAAGCACCCCGAATGGAACGATAAGATGCAAAATTTCCAAAACAAACTGATGTTTTGGAAGAAAAAGAAGAAAGACGACGACGTCGCGGCGGACGAAGAAGCTCCCGCTCTTGCCAACGGCACTTGCGGCGAACTTAAACTTGTCAACACCACAGAGCGCGATGCCGCTATGATCATGGCAATCGTCGCAGACGCAACGCAAACTCCGCTCAACGAGTTGCGTTTCAAATCCATAAAACGCGTGGACGCGGAAGGAGAAGAAAAATGATTTATAAAGTTACGCTCAACGGAAAAATATATGAGGTTGAAGTGGAAAAGGGTGAGGCAGTCATTCAATCCGAATACGATGCGGCATTGCCGCAAGCCGCGCCCGCAACTGCCGCTCCCGTTCAAGCTGCGGCAGCTCCTGCGCCTCAGCCGGCGCCGGCAGCTCCTGCAAGCGCAGGCGCAAACACCGTGGTCGCGCCCATGCCCGGCAATATCAATGCCGTCAAGGTTACGGCAGGTCAACAAGTCAAGAAAGGCGACGTTCTCATCATTCTCGAAGCCATGAAGATGGAAAACGAGATCTATGCCGAAAAAGACGGCAAAATCGGTCAGGTTTTCGTCCAAAAGGGTGCAACCGTCGAGACAGGCACACCGCTTGTGGAACTTCTGTAAGGAGTAGCTTGTATGGATATAGGTGAAATCTTAAAGAATATTTGGAACGGCAGCGGATACCATCTCTTCGGTCAAGAAGGCGGTTGGCAATCCCTTGTGATGATCGTCATCGCGCTGTTTTTCCTTTATCTCGGCATCAAAAAGAAGTTTGAGCCGTTGCTCCTTGTCGGCATCGCGTTCGGCATGCTGCTGACCAACTTGCCCGCCCTTGACGGCGACAAGATTTTCCACCCCGAATGGTGGACAGGCAGCGCGGCGGTGGCAAACGGCGTTGACTATCTCAACGTTTTGCAACACGGCGGACTTCTCGATATGCTCTACATCGGCGTAAAGACGGGCGTTTATCCCTGCCTTATCTTCATCGGCGTAGGCGCAATGACGGACTTTGGCCCGATGCTCTCTCGTCCCAGCTCGCTCATTCTCGGCGCGGCGGCGCAAGGCGGCATCTATCTTGTGCTTATCCTTTCAGCGGCAATGGGATTCACGGGCGGTCAAGCAGGTTCTATCTCGATCATCGCAGGCGCGGACGGCCCGACGGCAATCTTCCTTACAAAGTCGCTTGCCCCCGAATTGCTCGCTCCTATCGCGGTTGCGGCATATTCGTATATGGCTCTCATTCCGCTTTTGCAACCCCCGTTCATGAAGATGCTCACCACCAAGAAAGAGCGCATGACCGTTATGCAACCTTCCCGCGTGGTCAGCAAAAAAGAGAAAATCATTTTCCCCATTCTCGTCACAATCGTCGTTGCATTGCTTTTGCCGTCCGTTGCTCCGCTTTTGGGCAGCTTGATGTTCGGCAACTTGTTGCGTGAGTGCGGAGTGACCGATCGTCTTAGCGACACCGCGCAAAACGCGCTTATGAACATCGTCACGCTGTTCCTTGGCATCAGCGTCGGCGCAACCGCTGTCGGTGCAACGTTCTTGACCGTTGACACTCTCAAGATCGTGTTCCTCGGTCTTGCAGGTTTTGTGCTCGCAACCATTTGCGGCCTTCTCATCGGCAAACTTCTCTACGTTGTGTCAAAGGGCAAAATCAATCCGCTCATCGGATCTGCAGGCGTTTCCGCAGTGCCTATGGCGGCTCGTGTTTCCAACACCGTAGGCCTTCAATACAACAAAGGCAACTATCTTCTCATGCACGCCATGGGACCGAACGTTGCAGGTGTTATAGGGTCGGCGGTTGCGGCAGGCTTCCTTCTTGCCGTCTTCGGCTAAAAACACGCTATTTGGCGAATAACATCGGCAGAGCCACGCTCTCGTCAACTCATGTACTACTTGTACATTAGGGTTGCCGATAGCGTGGCTCTTTCTTGTTCTTCATCCAAATATCGTGTTTTTCTAAAACCGTGCCTTTCTCGTTATGCATCGCAATATTGCCGTTTTATTGCTAATTAATAATGAATAATGAATAATTAATAATTGCGGTGCGGGCGCCCGAACAAAAGCCGTCATCGCGGCAACGTCATCGCTTGGTTGCAAGCAACACCGAGAGCCGCATTTGGCTTTTGTCCTGCTAACCGCGCCGAAAATCTTTGCTATCAGTTCAAGCACGGGCAAAAACTCCCGCCACAATTTCGCAAGATTGTCGGCTTGGTACTTTTGATTGGGTGGGACACCCACACCCGAAATGAAAGCCCATTTGGAGCGTACTTATAAACGGAATGTGTGACTTCAAAGACGGAATTGGAGCCGCAAGGCGGCGACCGTATCGAGCGTCGGACTTACGTCACACACAAGCCCATTTTGCAACGATTACAACAAGTTGCAATCGTTTGCCTTTTGGTCTTTGTGTTCCTTTTCCCACACGCCAAAAACTGCGCTTTCATCTTTCTTACTCACGCACAAGTTCGTTTGTTTTTGACGTGCGGGAGCCCTTGTGTGTAGTACGAGCGACTGCGCCATGTTGTTGCGGAGCCGGCGCACAAAGCGAAGTGACACAATAAGAGAAATGGCGCAAGTTATGTCTCGACCGTAAGTAACGAAGTGACGGAATAGCGATTGTTACGAAGTCAATCGCGTCGAGTTGTCCCCCGCCACGCGGTCACCGTGGGTTCCCTTGTAAGGGGGAACGGTGATATGGGCGCGACGCGTAAAGCAATTCGTCCAGTGGACGGATTGTAGCCAAAGCGAACAAGGCGGATTGCCACGCAAACGCCGCAGTCCAAACACCTGAGGAAAGGGGAAAGTTGCATTTAGGGTTTTACACGCAAAACTTTTGTAGAGTGGTGGAAGAAATACCGGCGCGGACCGGAAAGATGGGGCATTTCTATTTAGGGTTTCAAACGCTCAACTTTTGTAGAGCCGTGAACTTATAAAAACTTATATATTCACTGTGCCTATTCGAAGTGTTCTTATTAACAGACTGTGCAATTTTGAAGACGGAACACGAGCCGCAACGGCGGATTGTGTCGGTATAACCAAACAATCGTGGCGGAGATAGGCAACAGAGTTGTAAAATGTGGGGTATATGGGGCAGGGAGTGCGAAAAACGTTGCGGCGCGGGTATTGTGTATGCGCTTTTGCGGTGTTATAATTATCGCACTCTAATTTAGGAGGTGGACAAGTGGGTAAACTATACAAAAGACTTCAAGAAGAAATTCAGCGCGCGTCGCGAATCATTTATGAGAGCGAGACACTTCAGAGTATGGCTCCGCAAATCAACGGCAGCTTGAGAAACTTTGCATTGAGAGTTCCCGAGCAAATCAGCGAATGTAGCGGCATCGTGCTGTTTGGAAAAAGAATAAGATCCATCGTTTTCACAACCGACGTGGCGGTGATTCGAAACTGCAACGCTGACGCGGTGTTTGCGGTGTATCCGTACACTCCGCAACCAATCATCAACGAGATGTTGATACACGCTGCCGACGTGCCCGTATTCACGGGTGTGGGCGGTGGTTTGACGCAAGGCAAAAGAGTGGTGAATCTCGCCATGTTCTCTGAGATGCAGGGAGCGGCGGGCGTTGTGGTCAATGCTCCGACTTCGGACAAGACCATACGCGAGCTGTACGACACGATTGACATCCCGATTGTCGCAACGATGGTCAATGCGGAAGGCGTGCGTGAAAAAGTTGAACACGGTGCGGAAATTCTCAACGTTGCAGCCGGCAGTCAAACGGCTCATGTCGTGGCAAAGATAAGGGCAATCGATCCCAACATCCCCATAATCGCAACGGGCGGACCGACTGAAGAAAGCATCACCGAGACCATAAGGGCAGGCGCAAATGCAATCATTTGGAGTCCGCCAACCAACGGCGAAGTGTTCAAGCCCGTTATGGAAGCCTATCGCAAGGGAGAAAAACATCCCTGATGTAAAACGTTGAAAACGCAACGATAATAAAGAAAAATATGCTCGCAATTTTTGCGAGCATATTTCAATATCAAGGTTTTATATTGTCAAAACGATTGTGTAAACTGCTTTTTCAGTTGCGTTTTGTGGTTTTTCGAGATGTGCGCAAGGCAAAGCGTTTTCTTGGTTTTACTATCTCGTCCACCCACACTTTGAAACGGTCAAAGTCCACACATTCCGTTTGCACGGTTATCTCATCGCCTGCGCGGAGCACGGTGTCGGACGAGGCAACCACGATTTCGTCACCGCGTTTTATGGAACGGATAAGAAGGTTGCCCGGCCACAAAACGTCACGGATGGGTTTGTTCATCGCAATCGAGCCTTCTTCTATCGTGGTGGTGTAGGAGTGGCGCGTCAGATGCACGTGTTCGTCTTCGAGTATGCCGTCGAGTATGACTTCATAGATGGGTTTTGCGCCGAATATTTCGCTGACCATATAGCCGAAGGATACGCCGAGAATAACGGGGACGAGCAAGGTGAACTGCCACGTCAATTCTACAATCATGACGATTGCGGTGATAGGTGCTTTGACGATCGAGGCAAAGAAGGTCGCCATGCATATCATCACGATGCAATCTCCGTACACAGCGTCCATGCCGATTGCGCCGCACAATTTGGAAACGAGCGCGCCCACGCATGCGCCTATGGAGAGCATGGGGATGAATATGCCGCACGGCACGCCTGCGCCGAGATTGAAGACGGTTGCCACAATTCGCATGACAAGCACGAGAAGAAGAGAAACCACAACGGGTGATGAGAATATCGCGGCAACAGATTGCTCTCGCATTCCGCCCAAAGTGCCGAGCGATTGAATGAACGAGTGTCCGCCGCCCATGACCGATACGCTGATAAGCCCGAACACGCCTGCCGCAACAAACGGTATGAGCATCTTGCCAAGCCCCTTTGCAAACGTGATTTTGGCAAAGATTTTGCGAGAGAGCAGGCAAAGCGAATAAAAGCCGAAGCCCAACAATCCGCTTATGATTGCGGCGATTGCAACGTATCCGTACGTTTTGAGCGGCATTTGCACGAGCGTGAACGTCGTAAATGTGGACGTCACTTCCATCTGCATAAGCTCAAACAGCAGATTGCGTGTGATGATTGACGACAGCACGGATGAAAATGCGCATATAAATATTGCAGGGGTGAAACGTCTGTGCGCTTCTTCAAATGCAAAAACTATGCCCGTAAGCGGCGCATTGAACGCCACTGCAAGCCCTGCGCTCGCTCCGCCCGTGAGCTGATATCTGCGTTCCATATCCGTGCAACGCAACATTTTGCTCACTCCGTCTCCGCAAGTCGCGCCGATAAACATACTCGGACCTTCAGCTCCCGCGGTGAGACCGGATATTATACACACAAGGCACGCCGCCGCCATTGACGGCAGAGATTTGTACCAATTGAGTTCGAGCAATCCCCTTGCCGCGCCTTCCGTTTGAGGAATTCCGCTGCCGCGAATCATAGGCACGAATTTTGCAAGCGTGGCTATTGCAAACGCGATTATCGCAAGGGCAATGAAAAGCAAGGGAATAAACGCGGGGTTTTCGCGCAAAAGAGAATACAAATCTTTTGCGTATTGCGAAAACAGCTCGGCGGCAATGTTGAAAAAGGACACCACAATGCCCACCGCAATGCCGGTGATTATTCCCACCGCCATCAGCTGTACGCCGTGACGGTACAATCTTGAAAGCAAATCTTTTTTTGTCATCATTTCACCTTCAAAGTGGTTGTGAGATGTGTATTATAGTCTTGCTTTATAACAAAATCAATCGAATTGACAAAAAAACGCAACGGCGGACGTTGCGTTTATGCTCGGATTCAAACGGTTTTGTTTTGATTTTCGCTTGATTTTTCTTGCATGGCGGCGGCAGTATCGGTTGATTTGGACGCGTTGTCGCCGTCATTTTCGTATTTTGAAAGCGTCGTTTTCAAGCTGTATATCACACGCTCGCGCAAGGACTCGGGCGCGATGACTTCTATCTTGTAGTTGTATTGCAATATCCAATATAATATGGCTTTTTCGCTTGCGGTGATCGTGGCGGTGAAGTTGTCATCGTCCACCGGCTTGACTATGAAGTTTGTGCCAAACCAGTCGGACAGCGTGTCCATCATATAGTTGCGGCACTTGATCGTGACAGGGATAGGTTTGTCGTTGTACATGTACGGCAGAGCGGTGGAGATTTGCTTGTAGTCGATGCCTTTTTCAAAGCCGAAGTTTTCTTTGAGCGGTTTCGCATTTTCGTTGACGATTTCTATATTCGTAATTTTGTCCATGCGGTAGTAGCCCACTTGGTCAAACACCTCGTCAAACATCATAAGGTAGTAGCGTTGATTGTGCAAAAACATCTGGTATGGCGAGCCTTTGTGGGACAAGTTTTTGTGAAGTTGCTTGTCAAGCCCCATTTTGTTGTAGTCAAACTCGATTTTCTTGCCTTGCTCGATCGCTTCGTCGGCGATTTCCACGTTGTAGAAGAAGTCCTTATTGCTGGATTTGTCCCACTCTTTGACGGAATAGACGTGCTTGACGTGCGATTTGAAGTTGTGCCCGCCAAGGGATATGAGCTTGTCGATGAGCTGCTTGGAGTGCGTGGAGTTGATGTTGCGCGAAGACAGCACGCTGTCTATGAGCAGCCTAAGCTCGGCATTTTCGATCTTGCGCGTGGCAAGGTATGAGCCGCCTTTGCAGCTTTCGATGTCAAAACCCATTTCTTTGAGATAGGACAGGTTGCGCCCCACGGCTTTTCTCTCGCACTCGATGCCGTAGTTGCGTTCAAGCAAATCGATGATGTCCTGCTGCGTGAGCGGATGTTCGTCGTCGCTGTATTCTTCAAGGATTTGATATATCCGCATGATAAGGGTTTTCTTTGCTTCAAGTGCCATATTCGCTCCTTCGGCGGCGGTTCGCCAAAAAAATCGTAGTTTTTGCAATTTTTTGTAAAAAGTTTTGAAATTTGCGACTTGTGTCCCCATTTCGGTACACAGTATATCATATTATATGTTTGCAAGCAAGGGGGAAAACAAAAAAATCCCCGAGCAAAATCACTCAAAAAGTAAGCGCATGACGCTTGAAGGAGTAAACTATGAAAATTTTGATGAGCCGTATCAACGCAGCAAAAAAAGTCAGCGATTCGCAAATCGCCACCAGAAACGGCAAAATCGTGTACGTCAGAATGTGCCTTATCAACAGATAATCATCTCGTTTTGGCGTGCAAACGATAGGCAATCTCAACCCCAAAAGCGCGGATTTGCCGGATCTCCTTTTGTTGTCCAAATCCTTTGCGTTTGACCCGCGCAAGCAACTTGAAAGGCTCAAATCGCCTTTCGCAATATGGCAAATCCGCGCACCCGACAATATGATTTTCATGTGACGTGTTCACTTTACCTTCTTTTTTATTTTTGGAAACGGAACGGCGTTTTGCCGCTCCGTTTTCATGTTCAACAGGCAAAATCTCGCGATTTTTTGTGTTTTGTAAACAATTTTGCAAAATTTTGGGAAATCGACCCCGCCGAAATTGTCTATATTAATATAAGAGCAAGCAGGATGGCGATCGATCTCGCCAATGAGCTGTCGCTTGTGTTGAAACGTATCTCGATTCGACGTTGCAAGAGGAGTGCGCGTCGGCTTTTCGTATACGTGAGCAACGACGGCTCGGCTTGCGGACGCAAAGCGTATGCCTTGCGTTTGGCATAGGGAAGGTTGCTCTCAATCTTGAAGCAAACCGACAAATTTCGTTCTGCTGGTGCGCGCTCATATCAATCTGACCGCCGCATCAGCCGATACGCTTTTCAATACCGATATTTTTCGGTATAGGGCCGCCCGCTTTTTGGGCGGTCTTTTCTTTTTCGCTTGCTCGAAAAGAACAATGAGTAAGTGATTGTTATTCGTAAGAATATACAATATGAATGTGTATTCGATATAAAAAGAAAAAGTCCTTTTGGGACTTTCTCTCTTTTCTAAAAAGTTTATGTTCTTTTTAGTTTTGTTCTGGTGGAAAGAATTTGAACTAATCCGCACCGTGAGGAGTGGTGGGTGTTTTTTCAAGGTTGAAACGCAGTTTGTGTCGGCGATTTATAACGTAAAGTATCTCAAAATGGATTGTTTGGTCTATGGTTATATAGTTTAGAATATAAAAACCCCATTCAGTATAGAACTGAACAGGGATTTAAATAACACTTTTTTTGTGTCTACTTTTATTTGACTATTTCACTCATTTGAGTTCGCTTTTTGTTTTTGATTTGTTTGATTGTTTTGCAAGAATCGACTGTTTAAGTTGTCGTTTTTGCAGCATAAACTGCTTTTTATTCTTTTGCTTTGATTATTGTGATAGGTTTGATGCGCTTCAACAAGATGATTGGAATGGTGGTTGACACGATTGATATGAGCACAACCGCTGCCGAGTTGATGAGAGCAAACTGCCAATCAAACTTGATGAATTGAAGGTCAAGCATTATTTTTGCAGGAGCAATGGCTTTCAGTGATTCCACCAAGATATGATTTGCCACGTTGGCAAATGCCACGTATCCTGCAACGGACACAACTATTGTTGCAACAGCAATGAGCAAGGTGTGCAAACCAAATATAACAAAAAATCTTGACAGCTTGCAGCCTAGGGCTTTCATCACCCCGACTTCGTATATCTTAGCCTTGATGTTTTTCACACCAAAGCTGGTGATGATAAACACACAGGCGCACACCAAAATCGCCACTATAAATTCAAAGAATCTGTTGAAGACCTCAACTGCTTGTGACATTGTTTGCACTGCGGACATTTTGAGAGATATATTTGAATAGCCGTTGTCTATTGTGTAGTTGATGACTCCACTGACGTCTTCGCCGTCAACGTAGACTCCATAGCAATGGAACATCTTTTCCTTGTATTCATAAAACACGTTGTCTGCAAGAAGCATATTTCCGCCCTTACATTTGCCAATTCCTGCAACTGTCATTTGCTTTGAATAAGTGACTTCGTTGTTGAAATCACTGCTCAAAAAACTGATTGCATGGGGGACAAAGGTGTCGCAGTTGCCGTAGGTGTATTCGGTGCCAAAAATCTTGTTGTAGGCCTCCACGTCCATAAACACTTCATTGTCGCCCAAGACGCAGTCAAAATAACTTCCGCAGGAGATAAATGGAATTGTTGAGGAAGCATCCACTCCGTTGACAAAGAAATTCCTGGTGTAAACGTAGTTTCTTTCGTAGATGTTGGCAGAAGATATTTCTTTGTAGTTGTCACCAAAATAGTAACCGATTGCAAGGGCTTGATTGACGTAATCCAAAAAGGAAATGATTTCTTCTGTCAAGGGGGATTCCTTTGTCATACTGTTGATTTGGTCAATAAGCCCTTCATACTTTTCTTTGTAGCCAGTGATGATGATTCCGTTGACGTAACCAGCGGGCCAATAGTCGGCACTTTCTTCACATTGTCCTAGAATTTCATCATAATTTTCTGCTTTGCCATAAAACATAAAGGAGTCCGCAACGAAGTCGGTGACGTAGACTCCGCCCGTCTTTTGCTCAACAGAGCCTCGATTTATTTCCAAATTGTCAAGACGCAGGAGTTTCTTGGCATACTCTTCGTTGGTTTCAAGAGTTCCTGAGGTTTCAACAATGTGCAGTCCGCTTTGAGTTATGTTGGGCACTTTTTGATGACCAATGGTGTAGCCGGTTATGTATAAACCACTCATATAGAGTTTGTACAGTTTTGCATCAGGAGACGCTTGCTTGATTTTGGCAAAATCCTCCTCGGTTATGACTCTTGCATGCACCTGCCCACTGAGGGTGTCCAAATCCTTTCTTACTGCATAAACCGAGCCTTCAGTCATAGTGTCCGCCGCCATAGACTTTGCATCAAAATTTGCAATGGATTGCGCCAAGGATAATACACAAATCAGTATTGATGCGAAGATTGCCGACAGCAAAAATCCAACAATTCTGCGCTTGCCAAACATAGCGGAAAACTTGACTGAATCAAGAAACGACAACCCTTTTGTCTTCTTTTGAGGGGCTTTTGCTTGTAGAGGTTCTTCCTTTTGCTCTATTTGTTTGAACTTGTTGTTGGACTGCTCTATCTCTAATATTTCATCTCTTTTGCAAATGGAAAGAAGGCTGTCAAGTTCATCCTGCTTGAATCTTTTCAGCATAGGGATGATGACCTTGTTATCCTTGACTTCCACAGCATTTTCATACTTCTCGTTGATCACCAAGTCGTTGATGATTCTGCCCTCAGACAACTCAATGATTCTGTCCGCATACTCATAGGCATCAAAAAGGTTGTGGGATACCACAACAACCAATTTCTCTTTTGAAATTTCCTTTATCAGTTTGATGATTTGCTCAGTTGTATTGCTGTCAAGGTTTCCTGTGGGCTCATCTGCAAAAATAACGTCGGGGTTTTTGACAAGTGCTCTTGCCATTGCCACACGTTGTTGTTGACCTCCCGAAAGTTCACGGGGGTATCTATCCTTGTATTCAAGAAGTTCTACACTTTCAAGGGCTTTTTCAACTCTGTCGTCATCGTCTTCTGCCATAAGTTTGAGGGATAGCCTCACGTTGTCCGCAACGGTCAAGTCGTCAAGAAGATGAAAGTCTTGAAAGACAAAACCCACCATATTTGAGCGGAAGGAATAAAGCTCACTTTCGCTGTATTCGTTCAGTTGATTGCCAAAGACGTTGATTTCACCAGACGTCAATGAGTCCAGTCCGCCCAGCAGATTGAGCATGGTCGACTTCCCGCTTCCGCTTTTGCCAACCACAAAAACCAACCCCTTGCTTGGGAGTGAAAATGACACGTTGTTAAGTGCCACACAACTCTTTGTTTTTTTGCTTTTGTAAACTTTTGTTAGGTTTTTTACGATGATCATAGATTTCCTCGGATACCACTTTATCTCTTCCATTATATCATATAAAATACGTCCTTCAATACAAACTGAAAATAAGGTGCAAGAAAACTCCTATCCAAAAAAGCGTGATTTGTCGTACGTGGCTGCTCGTTCTTTAAACTACAAAACGCATGATAAAAATAAAACATCCGCTCCTGTAAGTGCGACAGGTGCGGATGGGTACCTATTGGTGGAGACAATAAGACTCGAACTTATGACCTCTACGATGTCAACGTAGCGCTCTAACCAACTGGGCTATGCCTCCAAAGCAAGAGTTATATTACACTAATTTGAGAAGTTTGACAAGTGTTTTGGAGCAATTTTGAAAAAATGAGTTGGAAATTTGCAAAATACAGCTAAATCATGAGTTGTTGGATTGCAAAAACGCGCTACCTGTGCACTTTTATATTGTTCTTTGAACAATTAGCTAATTGACGCCGATGTCAAAATCTGCATGATTCAATGGTGGTAATGGCAGCGGAAATATTGCGATAGGTGATAAAATCGCTGTCAAAGCCCAAGCTTCCGAGAAAAACCAAGTCTTCAAATGTTGTCAGGGCGCAAGTGACAAAATCGTGAGTACGGACGCAGAATACACATTCATCGTGATGTGGGCGGGGGTTATTGGAGAGATAGGTGGTAGGCAAGGCGGGGAGAGCCGTCGGCGACGCGGATGGTGCCGCAGGGGGTGAAGCCGTATTTTTGGATGAGCGATTGCATGATGAGATTGTCGGCGTGGGTGTCAAGGCGCACGTTGTGGGAGACGGTTTTTGCATAGTTTGCGGCGCATTGGAAAAGTCCGTGCGTTTGTCCGTCGCCGGCTAGGCGGTGTATGGTGACGTACGGCTCGTCGTTGAGCCAAGAGCCGTCAATTTGCTTGTAGGTGGGATCTTCGCCGTCAAAGAGCGCGAACACGCCGTGTATGCCGTTGTCATCGAAAATGACTTTGCACGCATTTTGATTTATATCCGATTTTATCAATTCCGCACTAGGATAGGTGCGTCCCCATTGGGTAGGGTTGCCCGATTTAATCATAAAATCTTGCGCGAAGCGGTATATTGCGGCGATTTGGTTGAAATCGTCCATGGTTGCGGATCTGACGAGCAGCATGTGACACCTACGGCTGTTTTTTTGACGATATTATATCATTTTATAGAAAAAAATCAATTATAGGTGCGCAAAACGGGCGGCGGAACGGCGATATAAAAGGAATCGCGCGCGAAAGCCGAGAAAGATCAATTCTTACAAAATTTTGATGAAATTGTAAGAAAGGCGGCATATTTGTGTGAAAAACGTGAAAACTGTAAAGTTTTTGTCAAGATTTTTGCAATGCTGATATGAGAAAATATAGCCATAAAACAAAGGAGAACGTTTTATGGGAAAGATTGTTGCAATGACGGGAGCAAGCGGCAATATGGGCGTTGAGAGTTTGACTCAACTGCTTGCAAGCGATGCGGTGTACAAGGTGAAAGTCCTTCTTCAACCCGAGCGCAGAGAGAAAAAGTACGCAAGAGGATGGAAGCGTAAATACGGCGCACGTGTGGAGATTATCTTTGGCGATATTGCAAATTTTGAAGATTGCAAGCGGCTTGTTGCGGGCAGCGATTACGTGCTCAATCTTGCAGCCGTAATTCCGCCGACAGCCGATCACAATCCGGTTGCCACGGACAGATGCAATCGTATCGGCGCAAAGAACATTGTTGACGCGGTGAGCGCGATCAAGCAAAATCAGCCGAAACTGGTGCATATCTCGACGGTGGCGATTTATGGCAATCGCAACTACAAACATCCGTGGGGACGAGTGGGCGATCCGCTGATTTCAAGCACCTACGACGAGTATTCCGCAAGCAAAATCAAGGGCGAAAGATACATAATCGACAGTGACGTCATCAATTGGGCGGTGCTGCGTCAGACAGGCATGCTGCACTCGAAGATGCTCACCAACAACATGAAAGACGGGCTTATGTTCCACACCTGTTTCAATGCGCCGATAGAGTGGGTGACGGCAAGGGACAGCGGATATTTGATGAAAAGGCTCGTGGAAAAGGACGCAAAGGGCGAGCTTGACGGGAAGTTTTGGAAGAAGTGCTACAACATAGGCGGCGGAGCTCGCAACAGAGTGACGGGCTATGACACTTTTGACGAAGGGTTTAAGATCATCGGCGGCTCGACGCAAAAATATATGAAGCCGCAGTGGAATTCCATACGCAATTTTCATTGTATGTGGTTTGAAGACAGCCACGTTCTCAACGACTATTTCGGCTTTCAGCGTGAAGACGTCAAGGACTATTGGCAAGAGATATTGTCCACTCATCCGTATTACAAACTCGGCAAAATTCTGCCTGCGAAACTTGTGTCCAAACTCGCAATCGAGCGGCTTTTGAAAGACGAAAACGCGCCGAGATATTGGGTGAACACAAAGCAAGACGGCAAAGTCAAAGCGTTTTTCGGCAGCAAAGAAAACCTTGCGTGCTTGCCGAGCGATTGGAGCAAGTATCCGATCCTGTGCCACGGACAGCTTGCAGACGGCTATATCGACTATGACGATATGCGTGATGAAACAAAGCTCAAAGAGCACGGCTATATTCTCGATCACGGCTATGACGAAACAAAGCCCGACGAACAGCTCGATATAGAAGATATGCGGCAGGCGGCGGCGTTCAGGGGCGGAAAATGCTTGTCGGAGAGTATGGAAAAGGGCGATTTGTACACGAAACTCGAATGGGAATGTCACGACGGTCATCGCTTTTTCGCATCGCCGTACTGCGTGCTTAAAGCGGGGCATTGGTGTCCCGAATGTTGCCAGCCGTCACCGTGGGATTATGACAGACTGTCAAAGTTTATGCCGTTTTATGCGCAAGTGTGGTATGACACGCACGCAAAAGGTGAGAATTGCACGTATTTTTACGACAAAGATCACAATGCGAGATACACGCAGTTTTAAGGAGAAAAGGCTATGAGAAAAGCGATAATTTACGTCTTTTCGGGGACGGGCAACACGGCAAAAGCGTGCAGCATATATCGTGACGAGTTTGTGAAAAACGGGATTGAAACAACCGTATACAACGTGAAAAAGGGCTTTGAAAATCTGCCCGATCCAAACGATTTCGACCTTGTCGGTTTCGGCTATCCCGTGCACGGATTCAATGCTCCCGAGATATTTTTGCAACTTGCAAAGAATTTGCCCGTCGCAAACAATGCGGACAAAACGAGCAAAAAGGAATATTTCGTGGTAAAAACGTCGGGTGAACCGCTCAAAATCAACAACGTTTCGTCAATAAAATTCAATTCAATTATGAGAAGAAAAGGATACGTTGCAGGCAGCGAATATCACTACGTCATGCCGTACAACATGATTTTTCGCCACACCGACAAGCGAGCCTATGATATGAACGAAACGCTCAAAGCTCTTGCGCCGATAGAGGCAAGAGAAGTGCTTGCGGGCAAAGTGCATAAGCTCGAAAAAGTTCCGTTCGGAGCGTTCGTGGCGTGGGTGGTGCGTATAGAGCATCCCGCAATGAAAGTGAACGGCAGATTGTTCAAGGTGGACGAAGACAAATGCGCAAGATGCGGTCTATGCGTGAAAAACTGCCCCGAAAACAACATATCGGTGGATGAAAACGGCAAATTTCGCTTTGGCGGCGATTGCGTGATGTGCGCAAGATGTTCGTTCAATTGCCCCAAAGACGCTTTTGATATAGGCATACTCAACGGCTGGCGCGTCAACGGCAAGTATTCTTTTGCAAAACCGATTGCACAAGAAAAAGACAAACATGCCCGCTATTGCAAGAAAGCTTATGAGCGATATTTCAAAAAAGCGCAAGAAAAAATCGCCGCGGATATGGAAAAGTGAGAAAAACTGTTGTACAATAACAAAAAGGAGTGGAATATGAGAAAGATATTGATTGCCGAAGACAACGTTGAAATATCCGATATGATGAAAAGTTATCTTGTCAAAGCCGGCTACGAAGTGTGTCAGGCGTTTGACGGATTGCAGGCTCTTGCGATGGCAAAAGAGATAAAACCCGACCTTGCGTTGCTTGACATAATGATGCCAAAAATCGACGGATTCGAGGTGTGCCAAACGCTCAGGAAAACCATGACCATGCCCATAATTGTCGTGTCGGCAAAAGTGGCTGAAGAAGACAAAGTGCGCATGTTCGATTTGGGTGCGGACGACTATATCACAAAGCCGTTTTCTTTCAAAGAAATGGTGGTGAGAGTGGCGGCGCAACTGCGCAGATACTATGAGTTCAACACGTCAAATCTGCAAGAAGATCGCCACTATGGAAAACTTGTTATTTCCTCATCGAGATTTGAGGCGAAAGTTGACGGTGAGACGCTCAATCTCACCGCAAAAGAGTTCAAGATTCTTGACTATCTGACGTTGCACGAAAATCAGATTATGCCCAAGCAAAAGATCATAGACGACGTGTGGGGTGTTGACGAATATATAGACGAAAACACTGTTGCGGTGACGATTGCGCGTCTTCGCGACAAACTTGAAAAGGCGGATATAAACAATGTCGTCACGGTGTGGGGACTTGGATATAAATGGCAGGACTAATGACACAATCAAGGTTTTATCTGTGCAAAACATGGGGATAAACGCTTTATGATGAACAAAAAACAGATTTTATTGCTTGACAAAACGCTTGCAAGATTGCAAGAGGGTGACTTGTACACTCCCGTTGAAACGGACGGATGCGGAGAGTACCATGCGATCGCAACGAAACTTGAATCATTGCGTGTTTCCATGTTGAAACTCAAAGACAGCGTTGCCGACGCCACTTTGCGCGCCAACAAAACGGTTGCGTCCGCAGCTCATGATATGAAGACTCCGCTGTCCATAATTTCGGGATACGCAGAGTGCATAAGCGACGGCATGGACGACAAGGATTATGCGGCGTTGATCATGCAAAAAGCCGAGCAAATGAACGAGATGGTCATCGGCATGGTGGACTCGTCAAACTTGGAGATAAAAAAGCAATCCGAGCATAGAACGTTGCACGGGACGAGAAGTCTTTTCGGCGGGATCATCGAGAGATTTCGCGCGCTTGCCGAGGCAAAGAACATAACGCTCAAAGTCGGCAAAATCGACGATGTGCAAATCAGGGCGGACGAGAGCCAAATCGAGAGAGTGGTGCAAAATCTTGTATCCAACGCCGTCAAATATTCCGATGAAAACACCACAATCAAAATCACGGCGAGAAGAAGGGGTAAGTATTTCGTTTTTTGTGTGAAAGATCAGGGCGTGGGAATATCTCAAGAGAGTTTGCCATACGTGTTCGATCAGTTTTACACCGAAGACAAATCTCGCTCGTCGGGAAACAGCCAAGGCGTTGGTTTGTACGTTGTGGACGAGATCGTAAAAGCGCACGGAGGCTCGGTCAAGGTCAAGAGCAAGAAGGGCAAAGGTAGTGTGTTCTCGGTTGCATTGCCGATAGAGTTTGACGATTCAAATCGCACGTTCACCGCAATATTGGACGATATGCCGAAGGCTTGCAAAATCATACTTGAGATTGCTTTTGGCGGATTGATGTCAATTGTATACCGCATTGCAAAATTCACCGAAACGTTGCACGTGCATACGCTTGTTGCGGGTATCGCGTGTTTTGGGTTGTTTATGTTTATGTGGCCGTTGGACGTTGTAAGCGTGATCGTGTACGGAAAAATCACCTATCTTGCCGATTGACGTACAATTTGCAAAAATGAGCGTGTTTGCGCTCTTTTTTGTTGAAAAAAGCACTTTTGCGGCGCATCGCAAGCAAAAATCGCGCCGAGAAAATCAAGTCGATAAAAAAATACGCAAATTATACTTGCATATTTTCTATAATAATTGTAAAATAAGGGCGGTTGGAAACGTATATGGTTTTCAATCGAATACGGAATACACCTTTATGGAGGAACTTATAATGGCAAACGTAAAAGTCGCTATCAACGGTTTTGGTCGTATCGGACGTCTCGCGTTCAGACAAATGTTCGGCGCAGAAGGTTATGAAGTTGTTGCAATCAACGACCTCACAAGCCCCAAGATGCTCGCACATCTCTTGAAGTACGATTCAACTCAAGGCAACTATGCAAATTCTCACACTGTCGAGAGCTGTGATGCAGTTCTCAACGAAGACGGCACTGTGAAAGAAGACGGTTACATCGTCGTCGACGGCAAGAAGATCACCATCTATGCAAAAGCAAAGGCGGCAGAACTTCCGTGGGGCGAACTCGGTGTTGACGTTGTTTTGGAATGCACCGGTTTCTACACTTCAAAAGCAAAAGCACAAGCTCACATTGACGCAGGCGCACGCAAGGTTGTCATCTCTGC
Source organism: uncultured Eubacteriales bacterium (assembly GCA_900548005.1). GTDB lineage: Bacteria > Bacillota > Clostridia > Christensenellales > CAG-917 > CAG-475. The sequence continues at coordinate 770 of URIZ01000018.1, read as the reverse complement.
ACCCGCAGGCAACGACCTTCCCACAATCGTTTACAACGTCAACCACACCACGCTCAAAGCGACCGACACCATCATCTCCGCTGCAAGCTGCACCACCAACTGCCTCGCTCCTATGGCAAAAGCTCTCAACGACTATGCACCTATCATGAGCGGTATCATGACCACCGTTCACGCATACACCGGTGACCAAATGCCTCTTGACGGACCGCAAAGAAAAGGCGATTTGAGAAGAAGCCGCGCAGCAGCAATCAACATCGTCCCCAACAGCACCGGCGCAGCAAAAGCAATCGGTCTTGTTATTCCAGAACTCAACGGCAAGCTCATCGGCTCTGCACAACGTGTTCCCACCCCGACCGGTTCAACCACCATTCTCGTTGCAGTCGTCAAAGGTCAAGCAACCGTTGAAGGCATCAACGCAGCAATGAAAGCAGCAGCAACCGAGTCCTTTGGTTACAACACCGACCAAATCGTCTCTTCCGACATCATCGGCAGCCGTTTCGGTTCCATCTTCGATGCAACTCAAACAATGGCAGCACCCATGGAAGACGGCAACACCCAAGTTCAAGTGGTTTCTTGGTACGACAACGAGAACAGCTACACTTCTCAAATGGTTCGTACAATCAAGTACTTCTCCGAACTTAAATAAAAATCAACGCGATTTTACGGACGGCACGCAGGAATGCGTGCCGTTCTTTTATAGCGTTGATTTTTATTTTGCTAACCGCGCCGAAAATCTTTGCTATCAGTCTGGTCACGGACAAAAACTCCTG
>URIZ01000017.1 GCA_900548005.1 uncultured Eubacteriales bacterium | reverse complement strand
CGCTTATCTCGGCGTTCGCCTTGCGAACGCTCACTTCGAATAAGCACATTCCGTTTATAAGTGCGCTCTGAATAGACTTTTGTTTCGGGCGCAACCCCAAAACTATGTCATTGCGAGCGTAAGCGTGGCAATCTCGTGGAAACGAAACGACAAACTTTTTTCTGCGCCCGTGTCACTTATTAATTTATATCTTAGACTTTCCCGACAAGTTGCAGGCGCGTGCCGCGCATTTCGGATGTGCGTTTCATGTCGGCGGTTTGGCGCATTATGCGTCTTGCCAGTCTGTCCGCGCTTGCGATGCCCTTGACAAGATAGGGTTGTTCCGCATCGGAAACGATGAGCAGATTGCCTATGCCCACCAAGCGTTGCAACACGTTCTGTTTTGTTTCCACCATTTTGATTTCGGCAAGCGGAATGACGACCGTGCGGACGTTGAGAAAACCTTCTCTGTACACCACCTTATCTTCGGTCAGAATCAATTCTTTGCAATTCCACTTGATGAGCCTGATCAAAAAGCACACAAGCACCACACCGCCCGCTCCGAGCAGCACCCAACGCATAACGTCGTCTGTGAGATATTTTGCAGGAGTCGTTTTGGTGAACAGGGCTTCGATTTTGTCCTTGAAGATCCACACGACAGCCACGATGCCGCCCAAGATTGCGGCGATCAACGCCGTCCCGAAAAACGTCCACGTGGAAAACTTGCCTTTGGCAACGATTCTTTCGATTTTTGAATATTTTCTTTCAAGCGTTTTCATACTCACCTTCCGTCATCTCTGACATTTGGGGAATTTTGCCATACGCACGAGCGTACACCCGAAAGGCACATACGCACGTTCAAGGCTTTCTTCCGAAAAACTGCCGTTTTTGGGGATTTGCGCAAATCCGTTCACGTCAAAATCCCAGTTGGTCACGTTCTTTGATCGTATTTTGAGTTCAAACGGCGGAATATCGAACGAAAACGGCTTTTGCGTGATGTCGTTCACTTCCGTCCTTTCTTCTTCATGCAGCGATTTTGCGCCGCCCTTTCTTGCGAGAATGGGAGCGACGTTCCATTTTTTTAGGCTCTTGACGTACAGCATGCGGCGATCTTGCGCGTCTTGCGTGATCTCGTAGGGCAATTTGAGCGACATAAGCAAGTTGCCTTTGTACAGGCTCTCCGAGCCGTCCGAGTTCTCCTCGACGGCGAGCGGAATGTTCATTTTGAGCATAAACGTGCTGCCCGTCTTTAGAATACACTTGACGGAGATCTCTTTTGTGCCGCTTGCCACCACCTGACCGCCGGATATGAGCTGCATCATAGTGCCGCCGGGCACACGGAAATTTATCTTGACTTCGGTGTCCACAGTCGCCTGTTCCACCTTGAAAACCACGGTGTTTCTGAAAGGATAGCCCGTGCGTTCGGCGATTGTGAGAATCGCGCCGCCCACCGCAATATCCATGGTGCAAGGCGTGTATGTCAAAAAGTTCAGCTCGTTGTCGCACGTCATGCAAGCCGCCTGCATATATATCGGGTATGCCGACAGCGCGGCGATTGCTCCCCTTGACGCTTTCTTGGTGAAGAACGAGCCAACCGCGTCCGAATACGGCAATTTTCTCGATGCGGACGCCTCCACCTGATTGACAAAAACGGTGTCTTGCACCGCCGAGCAATCTTCAAAACACGCCCCCGGCACGAGATTGAAAGCGATCTTTTCAAGCAAATCCACGGCGTGATAATCGCGCGTTTCGCGGATGACTTCCACAAGCGATTCCATCATCTCCACCGCACTCTCCACGTCCACGGCGCAAACACCCTTGTTTGTGGCAAGACGAGGCGAGCAAGCAAACGCGCCTATCGGCGTCCCGTAGTGCTTTTCAAGCGCGGCAATCATCTTCAACGAGATTAGGCTCAAGTCCTTATCTCCTATAAATCTGCCGTAGGTCACGGGATATTTGATAGCCTTTGCTATGTTGACTCCGCTTGTCGTGACCGCTCTTTGATGCGCTCTTTTTTTCCACTCTTTGTCAGCGTATTCGGGCGTGAACGGCTTGTGTCGTTTTGCGGATTTTTCAACCGATTCGCCGTTTAACACCACCTTTTGCACATGTTTAAGTGCCGTTTGTGAGATATAGCGGTTGTATGGTTTCTTGTACGGAAAGCGGGATGCGATCTTAAACCAATCGCAAGACGCATCTCTCAAAATCTCGCCGAGATCGTGCAACCATTCAAGGTCGGTCTCCTTGTAGACGGCGTCTATCGCCTCTATCTCTTCAAGCAGTCTTGCGCGAGAATCGAACCACATCGCGCTAACCGTGTGAGTGTTGAATTGGTTTTTGAAAAACTTCTTCAAAAACGGCAAAACACGCTCGTTGCCCGTGGCTTCATAATAGGTCAAAAGAGCCTTGACCGCCTCGATTTTGGGCGTTTGTGACAGCGTGTTTTTCGGGCCGAAATCGCCGCCCTCGTTTGCGCTGGAAAATATGGGGGATATAAAACTTGCAATCTTTTCTTTGAGCATCTTGTCGTCAAGCGCGCTCGAAAGCAAAATAAGACCGCGAACGTATCTGGGCAAGCTCTCGCCGCCGCTCCATTCGCCGTCTTTGACAAACCCCGAAAGTGCGCCGATGCGTCGTTGCAAGTTGGACATCAGTTGCATCTGATCGTTGAGCCAACCTTGCGGACGTATTGCGCCGAGCGGGAGTTTATTCATGCTTTTTTCCACTTTTTTCGCCAAAATGCGCCTTCTTTTCGTATGGCATAGCCATACGCGCTTGTTTATATTAACTTAACACATAAATTTGACAAATGCAAGTGAAAGAATTATCATAAAACTGCAATGCAGATCAAAATTGTGCAAGCTTTGTCAAAAAGCCTGCGGTTTTGGTTGAGCACAAGGAGCAAAATATGAAATACGTACTCGTTTTGTGTGACGGCATGGCGGATTATCCCGTTGCCGAATTGGGCGGAAAAACGCCTTTGCAATACGCTCGCACACCCAATATGGACAGGCTTGCACAACGCTCTCGCATAGGTCTTGTCAAGACCGTTCCGGACGGATTCACCCCGGGCAGCGACGTGGCAAATCTGGGCGTTTTGGGCTTTGACGTTGCAAAGTGCTACACGGGCAGAAGTCCGCTCGAAGCGTTGTCGATAGGCGTTGATATGCACGAGGGCGAGATTGCCATGCGTGCAAATCTCGTGACGCTGTCAAAAGACGAGCCGTTTGAAACAAAAACCATGCTCGACTACTCTGCCGGCGAGATTTCGGACGGTGAGGCGAGCGAGCTTATAGACGCAATCAACAGTGCGTTTTCATCGGACAAATACACTTTTTTCAAAGGCGCGAGCTATCGCAACTGCCTTATCGTCAAGGACGCGTCCCCCCAAGAAGATTTGACTCCGCCCCACGACATCAGCGGTCAACAAATCGGCAACTATCTGCCAAAAGGCGCGCTCGGCGGCGAGCTTGAGAGCATGATCCGCCAATCCTACGATATTCTGTCCGCCCACCCCGTCAATATCCGGCGAGAAAAGCAAGGCAAACGCCCTGCCAACGCCGTTTGGTTTTGGGGAGAAGGCACAAAGCCGTCCATACCCGACTTCAAGGCGCAATACGGCAAGAGCGGCGCAATGATAAGCGCGGTGGACTTGCTCAAAGGCATAGCCGTGGGCAGCGGCATGCAAAACATCTGCGTGCAAGGCGCAACGGGCACGATTGACACCAACTTCTCGGGCAAAGCGCAAGCCGCCGTGGACGCGCTTGAAAACGGCAGCGACTTTTGCATGGTGCATCTGGAAGCCACCGATGAATGCGGACACCAACGCGACGTCAACGGCAAGGTGAAATCCATAGAACTCATCGACCAAAAAGTGATAGGCGCGATCGTGCGACACTTTGAAGAAAGCGGCGAAGATTTTGCCATGCTCGTGATGCCCGACCACTACACCCCCGTCAGCCTTGGCAAGCACACAAGAGAGCCCGTCCCATTTATGCTCTACTCGTCAACGACTCCGCTCGGAAAAGGCGAAACCTTTGACGAACAGCACGCAAAAGACAGCGGCGACTATGTGAGCGACTCTCGCGATTTGACGGATTGTTTCTTGTCGCTGCAATAAGCAATTCCTTGCAACAAATCATACAATTCTTTGCGACAAATCGCATCTCGACCGCTTGCAACAAATCAGAACAAAATCACAAAAGCGACGCTTTATGCGTCGCTTTTGATATGTTAAACTGCCGTTTGTTGCAACAAAGTGCAGATTGCGTTTTTACTTGTTGTAGCTGTTTTCTTTCATTTTGTCAACGACAGATTTCTTTTGCCTTTTGCCGTCAACATACTTTTGCACTTCCACTTTGAACTTTTTTGCAACGCGCTTGCGAATGGCTTTCATCACCACTTTTGTGATCTTCAACACAAGCTGCACAACCGCCACAAAGAACGATGCGCCAAACATAATCCACTTGATTGGGCTCATCTCGCCTTTTGCAAGACCGACCATTGACACGGCGGTGAGAGCCAAAAACATCACGTTGACGCTTGCCTTGAATATGCCGAGAGCCTTCTTGTAGTCCATGATGTTGCTTTGCGCTTTTTTGGGATTCTTGAAGGTGAAAACCACAAGGCAAATAAACACGATGACAAACACCGCAAGCATGGGGATAAGCGCGTATGTATACGCCGATTCCACCCACTTTTTGGATATAAACATGCAAACGGACACGATCGCGTACAAAGTGGAAATCACCGTCCAGGCAACGTTGAGTTTTTGCACGATCGACAAACCTTTGTCGTTCTCTTCCTTTTGCACGTCAGCGGTGGCTTGCTCGATTTGCTCTTTTGAGAACTCGCCTTCCGCCACGGGCTTCACTTCTTGGGCGTCCTTTGGGACAAACAATGATTTTTTGTTTTTTCTCATAGTAGATTCCTATTTATGTTTTTGTGTGCCCATTATACCACACTCCGCCCCTTTACGCAAAAAAATCGAGCGCAAATTTTCGCGCCCGACCGATTTTATATCAATGTGCTATTATCCAACTTTCCAACTCGCCCGTTCCAATAGGCATAGCAATACTTATTGTCACGTATTTTTCCACTATCCCAAGAACACTCAGAATATTTGCAATCATTTTTCATTGTAGCGTTTTGGAGATGCCCGGCTATTAATCCCATTCTTGTAGCAATCTTGCGAATAACACCGGTATTGTAAATGGTGATTTTACTTTTTGAAAATGTGTTGTTTTCAAGTGTACCGCCAAAACAATGTCCGACTATTCCGCCGATAGAATGTGCCTCTTCTGCAACACTATGTTGTATTGTTGCATTGATTGACACGCAGTTTGCAATAGATCCGCTATTGTAACCTGCTATTCCGCCCATTTCACCATTTCCGAAAAGTGTACCGCCAAAATTGCAGTTTCTCATACTACCAAAGTTTGTTCCGACAACCCCGCCAAGATTTGACCTGTTTCTATGGCACTCAATATAGCCTACTGCCGAAACAAATCCCAATTCTCCATGGTTTTGTCCTGCAAAACCACCGACATACACATAATCTTCATAATGTTTGGAAGCGCAAGTAATATTGACATACACTCCCAAAAACGCAACGGTAACGCCGGGTTTTATGACACCAAACAGACCATACCTTCGATCTCCGGAAATATACTCCGGTATGTGCATATTCACGCCCCCAATAACATGCAAACCGCCATTGAAAGTTGCGTTAAGTTCGGGAATCGGCGTCCAATCTTCTCCCAATTTATCCAATTCGATATTTGCTTTTAAGCGACATTCGTCATAACTATGATATCTCAAATTGTACATCTGCAATGCATTGTATATGTTGGTATCCGAACAATTGATCGTCGCATTTTGGTTGGCAATTGACACTGTATGCACTTGACGGCTATACTTTTGCAAGAACTCAACAGAAGATATTGAAAACACCACTTCTCCAACAGCTCTTCTATTGTACAAATCCTTCAACCCATTCTCATACATATTTTCGGCAATCACGCCCGCATAACTAAAATCGAATCCTTTTGCATTTTTTCCACTAACTCTATAAGACACCTTTTGAACAAGTGAAGATCTTGCAATCTCAATGGCTATTTTGTCAACGATGTCAACTTTGCTTATGGCAATCTCATTTTGATTGAAAACAACGTTTATGTTTGCAACAATACCGTTTACATTTTGCGCAGTTAAGGCAATCGTTGTGAACAAATCTCTATCATCGGCAATCGTAAGCTTTGATGTAGTATTGTCAAATATTGCAGACAATTCTGTATACCCTGCAAGAGTGTCTGTCGTTTTTCTTATATCATAATATCTGACGAGATTGTTCACGTAAAGTCGCACATCATACTCTTTTCCCCGTGGCAAAGAGAACACTCCCCCTGCTCCTTGGCGATACACATTGTTATCCGCATCTACAAATTGCCAACTGTACAAATCACCGGAGAATTTTGACACGTTTGGTGAGAGTGTTTGATTTATCTCGCTCCAAATGCCAATATAATAGGTGTGCGCGGGGTTCATATCCTTTATATCGAGATAACCGTTTGAGTCGGCAACGATGTTGCAAGTGTCGCCATTTTCATCACGCACAACAAATTGCAACGACTTTGCCCCTGCAAGTGTGATTATATATTCTTCCACTGCGCTTGACGATGCAGGCACAACAAACTTGCTGTATGTTATGTTGTTGTCAACTTGCAAAGTTTGGTTTTGTCCTGTTGTCAATGTTTCATTCAGTTCTGTTGCCGAAACCACTCCGCTTGTTTCAGAATCCCCGCCATTGTATATAACAACATAATAATTTTCACCTTTCTTGCAATATGCAGACATCATTGTGCTTGGTGTCTTGATTGGACTAATAGAACGATTGCTTTCCAATGCGCCGTATTCTCTTGTAAGAATATCACTGACAAATGCATTTGTAACAAAAAATGTAAACACGCCGCTCTTTTCGGGTACAAATTTACACACATACGTGCTTTTGCCGTCCGCTGTATATTCAACGCCACCGCTCTTGATTTCTACAACGTCAATGACAAAACTATCTGCGCCCGAGCCATAATTTGTATTTTTGAAAACAATCTCATGTTTGTTGTTTGCAGACAAATTGAAAACGAACTTCCCGTCCAACCTCTCAAGCTTGTTGCCGTCCAAATATACGTCTACAACATTGCTTAAAGATTCAATTGTATATGCGCCGCTAAATTGCGGTGTATATGCGATTTTTTGTTCACCAAACGGCAACATATAATAGCTTGTGCGCTCAAAGTCATCAATATTTTTTTCTTGCGGCTCGTTTATATCATAAAAAGACGATTCTGACACCACCGCACCGACATTTTCCCAATTTGACTTTCTAAAAAGAGATGCTCCCACTGCAAATTCAAATTGGCTATATATGTTTTCTCCGTCTGTATGAGAATAACTAAACTGCGCTCTTGCATAATTATCTTTTCTAAAATATGCGGCATTATCTTCGACCGAATTCAATATCGCGTGAGACGCCTTTATCAGTTTTCCGTATTTATTGATTTGCGATTGCTTTGTGTTTGGCAAATATTGAGCTTCGATATTGTACGAAACATTGCTATCATTGTAAATCACCGGCGCAGTTGCTTTGGACATTCTTTCGCAAACATCCAAACCGACACCGGCAATTCTCAACATTTTGGCTGCTGTCGGTATACGAGAAATATTAAATGCATCGTCACCATCTTCAAAAACCCATTCCGTTTTGTCTTTCACAAAATCGATTCCCGAATCAAAAGTCCACCCCGCAAACGAATTGACCACATCTTTAAAAGTCTTGTTTTGTCTTCTTGTTGCCGAATAATAATAATTATTGCCGATGAAAAAATGTCCGAAATCATTGTTTACATCGTATTCTGCGTCTTCTATGTTGTATGTGTTTTGATTTCTTATTTGTGCAGCAAACGAAACGTTGCCCAGCACGTATTTTTCAAATTGGAAAAATCTCAATCTTGTTTCTTTTTCCGGATTTGACACAACCTGAATACCCGCCAACGGCACAACGGCGGATGAGATTCCGTTTTGCAACACATAATTTGCCAACATTCCACTGTTGTCCATCGTAGGCACGGACGGCAAAATCACGCTTTGATCTTGTGTGATATATACAAATGTGAGTGATTCTCTCACGCAAAGCTTTATATCCGCCAAATAATCATTGACGTCGCCGACAACTTCAATAAATATAACGTTGCTTTGCAACACACTGCCATAAGGCTCGGTGACGATCAAAAAGCCATATTTCTTGCCTATGTAAAGCGTCTTGTTCTCATATGTAAACAATTCTCTCGGAATCAATTTGACGATATTGTCATCTCCAAAAACATCAACGGACGAATTATAAATGTTTGCATAATATTGTGCATTATTATCGTAAACATCTCCTTTATAGTGTTTGAAACTATCAACTAAAGTTAAGTTCGTATACATATGATCTTGTGTCAATCGCCTATAATCTTGCAAATATTCATAAAAATCCACTCCGTTTGAGTTACTTGATTCGGTATAAGTTTTACACATATCATTCAAATCGTTTTCATCGTTTTCTGCACTTGCAATCCCCGATATATCAAAAACAAAACCTATTCCTATAGATGCGCAAACAAGTATGAACAATAAAATAACAAACAAACACTTATTATAGTTATTTTTTATCATTTCTTCTCCTCTCTCTCATTTAATAAAACTTTTTTGTCATGACTATATCCCAACTGTTTCCTTGACAATTTATTGACGTTTCTTTTGCAACAACTGAAACAATTTTTCTTTCATTCTCGGTGTTTTCGTTTTCATAAAATGCGCCAAGCAAGTTTTCACCCGCTTTGTCATACGCGCCAACATAGTAAAACTGTCCACTATACTGCGTCTTGGTCTTGTCAAATTTCACGATGGTATTAGATTCAACAAAAGTCATTTGTTTCCTTTCTATTTTGACTTTGTGCCCGATTCGCTGTTGCAACTCTAGGATTTTGGCTATCAAAACAGCATCGCATTCCCGCTCTTTCTTCTCCCCGGAAAAGTCAATATAAATGAACGAATTTTCTTTGAGTTCGCAAATATCCCACCACCGCATTGTCAAATCGGTCGTGCCTTGCTTACCGTTTAAAAAGAAATAGACGGTATAATAATCGTTTGCGAACTGATCGTACGTGCCGTAAAAGTTTTTCATTTTGTACTTTGCGGGTGTTTTGTCGCACGCAACAAGCGCAAACGAAGACGTAAGCATAACCGCAAGAAGCAGCAATGCCAAAACAATTTTTGTTCTTTTCATTTGGTGTCCTCCACAAATTTTTATCTATATACAACAAGCCCTGCCCCCAAAATAAAAAACCGAACTTGTGGTCTCACGTGCGACGCGCATATGCGCGTCGCATGTATATTGTTCATGATAAAGATACTATTTACACGATAAAAATGCAATGGTATTGCAATTCGTTTTTTCAAATCAGACTTCTTTCTTCACCACTCTGGCAAGGAAATCATCGCAAAGGCGGATGTTTTCTTTTGCCGCGCCCTTGTTCCAATTGAGCGGATAGCAGTGGTTGTCCAAGAATGTGGTGCTGTGATGCTCTTCAACATGCACGCCCAAGTCTTTGAGCTTGGCGACAAGCTTTTGTCCTTGTCCTTTGCAGAACATATCTTTCTCTGCATAGGTGACGAAGCTGATCGGGAATGTTGCGTCCACAAAATCAAACGGAGCCATGACATCTCTATACTCATAGTTGTCAAGGTCTTTGACGTGAATGCCGCTGAAATCCACAAGCACTTTGTCCGTGAGATTGAAAGGCATCTTTTGTCCGAGTGCCTCGCCCACGTCGTAGATGCCGCAGTCAAGCATAGCCGTGCGGAAACGCAGATTGGTTTCCACTCCGAATCTCTCTTGCAACGCCTTGTTGGTGCTTACGCATGCAAGCATTGCAGAATAGTAGCCGCCTGCGCTATCGCCCGACACACACATGTTGTCAAGGTCGAGATTGTACTTATCGGCATTCTCGCCCACCCAGTTGAGCGCATGCACAAGATGCTGTATGCCCTTGGGGAACAAGTCTTTCGGGCCAAGACCGTAGTTGACGTTGACCACAAAGAAACCCTTGTTGGCTGCCCAGCGCGCAAGCCCTCTGCGATAGTGCTTGTCACCGGCAACAAATCCGCCGCCGTGAATGTAGAAGAACACGGGATATTTCTCGTCCGAATCCTTCTTGACAACGTAGGTGTCAAGTTTTTCGGCATCGTCCGTGCCGTATGCGATGTCCGTTTCGATGTCAAACTTCACGTCTTTGAAACGGAGCATTCTCTTGTTGTTTTGCGAGCCGTCGAAAAGTTTGTCGATGGCAACAAACAAAAATTGTGCAAAAGTCATAGCAATACAACCCCTTTAATATGGTGATATATACAATATATCATATAAGCTACATTTGTGCAATAACCAATCTCACTTTTTCATTTGGAACGGGATTTACAAAAGAATTTAATTCTTATCACAAAAATATATCAATTCGGGTGTGGGTGTCCCACCCGCAATTATTAATTATATCAAGCAAGCGATGCCGTTGCCGCGATGACGGCATCAAATCGGGTGTGGGGTATCCCACCCAATCGTCATCCTGAGCGCAGTCGAAGGATCTAGCGTAGCGAAAAGAATAAGCAAGATATACGCCTTACGGCTAGATGTTTCGACAGGCTCAACATGACAAGGAAACATTTTTGAATTTTACCGCTTGAATATACCAAGCCGACAATCTTGCGAAACTGAGGCAGGAGTTTTTGTCCGTGACCGAACTGTCAAAGATTTTCGGCGCGGTTAGCTAAGCAAAAGCCTAATGCGGCTCTCGGCATTGCTTGCTTTCAAGCGATGCCGTTGCCGCGATGACGGCTTTTGTTGGATTTATATCAACTCAAACTCTTTGATCTCTCTTTCCACTCCGTCAAAAAAGCGGTTGGCGATCTCAACGTCTTGCGCATTGCCGCGTATGGCGGTGGACAAACTGAGCTTGCCGAGCAGCGTGGTGACGGACATAAGGAAAAAGGGCTTGTATTTCACCGCGCCGGAGATAAATCCGTCCGTGAGCGTCAGTCCGTCAAAAGTGAGCTTTGCATCGTCAAGCAAGCCCATGTTGCTCACGGCAATGAGCGGATTGTCATAGCCTGCCTTGATTGCAAACTCGGCAAGGTCGTGCGGAAAGATCGTGTAGGCAAGTTTGAGCAAAGGCAGCGAATACAGCCCCATAAACTTGTCGCGCTTGAAGCCCTTTGTGGAGCGGATGACGTTGACAACGGTGTCGCGGATGTCGTCGCCTTTTTGGAGCGTGCGCACCGCCATCCACGCCGTGTGATTGGTCATTCCGCCAAGAAGACCGCCTTGCTTGATGTGCTTTCTCAGATCAATTGCGCAAGACACGGTGAGCGGATCGTCGTCTTTTAGACCGCACATCTCGTACAGCGCGCGGAAAGTCGCCGCCATAAGCGCGTCGTTGACGGTTATGCCCAACTTTTTGGACACTTGGCGCAACTTGGCAAAATCTTGCTCGCCGATCGTGCGGCGCACAATGGTATTTTTGTCTTCCGCCGTGGGTTCGCTCCACGGGAAATACACTTTTTCGGTGGCTTTGGCTATGTTTTTGTACAGCCCCCTTGCGTGTTTGAGATCATCGCCTTCAAAGGTGGAGTACACTTGATCATAACTGCGCGAGCCGCTCTTGATATGCAACTTGTCATACTCGCCGTTTTTCAAGTATCCGTAGTTTTCAACAAGCGTTGCAAGGAAATATTTCAAGTCGCCGCCGTCCATGCACATGTGGTTGACGCGAAGGCAAAACACCGTGTGGCAAGCGTCCTTAAACAGCGCGATTTTCATCTGCACGTTGGACGTATAAGGTATCACGCCCACAAGCCACTCGTCCGCATCTTTGTCTGCGTTGTCAACTTCAAAATAGGACAAGACGTCGTCTATGGTATACTGCTCTTCCTTCCAATACGGCTCAACCACGGTCGTGACGAAACTCGAATGAAGGACGGGTGCTTTTTCAAGCATAAACAGCAACGCGTTTTTGAGCGCAGGCAAGTCTATATCGCCCGTGTAGACCAACTTTGCATGCACCATTCTGTCATAATAGTTGCGGAAAAGAAACTGTATTCTATCCCATATTTCAGCCTTTATCGTGTTTGGCATAATTTCTCCGTAAACTACACAATCGACACTTTATATTGCCGATTTGACGATTTAATCGTCCCATTCCGTCCAATACTTTTGATCTTCCACTTCGTATTTGTCTTCGATGGCTTGGCTCTCTTTCTTGTTTTTCAAGCGCGCTTTCTTTGTGACAAACACTGCAAGTTCAACAAACGCGCACACAACGCCCGCAAGGCACAACAACCAACCGGGATGCCAAAAAGACGGCACGTTCAAGCCCAACAAAACGTACAGCATAACACCGAAAATCTCGATGAATATCGGCAGCTCGAACCAGCTAATTTTGCTCTTGGTGAAAAACGCGATTGCCGTGTCCACACCAAAAAGCAATGCGACCATCACAAGAAAACTCATCCATGCGCCGTGCACTTTGAAGGCAAGTTGCAAGATTAAAAACACAAACACCGTCAGCAAAATCTCGCACACCGCAACGCATATTCTCGTCACGGCATATTTGCGTTTTTTGCCAAATTTGATTGCGACATACACAAGCATCACCGACAAGCCCGCAAACACGCCGCCCACCAGAATGAGCCACGTCGGATGCCAACACACAAGCGCACCCACAATGACGTAGGCAATTGCAAGCAACGCCACGATAGACAATGAAACCACTGCCGCCGCGCTGATTTTTCGTTTCACAACTCCGCTCTTGATCTGACGCTCTTCAACCCGTTTGAGCGTTTCGGCAAGGTCGCCAAGCTCGGATATTGCCATGTTGTAGATAAGCTCGTCGTCGCTCACGCCCTTTATGCGCAACTCCTGCTCTCTGTCCAAAAGGTCGGTGAGAAGAGCCTTGCGATATTCCATCGCCGCCTGCGTGGGCGCGATTTTGCGGAAATGCTCTTCGAGATATTTTTTGAATCGTTCTTTCATAGTCGTATCCTCTTTTGCACGCTATGCCGCACCGCTCAAAACCTGCGTCTTGCTCTTCAAGCACAAGCGTTGCAATGCCTTTTTCTGCGCACAAAAAAATATTTTCAATCATAGATTATAACAAACTCGCCGCAAAATCAATATATCGCGCGAACACACGTATCAAATTTTTTAAGACAATTTTTCGCTATTTTTGAAAAAAACAACACATTGCGCGATTTGTGTGGAAAAACAATCTCAAAATCTTGCGCCATACATAACAAAAAAAGGGGGAATATCCGTATGTTTTTCAATTGGTTCAACAATCCGTGCTGTCCTATGCGTCCCACTCCGTGCCACAACTCATCGCCGTGCACAAGCATAGAATATCTCCGTGGCCCGATGGGACCTATCGGCGCAACAGGCCCTATGGGTCCGATGGGACCGCAAGGCGCGCCCGGTCCGCAAGGCATCCAAGGTATACCCGGAGCAACGGGTGCAACAGGTCCGCAAGGTCCTATCGGTCCTGCCGGTCCGCAAGGCGAGCCGGGAGCAACAGGCGCAACGGGAGCAGTCGGTCCGCAAGGTCCTGCCGGTCCACAAGGCCCGCAAGGCGAGCCGGGAGCAACAGGCGCAACGGGAGCAGTCGGTCCACAAGGTCCTGCCGGTCCGCAAGGCGAGCCGGGCACGCCTGCCGTTGCGGACGCTTTGTACGCAAGCGGCGGCACTCAATCGGTAGCGACAGGAGCGATAATCCCGATAACTTCGACGGCAACCACTCCAACCACCACGATGACGGTTGCAAACAACGCAGTAACCCTTCCCGTCGGCACTTATATCGTCACCTACGGCGCAAGCGGAACTGCCGACACCGCAACCGCAACTATGTCCGTACAACTCTATGCAAACGGCGCCGCGATTGCAACGGAAATCCTAAACGACGAAGCAAGTCCCACGGAATCCGCAAACGTGAGCAAAACCATCGTCTACAACGCTACTGCCGAAACGACCTTGTCCATTCACAATGCGTCAACCGCCACGATAAACTTCACCGGCGCAAATATCACCGTACAAAAACTCGCCTAAGGCATAGCAAACAGTATCTAAAACAGCGTATAATCACCGAAACGGCGTTTTATACACGCAAAAAGCACGCGTAAAGCGTGCTTTTTACAATACATATTTTCAATTTAGCCTTATTCTATGTTAGCAAAAAAATCGATGAGTCTTGCCAACTTTTGCTCGGCGGTGAGCTTGTTGACTTCAAAGATTATGGACGGCGGTATGGTGGTGGTCATCACCACGTTGCCGCTGTTTTTTGCCACGGCGTTCATAAGGCTCTCGTTTTTGAACACGTCCGCATCGTAGAAATTTGCGCCTGCGCCGTTGCGGTTGATGATGATTTTAGACACGCCGTAATTGCTTGCAAGGTTCTTCAACAATGCGACGTTGATAAGGTTTTCAAGCGGCAAATCCACAGGTCCGTAGACTTGTTCGAGCTCTTTGACAAGCGAGTCGCGCGCGCTCACGCTTGCCACCTTGGATATTTGCTTGTACACTCTCAGTTTGTCGCGACCGCTGATGTAGGAGTCGTTGATAAACGCCGCCGCGTCAACCTTCATCTCCACATCTCTGATCTCTTGACGTTTGACGCCTGTTTTGACTTCTTGCACGGCTTCGTCAAGGAGTTCGAGATACATCTCATAGCCCACCTTTTCGATATGTCCGCTTTGCTCCGCGCCCAGAAGATTGCCTGCGCCGCGAATGGACAAGTCGGCAAGAGCCACCTTAAATCCGCTGCCGATATCCGTGTTTTCAAGCAAGGTGTTGAGCCTTTTTTGCGCCGTATCGGTGAGCGCGCCGTTTTCGGGGACGGTGAAATATGCGTGCGCAAGCGCGCCCCTGCGCCCCACTCTGCCGCGAAGTTGATAGAGTTGCGACAAGCCGAATTTGCCGCTGTCTATGACGACAAGCGTGTTGGCATCGGGCAAATCTATGCCGTTTTCTATGATCGTGGTTGCCACAAGCACGTCAAACTCTTTGTCATAAAACGCGCTCATTCTCTCTTCGAGTTGCCCGGGGAGCATCTGTCCGTGAGCGGTGATTATGCGAGCCTCTGGACAAAGCGCGCGCAATTTGCTTGCGTAGGAATCGAGCGCCTCCACGTTGTTGAGAAGGATGAGCGTTTGACCGCCGCGGGCAAGCTCTCTTGTGATCGCGTCAACGCAAAGCGCGTCCGAATATCCCACAACGTATGTCTGCACAGGCAGTCTGCCGTGGGGCGCGGTCTCGAGCATGGAGATATCTCTCACCCCCGTCAGCGACATATTCAGCGTGCGCGGAATGGGCGTTGCCGAGAGCGTAAGCACGTTGACGAGCGGATATTTTTCTTTGAGCTTTTCTTTGTGTTCAACGCCGAAACGCTGCTCTTCGTCAAGCACGAGCAAGCCCAAATCGTGAAATTCCACCGCTTTTGCAAGCACTTTGTGCGTGGCAATCACCATGTGCACCGTGCCTTTTTTGAGACCGTCAAGCAAATCTTGCGTTTCTTTTGTGGATTGAAGCCTTGTGAGCAATCCGCACTTGATGCCGAAAGGTTCAAGCCGTTTTATCAAATTTTCGTAGTGTTGGCGAGCAAGAATCGTGGTGGGAGCAAGCAGCACCGCTTGTTTTGAGTCAAGCACGGTCTTGAACATGGCTCTAAACGCCACTTCCGTCTTGCCAAAGCCCACGTCGCCCACGAGCAACCTGTCCATAATGCGCCCCGTTTCCATATCCTGCTTGATGTCGGCTATGGCTTTGAGCTGATCGGCGGTTTCTTCGTATTCGAAGTTGTCCTCGAACTCTTTTTGCCACACGGTGTCGGGGCTATACTTAAATCCGCGCTGTTTTTCGCGCTTAGCGTACAACTGAACAAGGTTGATTGCCAGCTTGCGCACGGATTTGCGCACTTTTTCTTTTTCGCGCTCGAACTCTTTGCCGCCCAACTTGTTGAGAGCGGGGCTTTCTTCACCGATGAACTTTTGCAGATTGTTCATCTGATCGGTGGCAACGTAGAGCGTGTCGCCGTCCTTGTATTTGAGAACTATATATTCCTTTTCAAAATCGCCCGTTTTGAGAATGGTCGTGCCTTCGCAAAGTCCCACGCCGTGCACTCTATGCACCACGTAGTCGCCCGCAACCGGCGCAAGAGCCTGTTCTTTGGAGCGAGAAAGCCCTTCTTCGCTTCTTTGCTTGCCGATGCACTCGGACATGCCCACAAGACACACTTTTTGCGCGGGATATATCACGCCCGTTTCCACTTTCAAGGGCGTTGCAAGGATCAAGCCGTCATCGTTGCCGTCTTCGCTGTATGCGGCAAAAACGTCGTTTTCTCTCAAGCTCTCGATCACGCTCTTTGCCCTTTCTTTGCTGCCGCAAGCAAGCAGAGTCTTTGTGCCGTTGAGCGTGAACGTGCGCAAATCCTGCACGATCGTGTTCGGATCGAGATAATATTTCGTGACGGGTTTTGTCTTGGGCTCGATGATATATTTCGGCTCAAAAAGCTGATTGCTCAGCGAAAGCGCGCAAAATGAGAGTTTTCTGACAAACATCAGTCGCCTGCGAATCTCCGAGAGCGTGATGTACACATCCTTGTGGCAAGGCAGGATTTCGCCGCCTTCGAGAAGATTTTTTATGCGCCCTTCAAACTCTTTGATGAGAATTTGCAACTTGTCGGACACGACTTTCGGCTCGTCGAAAATTATGACGTCGTTTGCGCTCAAATAGTCAAAAATCGGAGCGGTTGCGTCTTGCATAAATGGCAACGCCCACACAAGCGACGGCTCGCACGCGCCTACGGACAATTTTTCTTTTGACTCGAGTGCGTACTTGACGTCACGGTAAAAATCAAGCCTTTCCCTTGCGTTGTCATAATCTTTTTCGGACAATATGACGTCGCTTGTCGGACAAAAGCGCACGCTTTCGACGTCGTTTGACGAGAGCATCGTGTCAACGTCGATCACCTTGACGTCTTCGACAAGCTCGTCAAAGAAATTGATTCTGTACGCAGTGCCGTTTGTCGAATATACGTCCACGATGTCGCCGCGCACGGCAAAATCGCCAACTTCTGCAATCATGGTCTGTCGCTTGTATCCGGCAAGGGCAAGTTTGTCTGCAAGAACCTGCGGCGAAACGACGTCTTCTTTTTTCACCGTGACGCAAAACTCTTGCACAAGCTCTTTTTTGGGGAAAAGCTGCAACAAGCTGTCCGCGCTTGTCACCACCACGTCAAAATCGCCGCTTGCCATATCCGCAAGCGTCCCCACTCTTTCTCTCACGTTTTGCGTGGAAAAGCTCTTTCTTGCAATCAACACGTCGTCGCGATAGGGCAAGAAAGACGTTTTCACTCCCCAACCTTGCAGTTTTCTAAAAAGACTTTTTGCCGCGAGATTGTCCGAGCACACAACAAGTTTTCTTGCAGGGAGCTGCGATATAATATGCACCTTCGCGCCTTCGCAAACGCGCAATACGGAAACCGCCGACAATTTTTCGTCGGTGAGTCTTTTTGCTCCCATGCCGCAAAGCGACGAGAGTTTTTCTCCGAGATTGCGGAGTTGTAAAACGTTTGGCGCGATCACTTGTTTTTCTTGTTTGCTTTCTCTTGAACGCGTTGTATGTCAACGCCTTCCACAAGGTCCAAAACGGCTTCGACAGCCGCGTCTATGCCGCCTTGTAAAACTTGTTTGTTTTCATAATCGACCTTTGACAGTACAAAATCGATGAGTTGAACTTCGTGTTGTGCAAGTTGCTCGGTCTTTGTGCCTACTCTCACGCGCTTGAAATCCTGCGTGCAAAGTTCCGCCACGATGTTGCGCATGCCGTTGTGCGTGCCTGCGCTGCCTTCTTCTCTTATGCGCAATTTTCCGATCGGCAAGTCTATATCGTCATAGCAAACGATAAGCTCGCTTCGCTCATCCACATCATATTTTCTCACGAGTTTTTTGACGGCTTCGCCCGACAAATTCATATACGTTTGCGGTTTTGCAACGACAAAATTCACTCCCTTGTAAGTCACCTTGCAAGTGAGCGAATCGCATTCTTTCACGTCCGCTTTGGCTTTGCACTTTTTCAAAAGTTCGTCCACCACCATAAAGCCGACGTTGTGATAGGTGTTTTTGTACTTCATTCCGGGATTGCCGAGTCCCACGACGAGCATCATACGCTTATCCTTTCAAGGCGATGAGCCTTGCGTTTTCTTTGTATTTTGGTTTATTTCTGTTGTTTCTTTTTCAAGCCGAGCCGCTTTTGTCGGGTGTTTCACAGCCGATTTTGCGGCATATTGTTTTTACTTATCGCTTTTTTTGCGGCTTATTATGTTTTGGCTTATGTTTTTTCTTCTTATTGTGTTTTGCGTCTTATTGTGTCATTTGTCGCTTTTGACGGTGTCTTGGCGCACTCTGCCGATTGTGAAAGTCTTCTCGTCAACATCTCTTGTGACGGTCGTACCCGCCGCAATAAACGCCTTGTCCCCGACAACGAGCGGAGCAACGAGATTGGTGTTTGCACCGATAAAGCAGTCGCATCCCACGGTGGTCTTGTGCTTTGTCTTGCCGTCATAGTTGCAAAACACCGTGCCGCAACCAACGTTTGTGCGCTCTCCCACGACCGCGTCGCCGATATAACTCAAATGCGCGGCTTTCACGCCGTTTTCGAGAGTGGAATTTTTCACTTCCACAAAGTCGCCCACTCTGCAATCTTCGCCGATTGTCGCGCGCCTTAGCCTTGCATACGGACCGACGCTCGCGCGTGCGCGCACGCACGAACATACTATATGCGACCACTCGACGTTTGCCCCGTCAATGACGCTGTCCTTGATATAGGACGAGCCGACAACAGATTTTGCGCTTATCACGCTGTTGCCTTCTATCCTTGTGAATGGCAAAATTGTTGCGCCGCTTTGCACGATTGCCGTGTCGTCCACAAAAGTGGTGTTTTTGTCCACGATTCTCACGCCCGAGGCAAGCATATTGTCAAGTATTTCGTCTTTAAGCCGATTATACACCACATTGAACGATTTTGCATCATCTATCTTCAAAAAAGCCTGCGATGACGAAAAAACTCCGCCGCTTGCGTCCTTTCCCATACAAATTTTGGCGATCGCATCCGATTTTCCCAGCCGCACGCAATTGATTTTGTCGCGCGACATTTTCTTTGCAAGCGACGTTATATCATTGATTTTCACAAGCGGCATATCGAGCGTCAGCACAACGTTGACGCAGTCGGGCAAGAGCATGCACTCTTCCTTGTAGGCTTGCTCTTTCACTATTCGAGCCACGTTCGCGCCGAAAGCGGAAAACTCTCTGAGCACGAAATCCTCCGCTTTTCTTCCCAGCAACTCGGCGCACGACCACTCGGTCTCGACAAAAACGATGTTGTATCTATCCATACAATACTATATTCGTTTTGCGCCAAAGATTGCCACGAAAAATCGGTGACATAATTGTTTGTATTCTCGTCTTTTTGCGTGATATATTGCACTCGTGTTCGGTCAAGAAGGTATGCAGGCGCAATAACTTTCAGGGAGAACGTCATGGACAAGAAAAAAATCAAGGAAATCATCGCAATAGTCATCGTCGGCATCGTATCAATCATCTCAAGCGTGCTTGCGTGCGCGCTCGGCATCCCAAAAGACACCATAGATCGCGTGATCGACGACGTCGGTTTTGTGGACATTCTCGACTCGCCTAGCGAAGAAGTCGAAAATGCGGACGGCATCCAACAATACCTTTTGCAAAACAAGACTTCTTTGACGGTTGAAAGTCGTTTGAGCAAGACCGACTGATCAATCTCTCAACCAATCTGCAACAATCAAAAGCCCGAACACCGCGCATTGTATCAATGCGCGCACAAAAGTTTTTCTCCCCTGAATATACAAAAGAAAGCGACCGCCACAAGCGGTCGTTTTCTTTTTATCGTTTTATATCTTGATTGCCGGTTGCCTTTTTTCGTTTGTTCTTGAAGAAAGTCGAAAGCAAGGTTGCGCACTCTTGTTGCATATATCCGCCGCTCACTTCAACGTTGTGGTTGAAAAGTCCTTTTTCAAACAAGTTGACCTTTGAGCCGCACGCGCCCGTCTTGTCATCGTATGCACCGAAATACAGCGCACGTATGCGTGAGTTGATCATAGCCCCCGCGCACATACAGCAAGGTTCGAGCGTTACGTAGACGTCACAATCTTCAAGCCACCAATTGCGCTCATGCTCGGTTGCAAGCGACAAGGCTATCATCTCTGCATGATGAGTTGCGTCATTGTCGCGCTCCTTGCGATTGCCGCTCTCGGCGATGATCTCTCCGTCCTTGACAACCACTACCCCGACAGGCACTTCATCATACTCTGCGCACTCTTTTGCAAGCGCGACTGCACGCGTCATAAATTTTTCTTCATAAGCCATATTTCACCAAAAACAATGTTTATATCCGCTTTTTGCACACATAAACCTGCCGTTTTGCAATTTACTTGTGATAGGGCGTGCCTGCATTGATGCACAGCGCGCGATAGATTTGCTCTGAGAGCATAACCCTGAACAGTTGATGCGGAAAGGTGTTTTTGCCAAACGACAACAGCATGTCCGCCTTTTGTCTAAGCTCCTCGGTGTGTCCGTGACTGCCGCCGATAAGGAAAGAAAACTCGCTTTCGCCAAGCGTGCATTTGCTCTTGATAAGTTCGGCAAGACCTTCGCTTGACAGCTCTTTGCCACGCATATCCATTGCGACGATATAGCCTTTTGCCTTGCCAAGCAACAGGTCGCTTTCTATCTTCCTTTGCTCTTCGGGGGATTTGGACGGCGGCGCGTCCGCAAGCTCGACAACCTTGACGTCGGCATATCTCGAGGCTCTTTTGACGTATTCGCTTATTGCGTCCGCAAAATATTTTTCTTTGATTTTGCCTATGGCGATGATGTTGATTTTCATCTTGTAAGCCCCCATACGAGCGAGAACAGCGTTGCCGCGACTCCCACGACTATCGTCACCCAAAGGGGTATGTCTTTGTGAAGGGGAAGCACGTCTTTTGCGGGTTTGTCAAAGGGCGCACCCACTCGATAGGCTTTTTCGGCGCGTTTTCTTAGCAGATAGAAAAACAGCACAAGCAGCCCCGCACACAAAACGACAAGCATTATTCCAAGCAAAAAGCCGAAATCGGAAGAATAGAAATAGTCTTGAAATTTTGCAATGAACCCAAGCGCGCCGTCGGGGTGTTGATCGGAATAGCCCGAAAGCACCACCCATGCGTTGTTGGCAAAGTGGATGAAGATTCCGCCCCAAATCGAACCCGTGTAATACATGATGAGCGCAAGCGACGCACCAAAGAAAAAGGTGTAGCCCGTCTGCACGATGTTTTGATGCATAAGCGAGAAAAGCAGCGCGGATACGAGCACAAACTTCCACTTGCACTCCTTATACCCTGCGTAAATCAAGCCCCTGTGCGCAATCTCTTCGCACACTCCGGGCAAAAGCGCAGTGAGCGCAAGCTCCTTGAAAAGCAACGCAACGGTCGAATAGTCGGTGCTTGACGATATATGGGTGAATCCCACAAGCTGCAACACGACTTGCCACACGAACGAGATGCCCGTTGACACCGCCATTGTGCATACGCAAATGCCGAAAATTATCAGCCAATCGAGAGCTTTTATGCGTTTCACGCCAAAGTCGAAAAGCACGTCTTTGACGCTTTCTTTGCGAGAATACGCGCTCCACGAATACAGCGCAATGCTTGTCACGCCGAAAAACAATATCTGCACGGTGCAAGTCCAAAGCACGTCGGAATCGTCTATGCCGAGTGCGGAATAGATGTCGAGCGCGGACGCCACTCTCATGACGAGAGTGAGCATAATCACCACGAAATATATGATGCCGACGCTTTTTCTCTTGCTCATACTATGCTCACCACAAATGCGTAAATCCAATACACCACGACAAGCGCAAGTGCGATCCACACGCCCGTCATGTTCTGATTTTTGCCGATATACTCCACTTCGTTGCGCTCTTCGAGCCGATAGGTGATGTTTTTCCACCCCTGCTTTGTGAAGAGCGATTTGAAGAATTTGCCGAAATCCTTGAAAATATTGTTCTTTTTCGGCTTTGCGGACGGTTCTGTCGTTGCGTTTTGCGTGGCGACTATGGTAAATCCGTCTTCGGTATACACGTTTTGCACGATGCCACGATTGTTTTTCTTGCCGCCCGCCCTATAAAACAGCCACAGCAACACCACAAGAAGAAGCACGCCAACAATGACGCTTGCCGCGCCCGTAAGCCAATTGAAATAGCCGAGTTTTGCGTATATCTCGTCCACTTGCGGAAGGTACGCGGTGAGCGTGATGCTGACAAAGTTGTTGAAAAAGTGCACCGTCACCCCCGCCCACAGCGAGCCGGAGAGCGCGACCACGAGCGCAAGCACTATGCCAAGCCCGAACTGATGCACCGTCTGCACGGGATTTGCGTGCATAAGCGAGAACATAAGCGCGGACATAAGCACTCCGAACCACACGTTTCTTGTTGCCAACCCCGAGAAAAGATTGCCCCTTACAAGCAATTCTTCACCAAATGCGGGCAACAACGCCATAAGGAACAAAGCAAGGAAATACACGCCCACGTTGGAAAAAGCGGGCATTGCCACTCCCGCGCCGTGATAGCCTATCACTTGCAAAAACGCGCTCCATGCGTTTGCAAGCGGCAAAAACGCAAGGATTGTCGCTATGGATATGAAAGGCAACAGCACGATTTGCTTGACGTTGAGCGGTTTTTTCATCTTGGCAACGCTCACAACGTCCGTCTTTCTTGCCGCCGAATATATGAAAACGGTGGCGATGAACGCAACCTGCATAAGCGCGTATCCGCACCAGTTGTACACGCTCATTCCGTCAAAACTGCCGTTGACGTTTTTTAGAGCAAGGGACAAAAACAGAGAGAAAATGCTCCCTGCGCATATACCCGTGATATATATGGAACTACCTTCGCTTGCGCTTATCGTTCTTCTCATATTATTTCAAAAACATCGCTCCTTCTCGATTGATGAGCAACGGACAATTCTATATCGCTGTCCCACTCTTTGAGCGTACGCTCGACGGTGTCGAAAGCAATTTGCTCGGTGTTGTTGTTTTGGCTGATGTGTCCCAAAACGAGTTTTTGCACTTCGCTGCCTTCGCAAAGGTGTCTTGCGATGACGGCGGTCGCATCGTTGGAAAGATGCCCCGTATTCGACAAAATTCGCGCTTTTAGCTGAGGCGGATATTTGCCGTTTTTGAGCATTTCAAGATCGTGATTGGCTTCAAGAAGCACCACTTCGCTGTCCTTGATGTTGCGAAGAACGCCGCGAGTGGGCATGCCTATGTCCGTTGCAACGCTGCAACGTGCGTGTCCGCACTCAAAAGAATACGCAAGCGGATACGCAGCGTCATGCGGTATGCGGAAGGGCAACACCTTGACGTCGCCCACGTCAAAACCGCCCTCGAAATCATCCACGTCGCACACGTTTTTCAGTTCGCCCGTGCGTTGAAATATGGCTCTTTGCGTGAGCGGATGCGCGTACACTTTTGTGTGCTCGGCAAGTTTTGGCAAGCCGCAAATGTGGTCGCTATGCTCGTGAGTGATCACCACTCCGTCAATCATATCGGGCGTCAAGCCGAAATCTCTGAGCTCTCCGCACAATCGCGTGTACGACAAACCGGCGTCAACCAAGATTGCCGTCGTGTTGGAAAACACCAAAGTGCAATTGCCTTTGCTTCCGCTTGTGAGCGATACGAGTTTGAGCGACATAGCCCTTCTATATTTGTTACCTTTTGTTTTATTTGTTGTGGAAGAACGTATCTTTCGGCAACCGCTCCTATCGTTTTGATAGGTTTTGCCCTTTTGCAATCACCCTTGCAATAGGTTTTGCCCTTTTGCTCGGATATGCGCCGTATAGACTTTTGCGATTATGCCACGTTTTTGCAATAGATACGCTGTCTTTGCGGCATAAATGCAAATTCTTCCCTTAATAAATCAAAACGAATCGCAGGTGCAATTCGTTTTGCGTGTTATATGCGTTGTGTGAGTTAGATTTCTTTTGCGGCGTTTTGGCTCTTTTCCACCTTGTCTTCGAGCTTGTTAAGCAAGCAGGAGAACACCACCACAAGCAAGAAATTGACAAATGCGAGCGCAAGAATCACCACAAAACCGACCTTGTTTGCGATGACAAACTCTTTCTTGACAAGCCACTTGATAAGCAGTGCAAGCATAGCAAGGAAAGCGGCAAGCGAGAAGATGACGTGCATGGATCTGGGATACTTGCCCACTATCATGGACACAAGCGATGAAAGCACCATAATCGCACTCACGCCCGCCACGCCGATGTATGCAAGATTCTTGATCGGACGAAGGGCAAAGCCGTTTGCCACCCAATTCTGAATCGTGCCGATGATGTTGAACTCGGTAATGCTCATCGAGCCGATGTTCTGCACAAAGTTGGAGAGAATGAACGGCAACACCACAAGCGCGGAAAGCAAGAAAGTGACAAGTGCAAAAATTCTCGGTTGCACCTTGCTTCTTTTTCTGACTTTTTGAGCGGAAACGGTCTCAAAATCGGTTGCTTCGCCATACTCGACCGTTGCCGGTGCATAGGAGTCTTGCCCCCTGCCATCCGTGCGCAAAACGTTGCTGTCTTGCGTCATATAAGGCACGACCGCAAGCGGCACAATGATGGGTTGCAACTGAATGGTGTTGTGTTTCGGCGCAACGATAGGCACAGGTCCGCCCATGCCGACAGGTTTCATCACCGTCACGTCAGAGCCTTCTTCGGGCTCGGGATTGGCGTACGCTTCAGCCTCGAACAACGGCTCGTCAACCGCTTGATAGTCGCTGTCGGGAGTCAACACGATTTCCTTGTTTTTGTCCTTCTTAGCCATATATTTCTCCTTCTTGAAAACTTATTTGAGATAGCCGCACTTGTCACGGTTGATAAGAGCGATGAGCTTGCACACGATGACGTAGCCTGCCGCAAACGTCAAGAGCGTGAACAACTCGCTCGTCTTGAAACCGTGAATGAAGTCTGCCATGAAGTCTATTTTGTCAACGCCGATTGACGGCGCACCCACAAGAGAGGCAACAAACAGGGCAAGCACGCACACGAGATTGACAAATGCTCCGCCGCCGTATCTTACGGTTTTCACCGCTCCGAAAAGCGCGAAAAGCGACTTTATCGCATTGATTAGCACCGCTAAAATGCCGATTGTGAGAATCATGCTCGGCACAGTCGTAAGCCAAATCTCTTTTACGCCGTCCCCCTTCCAGCCAAGAGCGGCGGTCTGCTTGAATGCGGCAATCCAGTTGCCCACAACGTTGTATCTTTCAAGCGACAGCTTGAACGGCAATCCGACTTTCGTGCCGGTCACGCCAAGGATGTAGGGCAAAAGAACCACAACCGACAAGATGAGAGCAATCGCGCCCGCAACAGCGTTTTTGGCGCGTTTTTGCCTTTTCCACTTCTTGTTGGCGTCTTCGCGTTTGGGCTGAAAATCGTCGGCGGTGGACACCACTCGCTTCTCTTCTTTCGGCTCGTCCACTGAAATGTGCGGCTCGATGACGTACTCTTGCATCACAGTCGGCATGACGTGATAGCCCGCATTGTTGATCGGGGGCGGAGCAAGTCTTATGCCGGCGTCGTCGACACCGCGTATTCTCGGTTTGTTGTTTTTGTGTTCTGCCATATTCTTCTCGTCAATTCTTTCTGCCGTCTTTTGCAGGAGCGGACGGCACTGCCCTTTGCGGTTTTTGATCCACTGCGGGCGAGTATTGCATAAGTGGTTGCTCTTGCGTCACGTACGGCACAAAGGCAACGGGTTGAACGATTGGGGGCATTTGATAAGGTTTGCCGTCTTCACCCATAAGATACGCAGGCGCTTGCGGCGATGCGGGATACGGGTATGGATACGGCGGATACGGATAAGGATATTGCGGCGGATAGGGCGCATAGTGAGCGTTGCTCGGGCCCGAGAAATCCGCAGGTGCTTCCTTCTTCTCTTCTTCTTGTTTGGGCAGGGCGGCTTCTTCTTCCTTGGGCGCGTACTTGTCTTCGACAAACTCGTCGAGAGTGGGCACTTTCTTCACCGAAAGATCGGTTTCGGGCGCGGGAATTATGGTCTGCTTGCGCTTGACGGGCGGGCTTTGCTTGATCTTGTTTTTGGCAAGCAGGAGCAAAGCTCTTGCTTTGTCCCTTCCGCAATGCGTGCAAGCGGTTGCCGTGGGCGGATTGATTGTCCCGCAAGCAGGGCAAACGTAAGTCTCGCCGTCAATGTCGTCTTCGTCGATTTGCGTGTAGGGATCGGCGTAATATTTTGAATAGGTCTTGAGCGCGGCGGACATTTTCTTCAAAAGTTCCACGTCTTCGGGGCCCATTTCGTTGAGTTTTCTGCGGTAGTCTTCAAGATCGTTGGCTTTTTGCTTGTATTCTTCTTCGCTCTTTTTGCGGTAGTCTTCCACCTTTTCGAGCGCAGCCTCTCTCTCTTCTTCGGCTTTGGCACGTTTGTCGGCGATCTCTTTGTCCACGACCGCCATTCTCTCGCGCTCCATATTGTCAAGGCGAAGTTTTGTCTTTCTTGCATCCAGCATATCCGCGTCGCTGTGCGTTTCGCTTTCCACCACTATGGGCGCGCCGCACGACACGCAGAATTTTGCGCCGGGGAGATTTTTCGTTCCGCAAACGGCGCATACGGGCTTGCGCATGACTTGCAAGATTGCGCCGCACTTGGCGCAGTATCTGCTGCCTGCGCTGTTTTTGGCGTGACAAGCCGGGCAGACCGTCTGATAGTTTTCAACGACGTCCGCGCCGCAAGTGGGACAAAACGCTTGTCCCGGCTTCACTTCGTTTCCGCATACTTTGCAAATAAACATATTTCACCTATGAACGTATGGTTTTTGATTAGAGCGGGATTTTCCCGACTTATGCTTTTGGCTTGAAGCTGTCTTTGAGCCCGACAATGCTGTTGAACTCGTTGTTTTCGTTGCGCTTGATGAAGTAGCCTTCGCGCAAGAATTGGAATCTCGTATGCACGGGCGCGTCGGCAACGATTCTTTCCGCCTTGCCGGTGAGCACGGTGAGCGAATCGCGGTTGACTCTGTCCATATAGTCGCCGTCGCCGTCGTTGATGAGATAGTCAAACATGTTGAGCGTCACGTCTGCGCAATCGTTGGCATTCACCCAATGTATCGTGCCTTTGACCTTCATGTTTGCGCCTTCTTCGCCCGATTTCGTGCCGGGGAGATATTCCACGTGTACGCAAGTCACGTTGCCGTTTTCGTCTTGCTCGCAACCTACGTATTTGACGATGTACGCGCCTTTGAGTCTGACAATTCCGTCAGGTTTAAGACGGAAGTATTTGGGCGGCGGATTGAGAGCAAAGTCGTCTTGCTCGATATACAGCTCTCTTGAGAAAGTCGTTTCGTGAGTGCCTGCCCCTTCTTGTTGGGGATTGTTTTCGATATAAACGGGCTCGCTTTGTCCTTCGGGATAGTTGTCCACAATGAGTTTGAGCGGTTTTGTCACCACCATAGCTCTTTGCGCATGCGCGTTGAGATCTTCTCTGACGCAGTGTTCGAGCATGGAAATGTCCACTTCGCTGTCCGCCTTTGCAACGCCTATGCGCGAGCAAAAATCACGGATCGCTTCGGGAGTGTAGCCGCGCTCTCTAATGCCCGACAGTGTGGACAATCTCGGATCGTCCCAGCCCCACACCACTTTTTCATCGACAAGACGCTTGATAAAACGCTTGCTCATCACCGTGTGCGTGAGATTGAGTCTTGCAAATTCTATCTGTCTGGGGCGCGGATTGAAACCGCAGTTGAGCGTCACCCAATCGTACAAAGGACGATGGTTTTCAAATTCGAGCGAGCAAAGCGAGTGCGTGATGCCCTCGATTGCGTCTTCGATGGGGTGCGCAAAGTCGTACATGGGATAAATCACCCATTGATCGCCCGTGTGCGGATGCGTTGCGTGGCAGATACGATAGATGACGGGATCGCGCATGTTGATGTTGGGTGACGCCATGTCGATCTTGGCGCGCAACACCTTTTCGCCGTCGGCAAATTCGCCGTTCTTCATTCTCTCAAACAAGTCGAGATTTTCTTCGACCGAGCGGTTGCGATAGGGGCTTTCAGTGCCCGGCACGCCGAAACTGCCGCGAGTTGCGCTGATCTCTTCCGCCGTCAAGTCGCAAACGTACGCTTTGCCGTCTTTGATGAGTTTCACCGCACATTCGTACATCTTGGGGAAATAGTCGCTTGCGTTGTGCAGCTCGTCCCAATCAAAACCGAGCCATTTGATGTCGGCTTTGATGCTTTCCATATATTCCACGTCTTCTTTTGCGGGGTTGGTGTCGTCAAAACGGAGATTGCATGCGCCGTGATACTTCTCTTTCATGCCAAAGTTGATGCACAAAGCCTTTGCGTGTCCGATATGCAAATATCCGTTGGGTTCGGGGGGAAATCTCGTGATGATCTTGCTCACTTTGCCTTCGGCAAGGTCTTGATCGATGATTTCTTCGATAAAGTTTCTTGAATTGTCGTCCATAAAGTCCGTCCAGCCTTTTATAATTGCAAATACGCGCGCATACGTCACGTATTATTTTTCTATTTTATTTATAATAAAACGAAAACGCCCGTATGTCAATAAGACAGCAGCGGAAAAGATTGATTTTGAATGAATAATTAATAATTTTGGGTGGGCGCAGAAAAACAAAACAATTTTATAAGTGCGCCCCGAATGGGCAGAGTGCGTGTATAAATTTTTTATTAGTTTTCGTCTCTACAATGGGTGGGCGTGTAAAACTTTAATGCAACTTTCCCCTTTTCCTCAGGTGTTTTCCCTATCACCGTTCCCCC
>URIZ01000016.1 GCA_900548005.1 uncultured Eubacteriales bacterium | reverse complement strand
CAAGTCCGACGCTCGATTTGCTCGCCGCCGTTGCGGCTCGTGTTCCGTCTTCGAATAAGCACATTCCGTTAATAAGTGCGCTTTGAATAAGTTTTCATTTCGGGCGCAATTATTCACAATAGATTTTTAATTGTAAAACTGCGATATTTAGATGAAGAACAAGAAAGAGCCATGCTAACGGCAACCCTAATGTGCTTTGCGCACATGAGTTGACGGAAGCGTGGCTCTGACGTAGTTGTTCGCTAAATAGCGCAGTTTTCGGGTGATGGTGTTCTCGCCCTCGTCATGTTGAGCCTGTCGAAACATCCAGCCGTCAGGCGCATATCTTACTATACTTTTCGCTACGCTAGATTCTTCGACTACGCTCAGAAAGACACGGAAAATTTAGAATTTTACCGCTTGAATATACCAAGCCGACAATCTTGCGAAATTGCGGCGGGAGTTTTTGTCCGTGACCGAATTGATAGCAAAGATTTTCGGCGCGGTTAGCAGAACAAAAGCCTAATGTGGCTCTCGGCGTTGCTTGCAGGCAAGCGATGCCGTTGCCACAATAACGGCTTTTGTTCGTGATACACCCGAGTGCGTGGCACGCGCGTTATTTATATAATAGAATTTATTTAAGAACAAAATTTTAACCATATATACTAGATTTTGGGGTGTTGGCGAGAAAAAACGCACAAGATGAAAAAATATTGCAAATTTCATAAAAATTCGCTTGACTTTGGTTTTCAAAAATTATATAGTAAACGAGCGTGTCGAAAGGGATACGTGTTTTCCGTCGCTTTGCGGCGGGTAAAAAATATAAGACACACACGGACAAGTGTTAATATTAGGAGGCTTATAATGGCTGGACAAAAGATCAGAATTAAACTTAAGGCGTATGACCACAACCTTATCGACCTTTCTGCAGAAAAGATTGTCGAGACAGTCAAGAAGACGGGTACGAAGGTTTCCGGTCCTATCCCTCTTCCTACGGACAAGGAAGTCATCACCATTTTGCGCGCTACTCACAAGTACAAAGATAGCCGCGAGCAATTTGAACTCAGAACACACAAGCGCTTGATCGATATCTACAACCCCACGAGCAAGACCGTCGATTCTTTGATGAAGCTCGACTTGCCCGCAGGCGTTGACATTTCGATCAAACTCTAAGGTAAATAAAAGGAGGATGAACTTTACATGGATAAAGCAATCATCGGTAAGAAAATCGGCATGAGCCAAATCTTTACTGCAGAAGGCAAAGTGATCCCCGTCACGGTTGTGGAAGCGGGTCCCTGCCCGGTCGTGCAGATAAAGACGAAAGAGAATGATGGCTACGAAGCAGTTCAAGTGGGCTTCGGCGCAATCAAAGAAACAAGAGTCAACAAACCCGTTGCCGGACACTTCAAGAAAGCGGGCGTGACTGTCAAAAAGTACCTTCGTGAATTCCGTTTCGCAAACTGCGCAAGCTTCGAGCTTGGACAGGAACTGACCTGCGACATGTTCAAAGAAGGCGACAAGGTTGACGTCACCGGCACTTCCAAAGGTCACGGATTTTCAGGTGTTATCCAAAGATGGAATTCTCAAAGAATCGGTAGCATGACACACGGTACCGGTCCTATCCACAGAAGCGTTGGTTCTATGGGCGCTTGCTCCTCTCCCTCGAGAGTGTTCAAGAACAAGCACATGGCAGGTCAATGGGGTCATGAAAAAGTGACTGTCCAAAACCTCACCGTCGCACGCGTGGACGCAGCGAGAAACCTTCTTCTCATCAAAGGCGCAGTTCCCGGTCCGAAGGGTGGAATCGTCGTGGTGAAGGAATCCATCAAGGGCTAAGCGGAGGTAGAATATGAAACTGAATGTTTTGAATATGGCAGGCAAGAAAGCCGGCACAGTTGAAGTCAGCGATTCCATCTTTGCACGCGAGTACAACGAAGCTCTTATCCACCAAGTCGTGGTTGCTCAACTCGCAAACAAGCGCCAAGGCACAATGAGCGCATTGACAAGAACAGAAGTTCGCGGCGGTGGCTGCAAGCCTTATCGTCAAAAAGGAACAGGTCGCGCTCGTCAAGGCTCTATCGTTGCTCCCCAATACGTTGGCGGCGGCGTGGTGTTCGCAAAGAAGCCGAGAGATTTCTCACAAAAGATCAACAAGAATATGAAGACTGCGGCGTTCTATTCCGCACTCTCCGAAAAGCTTCGTCAAAGCGAAGTCGTGGTTCTCGACAAATTCGCACTTGAAGAGACAAAGACCAAACTCGTTGCAAACGCAGTGAAGGCACTCTCTCTCAACGGCAAGACTTTGTTTGTTCTCGGCGAGTACGATCAAGACGCTCTCAAAGCGAGCAAGAACATCCCGACCGTTGACGTTTGCGAAGCAAGAACGCTCAGCGTGTACGACGTGGTCGCAACCAAGAACATCGTCATCACGGTTGACGCATTGAAAAAACTTGAGGAGGCAGCACAATGACAGCATACGACATCATTATCGAGCCTATCCTTTCAGAAAAAAGTTATGACGGCATCGCTGCAAAAAGATACACGTTCAAAGTTGTGAAATCCGCAACCAAGACTCAAATCAAAGCGGCAGTTGAACAAATCTTCGGCGTCAAAGTCGAAAAGGTCAACACGTCCAACTACGACGGCAAAGTCAAGAGAATGGGCAGAAACGAAGGCAGACGCTCTGCATTCAAGAAAGCCATCGTCACTTTGACCGACGACAGTAAGGCAATCGAATTCTTCGAGAGCTTGGCATAAGGAGAGTAAGCAATATGGCTATTAAGAAATATAAACCAACGTCTCCTGCACGTCGTTTTATGACGGTCTCCGCTTATGAAGAAATCACCAGCACCACTCCCGAGCGTTCACTTCTCGTGTCCCTCAACAAGAGCGGCGGCAGAAACTCCATGGGCAGGATCACCGTTCGTCACATCGGCGGCGGCAACAGAAACAAATATCGTATCATCGACTACAAGCGCAACAAAGACGGTATCCCCGCAAAAGTCGCAACCATCGAATACGACCCCAACCGTTCTGCAAACATCGCACTTTTGCACTACGCAGACGGTGAGAAAGCGTACATTCTCGCACCTTTGGGACTCAGCGTCGGCGACGTTCTCGAAAGCGGTGAAGACGCAGATATCAAAGTGGGCAACGCGCTTCCGCTTTCCGCAATCCCTGTCGGCACGATGATTCACAACATCGAGATGCAACCGGGCAACGGCGGCATCATCGCAAGAGCGGCAGGCAATGCGGCACAACTTATGGCTAAAGAAGGCAAATACGCAATCGTGCGTATGCCGAGCGGCGAGATGAGATACATCCTCATCAACTGCAGAGCGACAATCGGTCAAGTGGGCAACATCGACCACGAAATCGTGCGCGTCGGTAAAGCAGGTAAGACTCGTCACATGGGCGTGCGCCCGACCGTCCGCGGTGTTGTTATGAACCCGAACGATCACCCGCACGGCGGTGGTGAAGGTAAGTCTCCTGTCGGTATGCCGTCACCTGTCACTCCCTGGGGCAAACCTGCTCTTGGCTATAAGACGAGAAAGAAGAAGAACAAATCTAGCAAGTTCATCATCAAGCGCGTGAACTAATCGGAGGACAAAATGAGTAGAAGTGTTAAAAAAGGCCCGTATGTAGAAGAGCGCCTTATCAACAGAATCAATGCTATGAACGCATCCGGTGAACGCCAATCTGTTAAAACCTGGTCAAGAAGTTCGACGATTTTCCCCGAAATGGTAGGGCACACGATAGCAGTTCACAACGGTAAACAACACGTTCCCGTATACATCACGGAAGACATGGTCGGCTGCAAGCTCGGCGAGTTCGCTCCCACGCGTACTTTCAGAGGTCACGCAGGCGCAAAGACCACGAAATAATAAAGGAGAATAGCTATGGCAACAAGAAGTAAACAAAAAGCCTTGGATCGTCAAGCAAAAGCGGATACAAGACCCTGTGCAACGGCTAAATTCGTCAGAATTTCTCCTTTCAAGGTCCGTATCGTGCTCGATATAATCAGAGGTAAATCGGTAACTGAAGCACTCGCAATCTTGGAGAACACCCCCAAGGCAGCAAGCGAACCGCTCATCAAGTTGGTCAACAGCGCGGCTGCAAACGGCGAGAACAATCAAAATCTTGCAAGAAACGATATGTTTATCGCAGAATGCTATGCAAACGAAGGTCCGACCTTGAAGCGTATTCAACCGGTCTCCAAAGGCAGAGCATATCGTATCAACAAGAGAACAAGTCACATCACGGTCATTCTTGACACGGTGAAAGCGTAAGGAGGTATATCAAATGGGACAAAAGGTTGATCCAAACGGTCTTCGTACCGGCGTTATCAAAGCTTGGAACTCCAAGTGGTATGCCGACAAGGCTCACTTTGCAGACAATATCGTCGAAGATAACAAAGTCCGCAAGTTCATCAAGAAGAAATACTATGATACGGCTATTTCAAAAATAACCATCGAAAGAGCGGCAGACAAACTCGTTGTCGGCATCTACACGGCTCGCCCGGCAGTGCTCATCGGCAAGCAAGGCGCAGGCGTTGAGGAGATCAAGAAAGAAGTTGAAAAACTCGTCTCCGGCGACAAGAAAGTCAGCATCAACATCATGGAAGTCAAACATCCGGATGCAGACGCTCAACTCGTTGCAGAAAACATCGCAAAACAACTCGAAGGACGTGCGTCTTTCCGTCGCGCGATGAAACAAGCAATGTCCAAGGCAATGAAAGCGGGCGCAAAGGGTGTCAAGACCATGGTCAGCGGCAGACTCGACGGCGCAGAAATCGCAAGAAGCGAGCAATATCGCGACGGTTCGATTCCGCTTCAAACGCTCCGTGCAGACATCGATTACGGCGTTGCAACCGCAAACACCACTTTTGGTGCAATCGGCGTGAAATGCTGGATCTACAAGGGCGAAATCCTTGGCAAAAATCCACTTGAAGGAGGAAACCAATAATGTTAATGCCTAAACGCGTCAAAAGACGTCGCCAAATGCGTGGCAGAATGAAAGGCAAAGCAAACAAGGGCAACATCGTCGCATACGGCGAGTACGGTCTTGTTTCGACAGAGCCGGGCTGGATTACCTCCAACCAAATCGAAGCAGCCCGTGTCGCTATGACGAGATACATCCGTCGTGGCGGTCAAGTCTGGGTTGATATATTCCCTCACAAACCCGTAACCAAGAAACCTGCCGAAACTCGTATGGGTTCAGGTAAAGGTTCTCCCGAATACTGGGTAGCAGTTGTCAAGCCGGGCCGCGTGATGTTTGAAATCGCGGGTATCGACGAAGCAGTAGCAAAAGAGGCACTCCGTCTTGCAGCAAACAAACTTCCCGTCAAGTGCAAGTTTGTCAGAGCTGAAGACGTCAACGGTGTCGAAGGCGGTGAACAATGAAATCGAAACAAGTTTTGGAAATGACAGATAAAGAGTTGCAAACCAAACTCAACGAATTGAAGTCGGAATTGTTTTTCCTCCGCTTCAAAAACGCCACCAATCAATTGACCAACCCCATGGTTTTGGTCGAGACGAGACGTGACATTGCCCGTATCAAGACTGTCATCCGTCAAAGAGAAATTGCTCGCGCGAAAGACGAAGTGAAGGGCTAATCGGAGGAACGTATGGAAGAAAGAAATCTTAGAAAAGAAAGAGTCGGTATCGTCGTGAGCGACAAGATGGACAAGACCATCGTCGTCGCTGTCAGAGAACGTGTCAAACATCCGCTCTACAAGAAGATAGTAAACCGCACCAAGAAGTTCAAAGCTCATGACGAAAACAACGCATGCGGCATCGGCGACAAGGTGCTTATCCAAGAAACTCGTCCTCTTTCCAAGGACAAGTGCTGGAGACTCGTCGAGATAATCGAGAAAGCAAAATAATAGGAGGAGCGCAATGATTCAACCTTTGAGTTGGCTTAAAGTCGCTGACAACAGCGGTGCCAAAGAAATTATGTGTATCAGAGTCTTGGGCGGCTCTTTCAGAAGAAGCGGAAACATCGGTGACGTCATCGTTGCATCCGTCAAATCGGCTATCCCGGGCGGCAAGGTCAAGAAAGGCGACGTCGTGAAAGCGGTCATCGTCCGCACGACTTTCGGTCTCCAACGTGAAGACGGCAGCTACATCAAGTTCGACGACAACGCTGCAGTCATCATCGACAACCAAAAACAACCACAAGGCACTCGTATTTTTGGGCCTATCGCAAGAGAATTGCGTGACAAGGATTACACCAAAATCATCTCTCTTGCCCCGGAAGTGCTGTAAGAAGGAGAAAATGTTATGGCAAAATTGAGTGTTAAGAAAGGTGACAACGTTATGGTCATCAGCGGCAAGGATTCCGGCAAAGTCGGCAAGGTTTTGAAAGTCTTGCCCGACAGCGGAAGAATCTACGTTGAAGGCGTCAATATCGTATCAAAGAGCAAAAAGCCGAGAAACGCACAAGACAACGGCGGCATCATCAAGCAAGAAGGCACAATCGACGCGTCCAACGTGATGCACGTTTGCGCAGGTTGCGGTGCAGTCGTCAGAGTCAAACACGAAGTGAAAGACGTCAACGGAAAACAAAAATCCGTCCGCGTCTGCCCCAAGTGCGGCGCATCTCTCGACGAGAAGAAACCGTCTGCAAAGAAAGTGGCAAAAAAGGCTGCAAAAAAGAAAGCAGAAAAGTCCGAAGATAAGGACTAATACATCGGAGGTAATATCGTGGCAGAAAAGAAAAATCAGGTTGCTAAAGCAACTGCAACCGATCAAAATGCTGGTAATGCTGAAAGATATCGCATGAGAAAACAGTACACGGAAGAAGTTGTACCGGCTCTCATCAAACGCTTTGGCTACAAGAACATCAACGAAGTTCCGCGTCTTGAGAAGGTCGTTCTCAACATGGGCTTGGGCGATTGCAAAGACAACAGCAAATCCTTGCAACTTGCAGTTGACGAGCTCAAGATGATCGCAGGTCAAAAACCCGTCATCACGACCGCAAAGAAATCAGTTGCAAACTTCAAGGTGAGAGAAGGAATGAACGTCGGCGCAAAAGTTACCCTTCGCGGCAACAGAATGTACGACTTCCTTGACAAGTTCATCTCCATCGCGCTTCCCAGAGTCCGCGACTTCCGCGGTATCTCTTCCAAGTCTTTTGACGGCAGAGGCAACTATGCTGTCGGCGTGAAGGAACAACTTATCTTCCCGGAAATCGAATTCGACAAAGTCGAAAAAGTCCGTGGATTCGATATTTGCATCGTCACGACCGCAAAGACCGATGAAGAAGCACGTGAATTGCTCAAACTTTTGGGCATGCCGTTTGCAAAATAAGGAGTGAACTATGGCCAAAACATCAATGAAAATAAAGCAACAAAGACCACAAAAGTTCTCGACGCGTGAATATACACGTTGCCGTATTTGCGGACGCCCGCACGCCGTTCTTAAAAAGTACGGCATTTGCAGAGTTTGCTTCAGAAATCTCGCTTACAAAGGCGAGCTTCCCGGAGTGAAGAAGGCAAGTTGGTAAGAGGAGGCACGAAAAATGACTGATCCAATTGCAGATATGCTTACAAGAATTAGAAATGCCTTGACCGCAAAGCACGAAACTGTTGAAGTTCCGGCGAGCAAAATCAAGGTCGCAATAGCAGAAATACTCGTCAAAGAAGGTTACGTGAAAGGTTTCGAGCTCGTCGAAGGCGCAGTTCAAGACACCATCGTCATCACTTTGAAATACGCACCCGTCAAAGGACAACACGTCGTTACGGGCCTCAAGAGAGTATCAACACCCGGTCTTCGCGTCTACGCAGGCGTGGATAAACTTCCGAGAGTTTTGAACGGTATGGGTATTGCCATCCTTTCAACCTCCAAGGGCATCCTCACCGACAAGGAAGCGAAAGAGCAACACGTCGGCGGCGAAGTGTTGGCGTACGTTTGGTAAGGAGGCGCGCTATGTCAAGAATCGGTAGAGCACCTATCCAAATTCCCCAAGGTGTACAAGTTACAATCAACGATCATCTCGTGACGGTGGCAGGTCCTCTGGGCACGCTCAGCCAAGTTATCGACAAGTCCATCGACGTCAAGGTTGAAGACGGACACGTTCTTTGCACTCGTCACTCCGACGACAAAGATCATCGCGCTTTGCACGGCCTTTATCGCGCTCTTATTCACAACATGGTTGTGGGCGTCACCAAGGGCTTTGAAAAGAGCCTCATTGTCAACGGCGTCGGTTACAAGGTCACTTTGAGCGGCAACAACAAGATGACGTTGAACATCGGCTTCTCTCATCCTATCGACGTTGTCGCTCCGGACGGAATCACCTTTGCGCAACCGCAACCGCTTGAAATCGTCGTCAAGGGCATCGATCGTCAACTCGTTGGTCAGACTGCTGCAACTATCAGAGCTTACAAGCCGGTTGAACCGTATCACGGATACGGCATTCACTACAAGGATGAGACCGTCATCCACAAAGTCGGCAAGAGAGCCACGAAGTAATGAGGTGAAGTATGATTTCCAAAAAAGATAAAAACGCAGATAGAATCATTCGTCACGCAAGAGTGAGAAAGAAAGTCAGCGGCACTGCTGCAAGACCTCGTCTTTGCGTGTACAGAAGTACCAACCATATCTATGCTCAAATCATCGACGACGTGAAGGGACACACCCTTTGCTCTGCAAGCACGCTTGAAAAAGACGTCGCAGCGAAAGTTGCGGAGCTTTCCAAGAGCGAAGCTGCAAAAGTTGTCGGTGCGGCAATTGCTGAAAAAGCTCAAAATCTCGGCATCAAAGAAGTCGTGTTCGACAGAGGCGGCTATCTTTACACCGGCAGAGTGCAAGCTCTCGCCGACGGCGCAAGAGAAGCCGGTCTTGAGTTTTAATCGGAGGAATTATGGCAGAAAATCGTGATAGAAGAAACGATAGAAACAGAGAAGAGAACGACGGTTTGACCAAGAAGCTCATTGCGGTCAACCGCGTCAGCAAGACCGTCAAGGGCGGCAGAAACATGCGTTTCTCCGCACTCGTCGTGGTCGGTGACGGCAACGGCAAAGTCGGTATCGGCACAGGCAAGGCGGCTGAAGTTCCCGAAGCAATCGAGAAAGCAACCCAACTTGCAAAACGCAATCTCGTGGCTGTTTCTTTGAAAGGCAACACAATTCCCCATGCAACAACGGGCAAGTTCGGTCGTGGACAAGTTCTTCTTCTTCCTGCTGAAGAAGGTACCGGCGTTATCGCGGGCGGCGCAGTGCGTATCGTTCTCGAAGTCGCGGGCGTGAAAGACATCAGAACCAAGTCTCTCGGCTCAAACAACCCGATAAACAGCGCGAAAGCAACGCTTGAAGGACTTCTCAGCCTTCGCAACGCAGAAGAGATCGCGCAACTTCGCGGCGTAGACGTCGTGGCAGACTAATAAAGGGGGCGTACTACTATGGCAAAGAAAGCAGCTGCGCAAGCAGAAGTAAAATCCATCAAAGTCACTCTCGTGAAGAGTGCCAACGGCATTCTCAAGAACCAAAAAGCCAACCTCGAAGCACTCGGATTGCACAAAATCGGCAATGCGAGAGTCTTCGTTGACAACGCTTGCGTTCGCGGAAAAATCGCCAAAGTTTCTCACCTTGTAAAGGTTGAAGAAGTTTAAGGAGAAAGCCTTATGAATATTCAAGACATCAAGCCCGCAGAAGGCGCAAGAACCGCAACCAAGAGAATCGGTCGTGGCGTCGGCTCCGGAATGGGCAAAACATCCACTCGCGGACATAAAGGTCAATGGGCAAGAAGCGGTGGCGGCGTGCGTCCCAACTTTGAAGGCGGACAAATGCCGATGACCAGAAGACTCCCGAAGATCGGTTTCAACAACAAGAGATTCGCGCACGTCTACAATCAAGTCAATATCGACGTCTTCAACAGATTTGAGGACGGAGCAGTTGTCGGTATAGATGAACTTGTTGCAAGCGGTATTATCAAGAAGGTCGAGCCTTACGGACTCAAAGTCCTCGGCAACGGCGTGCTTGAAAAGAAACTTACAATCAAAGCCAACAAATTCACCGCGTCTGCAGTTGAAAAAATCGAAAAGGCAGGCGGCACAGTAGAGGTGCTATAATGTTTGAGACACTCAAAAACGCATTCAAATCGAAAGAGATCAGGGTGAAGATTTGGCTCACCCTTGCTCTCATTCTCGTGTACAGAATAGGATGCTACATTCCTGTTCCGACGTTTGATGCGACCGCATTGACAAAGGCGTTCACCGAGCAAAATTCAGACTTTCTCGGGCTTTTGAACATCTTGTCGGGCGGTTCGATGGCGAACGCTACGATATTTGCGCTAGGTGTCTTGCCGTTCATCAACTCGTCAATTATCATGCAATTGCTTGCATTGGTCATTCCCGCACTCGAAAGATTGTCCAAAGAAGGCGATGAAGGCAGACAAAAACTCACGCAAATCACGAGAATAGTCGCGATTGTGCTTGCAGTCGTTCAAGCAATCGGTATCGTGGTCGGATTCAAATCATACATCCGCCCGATCTTCCCGTTTGAAAGCGGTCAAGACAACGCAATTCTCACGATGGCTCTCACGATAGTTCTTTTGACGGCAGGCAGCGTCATGGTCATGTGGCTGAGCGAAAGAATCACCGAATACGGCATCGGCAACGGCACTTCCATCATCATCTTTATCGGTATCCTTGCATCCGCAGGTACGACGATGGCAAACTCGTTCAAGATGGTTGGCGACAACTGGACTTATATCTGGAACATTCTCGGATTTATCCTTATTGTCGTTGCAATCTTCGTGTTCATCGTGTTCATGGACGGCGCAGAGAGAAGAGTGCCTGTGCAATACTCCAAACAAATCAAGGGTAACAAGATGTACGGCGGACAATCCACCTACATTCCCATTCGCGTCGGCGGAAGCGGCGTTATGCCGATAATTTTCGCAACGTCATTGCTCATGTTCCCGCAAATGATCATTCAACTCTTTGCGGCAAATACGGAAGCTGCGGCATGGTACGCAAAATACATGGGATCGGGCACGCCGGTATACTACGTGCTTCTTGCAGTGCTCATTCTCGGATTCAGCTATTTCTACGCAATGATTCAGTTCAATCCGGACGACGTGGCAAGAAACATCCAACAATACGGCGGATTTATCCCCGGCATAAGAGCGGGCAAACCTACGAGCGACTTCTTGAAGAAGGTCAACAACAGAGTGACGTTCTTCGGCGCAGTGTTCCTTATGCTCATCGCACTTATCCCGACGTTCTTGTTCCGCGCTCTCGCAATCGGCGACGGCACGTGGGCAACACCGGCACTTCCGTTTGCAAATTCGTTCTCTGCAACAGGCTTGCTCATCGTGGTCTCGGTCGCGCTCGAAATCAACAAACAACTCGAATCTCAAATCATGATGAAGCACTACAAAGGCTTCCTCAAATAAGAATCGACAAACAAACTCAAAATTTTTCGGTGGTGGCGGCAAATCGTTTTTCGATTTGATTGCCATCACAACGAAAAAGTGCTATAATAAATAAATATGAAAAATATTATATTATTAGGCGCTCCGGGCGCAGGAAAAGGTACTCAAGCGGCAATGATTGCCGAAGAATTCAACGTCCCTCACATCTCGACGGGTGACATTCTCCGTCGCAATATGAAGGAAGGCACTCCGCTCGGACTCAAAGCGAAGGCGTTCGTTGAATCGGGCGGACTTGTTCCGGACGAAGTCGTCATCGGTCTTGTCAAAGACAGACTCGAACAAGACGACTGCAAGAACGGATACATTCTGGACGGTTTCCCAAGAACAATCGCTCAGGCAGAAGAGCTTGACAAGGTGGCAAAAATCGATATGGCGATCAACATCGACGTTCCGTTTGAAGTCATCGTTGAAAGACTCGGCGGCAGAAGAGTTTGCGTTTGCGGAGAAACCTACCACGTATCGATGCTCGGCGGCAAGAACAACTGCTCCCGTTGCGGAAAGGAGCTTTTCATCCGTGACGACGACAAGCCCGAGACCGTGAAAAACAGATTGAGAGTTTATCAAGAACAAACCGAGCCGCTCATCGAATACTATCGCAAACAAGGCAAGATCGTCGACATCGCCGCAAACGGATCGAAGGAAGACATCTTTGCCGACATCAAGAAGGTGCTTGAATGATACACATCAAAAGCCCCCAAGAGATCGAATGCATGCGTCAAGCGGGAGCGATCCTGAGAGATTGCTTGCTCTATCTCGAAGAAAAGGCAAAACCGGGCGTGTCCACAAAGAAACTCGACGAATTTGCTTACGATTACATCAAAAAGCACAATTCGACTCCTTCCTTCCTCGGATACGGCGGATTCCCCGGAACGATATGCGCGTCAATCGACGAAGTGGTCGTACACGGTTTTCCGTCTGAAAGAAGACTCAAAGAAGGCGAGATCATCGGTGTGGATTGCGGATTGGTGTACAAGGGCTGGCAGTCGGACGCCGCAAGAACGTTTCTCATCGGAGACGTGAGCGAAGAAAAACGCAAGCTCGTGCAAACCACGAGAGAGAGCTTTTTTGAAGGCGTCAAACAGTTCAAGGACGGCGGACATCTCGGGGATATATCCCACGCCATTCAAGTCTACTGCGAAGATCGCGGATACGGCATCGTCAGATCGATGACGGGACACGGAATCGGCAAAGAGATGCACGAAGATCCCGCAGTGCCAAACTATGGCAGAGCGGGGCACGGACCAAGACTTCAAGTGGGTATGGTGCTTGCAATCGAACCTATGGTCAATATGGGAACGTGGCAGACGCTTGAAGACGGATGGAAGTGCGAGACGCTGGACGGGCAACCTTCCGCGCATTATGAAAACACTGTGGCTCTGACAGAAAACGGAGCAGAAATACTCACGCTTTGATTATGGAACTGGGACTAATCGTTTATTCGAAGGCAGGTCGCGACCAAGGCGCATATTATGCGGTCGTTGAAATCGTGGACGAAAACACGGTGAAAATCGCAGACGGAGATTTGCGTCACATAAAAAACGCGAAACTCAAAAACGTAAAACATTTGCAATCGACGGGCGACGTGCTCGAAAAGATTGCGGAAAAACTGAGAAACGGCATGCAAGTGTTTGATGCAGAACTGTTCAGCGCGCTCCGTTTCTACAATGACAACAAGAACTAAAAAGGGGATTCTATGTCAAAAGAAGACGTTATCGAAACCGAAGGCAAAGTTATCGAAGTCTTGCCGAAAACTCAATTTAGAGTGATGCTCACAAACGGCCATGAAATATTGGCGTATCTCGGCGGAAAGTTGCGTATAAACAACATACGAATTCTCGAGGGCGACAAAGTGAAAATCGAAATGTCGCCATACGACCTGACGAAGGGCAGAATCATCTACCGCAACAAATAAGGTCACAAGCAAAACAACGCTAAAATAAGGACTCATCGGAGGTTAACTATGAAAGTCAGACCAAGTGTCAAGCCTATGTGCGACAAATGCAAAGTTATCAAAAGAAACGGCAGAGTTATGGTTATCTGCTCAAAGTATCCAAACCACAAACAACGTCAAGGTTGATGGAGTTTGACGGGTTTGGCTTTTGACGTTTCGCGGCAACGCTCCGCCAAGGAATTTCAAAAGTTAAAATCGGCAAAAAGCGTAGGGCGGCTGGTTGCTACATTCCACTAAAAACGGCAACTACCTATGCGTGGCATATATAAAAAAACATTTTTTTCACTATTTCGGAGGTAGAAAATGGCAAGAATCGCCGGCGTGGATCTCCCACGCGACAAGAGAGTTGAATACGGACTTACCTACATCTATGGTATCGGCCTTGCAACGTCTCAAAAGATTTTGAGCGAAACCGGCATCAATCCTGACATTCGCGTCAAGGACTTGACTGAAGATCAGGTTTCTCTCATTCGTGATTATATCGAACAACATTTGCACGTCGAAGGCGACCTCAAAAGAGAAGTCGGTCTCAATATCAAGAGATTGATGGAAATCGGTTGCTATCGCGGTGTTCGTCACAGAAAGGGTCTCCCCGTTCGCGGACAAAACACAAAACAAAACGCCCGCACGAGAAAGGGACCGAAGCGCGCAGTTAGCCGCAGCAAGAAATAAGGAGGCGGACTATGGCAGGTATTGCAAGAAAAGCTATTAAGAAAAGAAAAGATATCAAACACGTTGAGAAAGGTCAAGTGCACATTCACGCGTCCTTTAACAACACCATCGTCACCATTACGGACATGAACGGAAACGCAGTTTCATGGTCTTCCGCAGGCAAGCTTAAACTTCGCGGCAGCCGTAAATCTACGCCGTTTGCAGCGCAAATGGTCAGTGAAGACGCTGCAAAAGTCGCATACGAACAAGGTATGAGAAGCGTTGAAGTTTACGTCAAAGGTCCCGGTCAAGGCAGAGAAAGCGCAATCCGCGCACTCGGCAACGTCGGCATCGAAGTCACTCTCATTCAAGACGTCTCTCCGATCCCCCACAACGGATGCCGTCCGCCCAAGGCGAGAAGACTGTAAGAAGGAGAATTAAGTTATGGCTAAATATACTGGAGCAGATTGCCGTCTTTGCAGACGCGAAGGTTGCAAACTCT
This sequence comes from uncultured Eubacteriales bacterium, assembly GCA_900548005.1. GTDB lineage: Bacteria > Bacillota > Clostridia > Christensenellales > CAG-917 > CAG-475. Next base: position 16,139 of record URIZ01000016.1, on the reverse strand, counting down.
ATTTGAAAGGCGAAAAATGCGGTTCTACCAAATGCCCGCTCTTGACCAAGTATGCACCTTCGGGAGATCACGGCAAGGGAAGAAAGAAAGCAAGCGGATACAGCATCCAACTTCGCGAAAAACAAAAAACCAAACGTTTCTACGGCGTCACCGAGAAGCAATTCAAGATGTACTATGACAGAGCATCCGAAATGCGCGGCGTCACCGGTGAAAATATGCTCGTCTTGATTGAAAGACGTCTCGACAACGTTGTGTACCGTCTTGGTCTCGGCACATCAAGAGCTATGGCTCGCCAAATCGTCAACCACGGTCACATCACCGTCAACGGCAAGACCGTCGACATCCCTTCCTTCCTTGTGAAAGCAGGCGACGTCATCGCTGTGAAAGAAAACAAGAGAGACTCTGCACTCTGGACCGCTGTGAAAGAAACCAAGAATCTCAGCCTTGTTAAGTGGCTCGAATTTGACAACGCAACTTTGACCGGCAAAGTGGTCGCTCTTCCCCAAAGAGAAGATATCGATCTTGACATTCAAGAACACCTTATCGTCGAGTTGTACTCAAAATAATTTGATTGGAGGATACAGTTATGATGGAAATGAGAAGCCCAGACATAAAAATCACGGAGAACGAGAGCAAAAATTATGCCAAGTTCGTCGTCGAGCCGCTTGAACGCGGATTCGGCACAACCATTGGCAACTGCTTGCGTCGTATTCTTCTTTCCGCGCTTCCGGGAGCTGCTGCTGTCGGAATCAAGATTGCGGGAGTCGATCACGAATTCTCCACCATCAAGGGCGTTAAAGAGGAAGTTACGGAAATTATCCTCAACCTCAAAACTGTTCGTTTCAAAGCAATAAGCAGTCTCGAAACCGCCGGCAAGCAAGAGTGCAAACTCTATGCAAACACCGTCGGTGCAGTCACTGCAGGTGACATTCAATGCGCAATGGGCATCGAAGTCATGAACCCCGACCAAATCATTTGCACTTTGGACGAGGGCGCTGAGATTGATATGTCTATCTTTGTTGACTGCGGCAGAGGTTATGTCCCCGCAGCTCAAAACAAAGACAATCACGAACTCATCGGTTATATTCCAATCGATTCTATCTACACTCCCGTCGTAAGAGTCAACTATGCTGTTGAAAGCACTCGTGTCGAACAAAGCATCGACTTTGACAAACTTACGCTCGAAGTGACAACCGACGGAACAACGTCCGCAAAAGAAATCACGTCTCTTGCAGCAAAGATCATGAACGACCACATCAGACTTTTTGTCAATCTCGTTTCCGATATGGACGAACACGAGATTCTCAAAAAGGACACGGAAGATCCCGGTACGAAAGTGCTCGAAATGTCCGTGGAAGATCTCGATCTCTCGGTGCGTTCGTACAACTGCTTGAAGCGTGCAAACATCCACACAGTCGAAGATCTCACAAAGCGTACCGAAGACGATATGCTCAAAGTGAGAAACCTTGGCAGAAAATCACTCGAAGAAGTCGTCAAGAAACTCGAAGACCTTGGACTTGGTTTGAAAGCCCAAGAGGACTAAGAGCGCAGGAGGAACAAAATGTCTAAATTAGGAAAACGCACAGACCAAAGAATGGCTATGCTCAAAAATCAGGTTTCCGAACTTCTCTGGTATGGTCAAATCGAAACGACGGTTGATCGTGCAAAAGCGGTAAGAAGCCTTGCTGAAAAATATATCACTATCGCAATGAGAGCCTATCAAGACGACGTGAAGGTCACAAAGACCGTCACCGATGCGAAGGGCGCAAAGAAAGAAGTCGTGTTCACCAACGACGGCGCAAAGAAACTCGCAGCTCGTCGTAGACTTATGGCTGAACTCGTGGACCTTCAAGAGACCAAGGGCGCAAAAGAATCCAAGAGCGCGTACAAAGCACGCATCAAGGACACCAAGCATCCCCTTATCGAGAAGATGTTCAAAGAATATGCACCCAAGTACGATGCTCGCAAGAACGAGCTCGGACAAGGTGGCGGCTACACCCGCATTCTCAAGACCGGCACCCGTCGCGGTGACGCAGCAGAGACTTGCATCCTTAAATTGATCTAATCGAAAGATTGACAACATTCGGAAAACGCCGTACGATTTATCGCTCGGCGTTTTTCATTGCCTGAAAACACAAAACAAAAGGCGCAACCGATTTCGTTGCGCCTTTTAATATATTTGTTGTTTTCAACATTGTTTCGTATTGATCATTAATACGACTTGACTGTTGTTGCGTTTTTATATATTTGCGGTTTTGTATATCGTTGTGATTTTCAACATCTTTACTGTTGGGAATCGCGTTGATTTTTGACTATTGCTGTGACTTTTGCAATAAACAAATCGCTTGTCATACTCGAATAAAGTCTTGTCAAAGCTGTGCGCGAAATGCGCGTCTTTTGATTTGCCGACTTTTATCTCAAATTGCACATCAAAAAGATAATCATACCGATTTTGCTTGATAAACGTTCGTTTTTGCTAAAAACATCATTTTTCCGTGTCGGGTTTTTGCCAAAGATTGTTGCGTTCGGGGTGGTAGATTGCTCCCAGTATTCGTTGCTTGGCAAAGGGGATATCCTTGCAAATGTGCTTTATCAGGTTTTTTGCGTATTCGCGCTTTGAGTGATGATTCATGGGGCAGGGGTTGTTGACTATTGGCAGCGACAGCCTTTTTGCCGCGCATTTCACGTCATACTCTTCGATGTAGATGAAGGGGCGGATGAGCGTCACGTCCGAGCGTTCCATGTGAGCGGTCGGCGGAAAGCATGAAAATCTGCCTTCATAGAGAAGGGACAGCAGCATCGTTTCGGCAACGTCGTCCGCATTGTGTCCGAGCGCAAGTTTGCCACCGCCGAGCTTTGATATCTCGTCGTTGAGCGCGCCACGGCGCATTTTGGCGCAAAGTGAGCAAGGATTCGACTCTTTCCTTGCCTCGAAGATTATCTCCGCAATATCCGTTTTTACAAGGTGATGTGGCACGTTCAAACTCTCGCAGTAGGCAACGAGCGCGTCCATTTCTTCCTTTTTCGTGTCCTTCAACCCCATATCTATGGTGATTGCTTCGAGCGTGAACTTTTGCGGCGAAAAACGGCGGTAGGCGGCAAGCGCGGCAAGCAGCAGAGTGCTGTCCTTTCCGCCCGAAAGCCCGACAAAGATTTTGTCGCCGTCTTCTATCATATTGTAGTCGCTGATCGCGCGTCTCATCGCGCTCAATATTTTTTGCATAAAATGCTCCCGCATGGCATATTATTGTGACAAAATTATAAATAAATCGAGCGCGTTTTGCAAGCGTATCCGTCAAATCGCCTTGACATAAATCTCGCCGTCACTTATACTTTGTATAATCGGGAAAGCAAAATGATACAAGATCTCATCAATCAAATCAGCACGGCAATCGGCAACCCATATCTCACGCTCTACGTGATTTCGATTATACCTATAATCGAATTGCGCGGGGCTATTTTGACGATGCCGTATATGTTTGACACGATTGGCGAAATGATGCTGGGCATGCTTTGCTGCATCGCGGGCTCAACCACCGTGATTGTGCCGCTGATTTTGATCACAAGACCGCTCCTTCGCAAGTTGCGCCGCTCCAAGTGGTTTTCAAAAATCGCAAAGAATATGGAGTCCAACATCCAAGACCGCGCAGACTCGGCGTACAATGCCGAAGAAATTGCCAAGAAGGAAGAGAAACACAAGCCCCGCAAGCCGCTCTCAACGGACGCAAAGAAATTTTTGGGGCTGTTTGTGTTCGTTGCCATACCGTTGCCCATGACGGGCGCGTGGACAGGATCGTGCGTGGGCAGTTTTCTTGATTTCCCCGTGTGGAAAGCCTCTCTTGCGGTGTTTTTCGGCAACATCATCGCAGGGCTTATTCTCACAACGATCGCTTGGTTTATCCCGCAACAGTACGCAGACGTGTTTTTATACGGGTTTGTCATCCTTGCAATCGCGATAGGAATTACGCTGTATTTCACGCGCAACAAACGCAGAGAACGCAAACAGCGCGAAGAACTTGAAAAATATCAAAATAAGAGCGAATACGAGCTCGCCGTTCTCAAAAGAGAAGCGGCACAGGACGGCAAAGTGCTCATAAAAAAAGAGTACGTCGACGAAAACGGCGATACGCACATCGTCATCGGCAGAGACGAGAAACGCAACAAAAACGTCGTGGACAAGGACGATCCGATTTGACGCAAACAACTTTTCAATGACACAACCTTTTGACAATAAACGGTTGTGTTTTTCATTGATAGGTTGTATAATATGGGCGAAATAAAATTTTGGGAGGCAAAAAAATGCCATTAGTAACTACAACCGAAATGTTCAAAAAAGCGTATGCAGGCGGTTATGCAATCGGTGCATTTAACGTCAACAATATGGAAATCATCCAAGGCATCGTTGAGGCGGCAACCGAAGAGCAAGCTCCGCTCATTCTTCAAGTGTCTTCCGGCGCAAGAAAATACGCAAACACCACCTATCTCACCAAAATGGTTGAAGCAGCTGTGGAAACCAGCGGTCTTCCTATCTGCTTGCACCTTGATCACGGCGACAGCTTCGCGCTCTGCAAAGACTGCGTGGACAGCGGATTCACTTCCGTTATGATCGACGCAAGTGCGCATCCGTTCGCAGAAAATATCAGCATCACAAGACAAGTTGTCGAGTATGCTCACGACCACGGCGTTGTCGTTGAGGCAGAACTCGGAAAACTCGCAGGCATCGAAGACGCAGTCAACGTCGCAGCAAAAGACGCAGCGTTCACCGATCCCGACCAAGTTCAAGAGTTTGTCGAAAAGACCGGCGTTGACTCCCTTGCAATCGCAATCGGCACGTCACACGGCGCATACAAATTCAAAGGTCAACCCCAACTCCGCTTCGACATTCTCGAAGAAGTCGGCAGACGTCTCCCCGGATTCCCGATCGTCCTTCACGGCGCATCTTCCGTCCCGCAAGAGCTCGTTGCCAAAGTCAACAAATACGGCGGCAGCATGCCCGGCGCACAAGGCGTCCCGGAAGAGATGCTCCGCAAGGCAGCGTCCATGGCAGTTTGCAAGATCAACATCGACTCCGACTTGCGTCTTGCCGTCACCGGCGCAATCCGCGAACACTTCGCTCTCAACCCCTCTCACTTCGATCCGCGTCAATATCTCGGACCGGCAAGAGATGCAGTTAGAGAAGTGGTGAAACATAAGATTGTGGATGTTCTTGGTTGCGACCACAAGGCATAAGCCGTCAAATAGCGCCTAATTTTGTCAGCGCCCCGAGCCTGCAACTCACGTACGTTTAGTACGCTAGGGTTGTCATTCTCGGGGCGCTTTCGCATTATGCATCTATTTGACGGCTTATGCTCAAGCATATAACAACAGCGAATAACTGTGTCAAAGCCCTTTGGGTTCATCGTCATGTACGCTCGGTACATTAGGCGATGCCCCCAAAGGGTTTTTCCTTGATCTTCATCTTTTTTGTGGCGTTAGGTAGACAACGAATAGTATGCTAGGGTTGTCATTCTCGGGGTGTTTTCTTGTTCTTCATCTATTTGACGGCTTATGCCAACTACAAGACACAAGGCGATGTCCCCAAAGGGCTTTTCCTTGTTCTTCATTTGTTCTTTGCAATGTAAGTATCCTATATTTTTAGATAATAACCGAAGAGGGATGTGCGGATAAAAAGTGGGACTTGAATATAGGGGGAGATAATGGTATAATTGTGGTGTTTGAAAGGGGGAATTTTCTTTGGACGACTTTGAATTGACCTGCAGAGCAAAAATATATATTGAAAAGTTGGCGAACGGCATAAATCCGCTTACCGATGACAATGTCCCGGAAGGAGATATTGTAAACAACGTCAAAATCAGTCGATGTTTGTTTTTTGTTGCCGATGTTTTGGAAAAAGTCATTGAAAACGGCGGATATGTGAAAACAACAGAGTGATTGATTTAAAATGAAAGCCATCGGTTGAAGCCGATGGTTTTCTGTTTGTGGGAGAAAGATAAGTGTAGAAGGGGGGGGATGTTTTGCGGACGGAGAGTGCGGCGGAGAAGGGAAAATGTGATATAAAAAACACATAAATGGGTTTTAATGTTGCTTTAATTGTCAATTTACTATTGAGATATTGGGGCAAAGTGTGGTAGAATAGGTGTATCAATTCACTTCAAAGGGAATTTTATGAAAAAGAAGAAGAAAAACGACGTGGCTCTCGAGCCGATTGCGGAAGCGGACAGAGTTCCGTTCAAAGAGAAACTCGCCTACGGCATTGGCGGACTTATGGATGGCGGCGGCGTGAGCATGATGTCTTGCGTTATGCTTGCGTACATGACCAAAAACGGCATCGCCATGACGGTGGCGTCCACCATTATGATGCTTGCAAAGTTTTGGGACGCTTTCACCGACCCGTTTATGGGTTTCATCTCGGACAACACGCGCGGCAAGTGGGGAAGACGCAAGCCGTACATGTTCTTTGGCGGCATTTCGCTGTTTATTTGCATTTTCTTGGTATTCCTACCTGTCAGAGAATGGGGCATGAGCGTCGGCGGATTTACGGCGTACATCATCATCCTGTATCTTATATGGAACACGTGTTCAACGGTCACTCAAGTGCCGTATTGCTCGATGGCAAGCGACATCACTCCGTCTTTTAGGGAGCGAAACAACGCAAACACGGTCAAGCTTGTGTTCACGGCGATCGCGTCGGGGCTTGGCTACGTTCTTCCGCTCGTGTTTATCGAGGCACTCACCAACCCGAAGGGTACGGGATTCCTTTTTGTGCCGCAACTTTCATCGGTTGATTTTTGGCTTTGCATGAGTTTGGTGTTCGGCACGCTTTTCGGCGGCGGCTTGGTGATATGCGGCATCTTCGTCAAAGAGCGTATCAATCCCAAGACTCCCAAACAACATTTCAACTTCAAACAATTTGTCAACAGCTATGCTGTGCCCTACAAAAACCGATCGTACCGCTGGCATATCGTGATGTACGTCACGGCGTTTATGTGCATGGACATCATATCCGCGCTTGCCGTTTACTATGCAACTGACGTTTGGCACGGCTACAAACTGTTCGGTATGGATATGTCGTCCTTGTTTATCATCGCGCCTATGATGGTGGCGGCGGTTGTTATGTTCCCGCTCGCACGCGTGATGATGGACAAAAAGAGCAAACAATTTGCCTTCCGTATGGGACTTCCGTTCTACATTTTCGGCGGAATCATGCTTGCGGCGATGGATCCGAGCTGGGCACCGCCCATTCTCGTTCCTATCGTTGCACTCATCATGGGACTTGGCTTTGGCGGCGCGCAAATGATGCCTTGGATCATCTTCCCGGACACCGTTGACGTTGCCGAAATGGCAACCGGCGCAAGACCGACAGGCACGTACAGCGGCATGATGACGCTTGCAAGAAAAGTGGGCGGCGGTCTTGGCGTGGGTATGGTCGGCTGGATCATCGGCGGTCTTGGCTACATCTCCAACGAATCCAACGATCCATCGGCATACGAAGCGCAAAGCTCGACCGTGTTGTTGACAATTCGTCTTGCGCTTGGTATCTCGGTTGCGGTGTTCATCACAATCGCTTTGATCGCGTCCTTCAAGTACAAAATCAACAGCACCAAGCTCACTCGCATCCGCTATTTCATCGAGGCGAGAAAGTCAGGCAAGGAGCTCACCGATGAAGAATCTCAAGAAAGAGAATCGCTCATCTGTGAGCTTTACGGCAAAGTCAATCCCGACGACGTTGTTGAAGTCATAGTGAATGATGAAGACAAACACAACGCATACGTCGAAGGCGTGGAAGCGGCTCTTGAAGAAATCTCCGAAGAAAAGGAAGAAGAGTCGATTGAGAGCGAAAACACGCAAAACGACGTTGAAGAGCCGCAATCGGATGTTTCATCTTGCGATTGTGACGATAAGGAGTGCTAATGGCGCATTTTGAAACGCGCGACGGGAGAGAAGTCGCGGTGAAAGAAAACGGCAAGCCGTTCAGGATCTTGCAACTGACCGATATCCACATCGGCGGCTCGCTCGGCACAAGAAAAAAGGATAAGCTTGCGCTCGCTGCGGTTGAGAAAATCGTGGGCGCGTCCGATGCCGATTTCGTGGTCGTGACGGGGGATATGGTCTATCCGATGCCGTGGCTCAATCAGGGCAGCTTCAACAACTTGAAGGCAAGCGAGATGTTTGCCTCCGTCATGGAAAAACTCGGCAAGCCGTGGACGGTTGTGTTTGGCAATCACGACAGCGAAGTGTGGGCAAAGGCAAGCAAGAGAGAGCTTGGCGATTTCTACGGCGCGCTCGAACATTGCCACTTCAAGCACGGCGATGAGAACATCACGGGCGACGGCAACTATTGCATACCCCTTCTCAACCAAGACGGATCGCTCAACACCGCGCTCATGTTTGTGGACAGCAATGCCTATCTTACGTGGAGTTTTTTCAGCGGTTTCGACGTCATTCACGACGATCAAATCGAGTGGTATAAAAAGGAAATTGACGCGCTCAGCACGAACGGCGAAAAGGCAAGATCGCTTGCATTCTTCCACATTCCGCCCAAAGAATTCAAGGAAGGCTGGGAGAAGTGCTACAAAAACACGGGCGAGGCAACCTATCATTGCGGATTCGTGCTTGAAAAAGACAACTACTTCGGCTATCCCAAGACCGTTGAAGGCAAGTTCTTCTCGGAAATGGTGAAATTCGGCAGCTGCAAGGGCATGTTTATGGGACACGATCATCTCAACACGCTGTCAATCACCTATCAGGGCATACGCCTGACCTACGGCATGAGCATCGACTACAACGCGTATTCAAAAATCGAAAAAGTCCACACGCAACGCGGCGGCACGCTTATCGACATATTCGACGACGGCAGTTTCGAAGTGTCGCTCCTTCCGCTCGACGACATACAATAACACTTGACGGCGCATGAAATATTGCGCCGTTTTTTTGCAATATAAAAAGCCACAACAAATGCGTTGTGGCTTTTGCGTCCCAAATGTGAATCATATCAGGTTTTCGGGGTTGAGCCCAAAGAGTTCGGGGAGAACAAAGCGGCCGTCTTTGCGGACGAGAACGTCGTCAAACCATATTTCGCCGCCACCGAATTCGGGTGTTTGACAGAGAACCAAATCCCAGTGGACTGCGCTCTTGTTGCCGTTGGGCGCGTCGTCGTAGCAGCAACCGGGGGTGAAGTGGAACGAGCCGCTTATCTTCTCGTCAAAGAGAATATCGCCGATTGCTTTTGTAACGTAGGGGTTGACTCCGAGCGCAAATTCGCCGACATATCTTGCGCCTTCATCGGTGTCGAAAAGGGCGTTGGCTTTGTCGGAGTTGTTGGCGGTTGCTTTGATGATTTTGCCGTCCTTGAATTCAAGACGCACGTTTTCAAAGCGGAAACCGTTTTCGATGGACGGCACGTTGTAGCTTATCACGCCGTTGACGCTGTCCTTGACGGGAGCGGTGTAGACTTCGCCGTCGGGGATGTTGCAAGCACCGTCGCATTTGACTGCGGGGATGCCCTTGATCGAGAAGGTCAAATCGGTGTCTTTTGCAAGAATATGCACTTTATCCGTCTTATTCATCAGATCAACCAGCGGATTCATCGCATCGCTCATCTTTTTGTAGTCAAGGCAGCACACCTTGAAAAAGTAGTCTTCAAAGGCCTCGGTGCTCATGCCTGCTAGCTGGCTCATTGCAGGTGTGGGGTAGCGCAAGATCACCCAACGAGTGTGCGCCACGCGTCTGTCGCTGTGCACGGGGATGCCGTATCGCTTGTCGTATTCTTGCATAATGCTTTCGGGCACGTCGGACAATTCATAGCTGTTGTCGCCGCCGCGTATGCCGATATAGCAGTCCATTTTGTCCATAAAATCGGCGTCGCGTTTTGCCCACATATCCAGCATTTCGGGCGTTGCTCCCATCAATATCTCGCGTTCGAGTCGCTTGTCGATGACGTTGAGAAAGGGTATGGCGCCCACTTTGTATACTTCGCGAATGATGCAAGCAGGCAATTGCTCGCCGCAACCGATCGCGTCAATCCACACCTTGTCGCCTTTGCCGACGTGGATGGAGTAGTTGACGAGATTTTCAGCCAATTTTTGTTGTCTTTCATCGATAATCATATCGTTCACCTTCAAAAGTTTGTTGAACCTATTATATCACAAAATCTCGCCAAGTAAAACAAAAGTCGCCCCTGCGAGCGACTTTATGTGTGAAATGCGGCGAGCCATTTTTTATTTATTGTTTGGCGATATTCAAATATGTTGCTTTTTGGCGGGGGTGTGGTATAATTGTGTCAATCAACTCATAAGGATGGATTTTCTATGGAACTCACCTACAAAAGACAAAACGTATACGCTTTGGCTGATGAGAAAGAACTCAACGCCATCAGCGATTATGCACAAGGCTACAAAAAGTTTCTCGATAACGGAAAAACCGAGAGAGAAGTCGTGGCGGAATCCGTCGAAATAGTAGAAAAAGCGGGTTATAAGCCCTACGTTCTCGGTGACAAGATCAATGCCGGCGACAAACTCTATTACAACAATCGCGGCAAAGGTTTGTTTATTTTGAGAGCGGGCAAGGCGGATCTCGCCACCAACGGAGTGCGTATACTCGTTGCTCACGTTGACAGCCCGAGACTCGATCTCAAACAAGTTCCGCTTTTTGAAAAGTCAGGACTTGCATATCTCAAAACACACTATTACGGCGGCATCAAGAAGTATCAATGGCTCACAATTCCGCTTGCACTCCACGGCGTTGTTGCGCTCAAAGACGGCAGCAAAGTCACCGTCAGAGTGGGCGAAGAAGAGTCCGATCCCGTCTTCTACATCACCGACCTTCTTCCGCACCTTGCGCAAGAACAAGTCACAAAGACGATTGCGGAAGGTTTCCCTGCCGAAAATCTCAATCTTCTCGTGGGCGGCATTCCTGTCAAAGACGATGACAAAGACGCGGTGAAGAGGGGCGTTCTTGCCATTCTCAACGCAAAGTACGGCATCACCGAGGAAGACTTTATCTCCGCAGAGCTCGAAGCAGTGCCCGCGGTCAAGGCAAAAGACGTCGGATTTGACAGAGCGTTTGTCGCAAGCTACGGCCATGACGACAGAGTGTGCACCTATCCCGAAATCACCGCAACTCTTCAAACCGAAACCGACCAAACCGTGCTTTGCATCCTTGCCGACAAAGAAGAGATCGGCAGCGAAGGCAACACCGGTATGCAATGCGTGCTTATCAACGACCTTCTCAACGAAATTGCAAAGAGTTACGGCGTAAATCCGTCCGTGCTCCGCGAACATTCCAAGTGCATTTCGGCGGACGTCACCGCAGGCTACGATCCGGCATACGCATCCGCTTTTGAAGAGATGAACGCAGGCTTTGTCAACAGCGGCGTGACAATGAACAAATTTACGGGCGCACGCGGCAAGTCAGGCAGCAACGACGCAAGCGCGGAATACATCGGATATTTGCGCGGCGTTTTTGCAAAAGAGAACATCGTTTGGCAAACCGGTGAACTCGGAAGAGTGGATCTCGGCGGCGGCGGAACTGTTGCAAAATTCATCGCCAACATGAACATCGACACCGTTGATATGGGCGTACCCGTGCTCTCCATGCACGCTCCGTACGAACTCATTTCCAAGGCGGATTTGTACACGGCACACAAAGCGTTCAGCGCATTCGTCAAATAAGACGGGCGAAACAAGCGGCAAGCGTTGCCGAATGAAAACAACATCGCACAAGAAAAAGACTTGCAAATCGCAAGTCTTTTTTGACGTTTGATTTTTGTATAAAATACCCAATAAACGTATTTTATATGCTCAAATCGTGCGGATAAAACGTTGATTTGTGCAAAATCAGGCTATTGTCACCGTGCTGCCGTTTCTTGAAAATTTCGTCTCGAAAAACGCTTTGACGCAGTCGTGCATTTTGTCGATGTCTTTCGCTCCCACCGTTTCCACAGCCGAGTGCATGGCAAGCTGTGCAAGACCGATGTCTGCCGCCGTCATGGACAAATTCGCACTTGTCATAAGCCCGATCGTGCCGCCGCAACGCACGTCGGAGTGGTTGCAGTAGTCTTGATACTCAACGCCCGCTTTGTCGAGAATGGTCTTGACGATTGCGCTCGACAGTCCGTCCGTTGCGTAGTTGACGTGGTGCTTGATCACGATGCCTTTGTTGAGATACACTCTCTGTTTGGGATCCATTTTTTCGGGGAAGGCAGGGTGTATCGCGTGGGCGTTGTCTATGGAAAGAATAAAACCGTTTTCGCATGCGGACACAAAATCGTCTTCCGTCTTGTTGAGTGCGCGGGTTATCTTTCTCAGCACTCTTTCAAGCAGAGCGGAGTTTGCGCCTTGTTTTGTTTCGCTGCCGATTTCTTCGTTGTCGAAACAGCACGCAAGAGCGATGTTCTTTGGCGAACATTCGCAAAGGGCAAGCAAAGACGTGTACACGCTTGTGAGATTGTCTATGCGCGGTGACGAAATAAATTCTCCGTTTGCACCGTTTTTGTACGCTTCGGTGGCAGGTACGATGTACAAGTCTGCATCAACCACTTTCTCGCTCGTGAGTGTTGAATACACGTCCTTGGCATCGCCAAAAAGCGGCAACATATCCTTTTGCACGTTCACTGAAAAACCATCATTGACGGTGGGGTTGTGGTGTATCGCAAGGGACGGTATCGTCAGCAAATAGTCGCTGTCCACCACCTTTTGCACAAGTTGCCCGTTGTGGTCTTCGATGATTCTGCCTGCAATCTTCAATGGCGCGTCGATGAAAGAATACAAAATCGCGCCGCCGTATTTTTCCACGTTCACGCGCTTGCCTTCGCACGAGTCGACAAGTTCGTTGCCCTTGACGTGCAAGGACGGCGAGTCCGTGTGACTGCCCGCAATGTTGAAGGCAAAATTGTCGCCCACAACAAACGCTATCACGCAAGATCCGTTCTTGGTGACGTAATATTTTCCGCCTTTTTGAAGTTTCCACGCATCCGCAAGATTAAGCTCGCAAAATCCGTTCTTTTCAAGGATGAAAACGCTGTGTTGCACCGCATGATACGCCGTGTATGATTTTGACAAAAAACTGCAAATATCCATAAATATCAGTCCTTGTTTGGTTTTATGGTATAATAATAATCCGTATCGGCGATAAAATCAAGCGCGAAACGCACTTAAAATCCTCGCCGCAAAAACAACACGACAAAATCTGTTGCAAAATACCGAAAAGTGTACTATAATAACCGAGCAATATATGTTGAATGCGTGTCAACGCAACACGCAAAACGACAAACCTATCTGGAAGTGTATCGAAGTGGTCATGGCAATGCGCACGGCGCGCCATTATGCCCACCTCGCAACATATAAAACGACAAATACATTTGGAAGTGTATCGAAGTGGTCATAACGGCCCGCACTCGAAATGCGGTAACGGGGTAACTCGTTCGTGGGTTCGAATCCCACCGCTTCCGCCAAGTTGTACCCAACTGAACCCGTAAAAGTTCGGTTGGGTGCTTTTTTTACAATTATGGGTTCAAATCTCATTACGTCAGCCAAATAAAACTCGTTTGAACTTTTTTGGGTTTAGGCGAGTTTTATTTTTCTGTGTTCGTCTCGCTATCTCATATTTTATCAGTCTATTTTTTTAACATTTATTGTTCTGCTTTGGTATAATCGGTTAAAAAGCATTATTAATAAAGCAACAATAAAACTCGTTTGAACTGTTATAGCTCAAACGAGTTGTTTTTATTTTTTTATTTTATCGGCTCAAAATCCGCCGCTCCGTGTTTACACAACGGACATACGAAGTCTTCGGGTAATTCTTCTCCTTCGTACACGTATCCGCATATTTTACATACGTAACCTTTCTTTCCTTCGGTTTTCGGCTTCGGTTTGACGTTTTCCTGATAATAAGCATACGTCATTGTAGGATTACTGTTTATCACCCTTGCTTCCGTCACTTCGCAGATAAACATTCCGTGCGTTCCCACGTCGACGTAACTCTCCACTTTGAGCGACATAAACGAGTTTATATATCTCGGCAGGAATCTCAGCCCATTGTCCGACGTATATTTTTCACACCCCTCGAACTTGTCTACGGTTCTTCCGCTTCTGAATCCGAAGTTTTCAAATACTTTGAACGGTGCGTCGGTAGACAACACGTTTACGTTCATCTTGCCCGTCTGTTTAATAACATGGTGAGAGTAGTTCTGTTTATTTATCGTTACCGCGACCCTGTTCGGGGTGTTGGTCACCTGCGTAACGGTATTGACGATAAGCCCGTTATCTTTTTCCCCATCGTTGCTCGTAACGACATAGAGTCCGTATCCGATATTGAACAGGGCGGTGGGGTCGTTTTTGTTCACTCCTTCGCCCTTTCTCGCCGCGTATTCGGCGCAAAGTTCGCTTGCGAGCGCGTCGAGTTCTTTTCCGCTTTCTTCGTTAAGCGCGCTCATAATATGCACGGTATTATCGCAATACTTTATATTACGGCATTTTTCAAGCATTCCTTTCATGGTTTTTGCCGCCATAGGCGCCCACGATCCGTTTTCAATAATAGCGACGGTTTTGTTGGAAAAGTTTCTTTCGGTAAGCGCGTCGATAAACGTTCTCATAAACGGGAAGATATCGGCATTATATGTCGTGGTCGCAAGCACAATTTTGCCGTATCTAAACGCGTCTTCCACCGCTTCCGCCATATCGCAACGAGCGAGGTCGTTCACCGCAACTTTGGGACAACCGTTTTCTTTTAATTTGTCGGCGAGTTTTTTCACGGCTTCTTCGGTATGCCCATAAACCGAAGTATACGCTATCATCACGCCTTCGGTTTCCACACCGTAATAGGACCATATATTATAAAGATTGATATAATACGAAAGGTTTTCACTGAGAATAGGACCGTGCAACGGGCAGATACGTTCTATTTCCAGAGAAGCGGCTTTTTTCAGCAACGACTGTACCTGCGCCCCGTATTTACCTACAATACCGAAGTAATATCTTCTTGCTTCGCAAGCCCAGTCTTCGTCTGCGTCGAGTGCGCCGAACTTACCAAACCCATCGGCAGAAAACAGAGTTTTCGTCAACGGATCGTAAGTTACGATAACTTCCGGCCAATGAACCATCGGCGCGGTAACGAATTTAAGCGTGCGTTTTCCGAGCGTGAGCGCGTCGCCGTCTCCGACTATGATCCTTCTGTCTTCGAATTCCGTACCGAAAAAGTTCTTCATCATCGTAAACGCCTTTTTCGAAGCAACGATTTTCACTTCCGGATACAATTTCGCAAAGTTGTTTATATTCGCCGAATGGTCGGGTTCCATATGTTGGACGACGAGATAATCGGGTTTACGCCTGCCGAGCACTTTCTGCACGTTGTCGAGCCACTCGTGCGTAAACTTCGCGTCCACAGTGTCCATTACCGCGACTGCGTCGTCGATAATTACGTAAGAGTTATACGCCATTCCTTCCGGCACAACGTACTGCCCCTCGAATAAGTCAATTTTTCTGTCGTTTACACCAACGTAAAATATACCATCAGCGATTTTCATAAAATCCTCCGAGCGTTTTTATTATATTATAAACTATAAAAAATGCAAAATCAATAGGTTTAAGCCATTGTAAACGTTTGAATTTGCCGTTTTTCATCCGATAATTCCCGTGATAAAATATCCGGTCCGATAACGATGAGTATCGCGCAGTAAACTATCGTCGCATAAGTAGGCGAATATATCAACGGCACGGGAAAATAGCGGTAGATATTTAGAGAGATATTTTATAGAGTCAGACTCATAGCAGTTTGGCTCCTTTTATTTTTACACTATTTTTCGCTCAAATGGCTTTGGCCGTTGACATATTCCATTGCAACAGTATTCGCATTTGAAACGTTTCGACTTATGCTCCTTGCCCACTGCCGAATGGCAATCTCAAATAAAAAGGAGTTAGAAAAATGATTGAACTCAACAAAATTGCATTCTTCGATGAAGATGGTTTCGATTTCAATGACGGTGAAAGCCTTATCAGATTTGATACTGTTGCTTTTTATCCAGACAGAAACGAAATCATTTATGCAATTACCAACAACGGAAAGATTTCCGGTATCACCTATGACGTGTTTGAAGATGACAAAGGTCATTATATCGAATACGGAAACACGCTTATCAAGATTTA
>URIZ01000015.1 GCA_900548005.1 uncultured Eubacteriales bacterium | reverse complement strand
AACGCTCGCCCCCTACGTATTACCGCGGCTGCTGGCACGTAGTTAGCCGGGGCTTATTCCTCTGGTACCGTCATTTGTTCGTTCCAGAGAAAAGAGCTTTACAATAAAACTACCTTCATCGCTCACGCGGCATTGCTGGGTCAGAGTTGCCTCCATTGCCCAATATTCCCCACTGCTGCCTCCCGTAGGAGTCTGGGCCGTGTTTCAGTCCCAATGTGGCCGATCAGCCTCTCAGCTCGGCTACCCATCGTCGGCTTGGTGGGCTGTTATCTCACCAACTACCTAATGGGATATGAGCCCATCTCTGTCCGATAAAATCTTTTACCGCTGCACCATGCGGTGCCGTGGTCATATACCGTATTAGCAGTCGTTTCCGACTGTTATCCCGTTGACAGAGGCAGGTTGCTCATACATTACTCACCCGTTCGCCACTAACTTTCATCCCCGAAGGGAATCAGTCCGTTCGACTTGCATGTGTTAAGCATGCCGCCAGCGTTCGTCCTGAGCCAGGATCAAACTCTTGAGTTCAATCTTGACTGTCCTATAACTTTTTGTTCAAAGGTTTTTTAGACGTTTTTAACAATGATTTAATTCACATTAAAAATCGCTTTTCCAAATTGTTCAATTATCAAGGTTCGTGTCGCTGTCGTTTGGTGACAGCTTCCTTATACTATCATAAGCAGGTTTCTTTGTCAACGATTTTTAAGAAGTTTTTCAAAAAGTTTTTTTGAAGAATTTCTTATCGTCGTTTTCAAGGTTCATCTCGGTGGCTTTCGCTCTCCGATATGCCGCACTGCTTCGTGACAGCTTGCATATACTACTACTTTCAGATTTTTTTGTAAAGCGTTTTAACAAGAAAAATGAAACTTTTTTTAAAAATTTGCAAGAAAGTGAGATATCTTGCAGTTTGTCCGACAAAAGCCCTTATTTTCCGCCAAAACCCGCCCCACACAAGCAAATTAGGACAAAATGAATAATTAATAATTAATAATTGCGGGTGGGACACCCACACCCGATTTGGAATAATCGGTAAAATTCAAAATTCTCCTTGTCATTCTGAGCGTAGCCGAAGAATCTAGCGTAGCGAAAAGAAAAGCAAATATGCGCCTTACGGCTGGATGTTTCGACAGGCTCAACATGACAAGGGAAAATTGAAATTTTCGCCCGTAACTGGCACTCATTCAAAGCTTATTATCCCCCCCCTATGTGTTCAAAAAATCACCATATCCAACGCATATCTATTGATTTGCACGCACGCATATACATACGAATATACACGCACGCGCGCACGCGCAGGTACAATATATATAGGGAGAATTGAGTACACAATATTTTGATAGGCGGACAAACCTGACAACACAACATTTAGGGGTGTCAAAAATGCATAATTTGTGCGAAATATCGGACAATTTGAGAAACAAAAGCAAGATAACACGATTTTGACCGATTTTTCTCATAAGATACGTAAAAAGCATCAACTTATGCAAAAAAAACAATACAGACTACACCGGCATGCCAAACGACCTGCACCGCGAACTATTGGACGGTTGCCACATTCGCGACGTTGGGCAAAAGCCGCTCAAACGCTAACTTTTGCTTGGAGCACAGGGATATAGAACACCTATCGTGTATTATACCCTTGATGCCATGATATTGGAGCACGTATAACACTTTTCGTGTACAAAGCTTTTTGATGTAAAAAATAAGAGATGCAAAACACCGTTCGTGTTTTGCATCTCGCTTTTAGTTCGCTTAAATCAAATCAAATGAGTGATTGATAACCCCACCACCAAGGCAAATATCATCTATATAGACCACCGCGTACTGTCCTGCGGCTATTGCACGTTGCTTTTCTTTAAACACGATACGTGTATCTCCGTTATCGAGCACTGACAGATGCGCCTTCTGCAAAGGCTGACGATGTTTGATGCGAACTTCGCAATCGAACTCTTTTGCAGGCGGTGGCGTGATGAAGTTGAATCCTTCCGTGACAAGACCGTCTTTGTACAAAACGTCTTCTTCGCCTTGCGAAACTATGAGCAGGTTTTTCTCAACGTCTTTGCCAAGCACAAACCATCTTTCGCCGTTGCCACCTTCAAGACCGCCTATACCAAGACCACGGCGTTGTCCGAGCGTGTAGAAATACACGCCGTTGTGTCTACCAACCACTTTGCCGTCTTGCGTGACGATGTCACCGTCTTTCATGGGAATGTATTGCGACAAAAATTGTCTGAAATTGCGTTCGCCTATGAAACAAATGCCCGTGCTGTCCTTTTTCTTTGCAACAGGAATGTCGAATTTGAGCGCAAGCTCGCGAACTTCGGGTTTTGTCAATTCTCCAAGCGGAAAAATGACGTCTCTGAGCTGGTGTGACGACACCTGATTGAGAAAATAGGTCTGATCCTTGTTGTCGTCAACGGCGCGCAACAAATAATGCGTGTCACCGTCATGGCGAACACGGCAATAATGCCCGGTTGCAATGTAGTCCGCGCCCATTTGTCGAGCAAAGTCCGCAAAAGGTCCGAATTTGACTTCGCGATTGCAAAGCACGTCGGGATTGGGCGTCCTTCCTTTCTTGTATTCTTCGACAAACAGCTTGAACACGTTGTCCATATACTGTTTGGAAAAATCCACGGAATAATACGGAATGCCGATCTTGTCGCACACGTATTTGACGTCAGTCCAATCCTGCTCGCCCGTGCAGCAACCACCTTGATCGGTTTCCTTCCAATTTGACATATACAGCCCGACCACGTCAAAGCCCTGCTCTTTGAGCAGAGCAGCCGACACCGCGCTATCCACGCCGCCGGACATACCGACGACAACTCTTTTCTTGTTCTCACTCATAGTGATAACATTTTATCATCTGCGCGGCGGTATGTAAAGCAAGACAACAAACAATCAGTGATTATAATGTTTTTCACTTTCTCACAAGCAACCAGCCCGAACTATAATCATTAAGCTCATATTTCTCTATACATTTCTCATACAATTCTTCGCTGTTAAATGACATTCTCAAATAGTATTCGTCTGTCCATTCAAAATCTCGCCCTGTCTCGACATCCCCATCAAATCCAACGAGATATGTCATTCTATATCTATTCTTTATGTAGTATCTGTTTATAGAAAGATCCAATTTGTAATCAACAATTTCATAATTTTTGAGATTCACTTTTTTACAATAAGATTCCGCATCGCTTGCATTCGGGTATTTTCTTGCCGCATAAACATTATCAGCCACAAGCCCTATACCATCTCTTACGCCAACAAAATACACATCCCTATTTATAGGCTTTATAACATACACATGAACTGACGACTTCTCGATTTCGTTATCCGTATATTTGACATCACGATCTTCGCCAATCGGAGCACAGCCATTCTTTCTCAGTCTCACAATGTCGTATAACGAATCAATCCATGTGTTAATAACAAAGAATAAAAGCTTGGTGATAAAAAATGTGATTATACCAACAATAACACCACCAAACAATAATGCCAACCCGTACGCCAACAGATAGTCAACTGTGCACATCACTATTCCACCAATTATAGAAACGATAGTGAAAGCTATAATTAACACAAATGCAATTTTGCGTAATGCGTTCACAATTTTGTCAAGCCTTAATAAGTTGCGTTCCTTCAAACCTTTCACAAAAATTCACTCCCAAACATATTTTATCGGCATACCGATATTTATCTAAATAATATCATTATACCGATATTATGTCAATAGGAGTTTATATGAAAATAATCGTTGCAGAACACATAAAGGAATTGATGAGAAGCGAAAAACTCACTCAAACGGATTTTGCAAACGCAATAGGCGTCGGACAAAGTTCTGTGAGCGACTGGCTCAATTCAAAAAGCGAACCGAGCATAGAAAACCTATGGAAGATTTGTGACTACTTTGACATATCTCTCGACTATTTGGTCGGGCGAAAGGAAATATAAAAGTGCGCCAAACGGCGCGCTTTTATTATTGTTTTTGATGTGTTGTTTTGTCTATGCAGTTCTACTTTGATTTATCTTGGCAACTCAACCTTGGTTGAGCCGATATTATGTCAAATTTCAATCATTACAAACCGTAAGATGCTTTTCTACAATATCCCAATCTGTTCCAAGTTTGAGTCTTTTGCTTTCAGCAAATTGTTTCACTTCTTCTTCACTCTTAAAAGCATTCGCCTCGGAGATTTTGGACGTCAGTTTTGCTATTACTTTGTTTTCACATTTTTCAATTCTTGAAAAATAAGTATTTCGATTGATATTACGCAACAAATAAACGGTTATCGTTTCGTCTTCGCTTGGATTTTTAACATCATTTTCGGCATCTTTTTCAACATTTTTTTCGACATCGTCAGAATCGCCGCCCAATCTTATATGTTTAATATCATACATCATCCCGATAAATGATCCTAAAAACACATAAAAACAATGTATACAATACAAAGAAAAGCCACCAACAATCACTCCGCAAAGCAACAGAACTACACCTACTAAAGTCGCTCCTTCAACTAGGAACACAATTCCTGCAATAACCATTCCCAAAATCAAAATCGCAACAAAAATATACGCAATGTTTTTTAAAATTCCGGCAATGCTGCTTGCTCGATCAAGTTTATCAAATTTTTTACTATCCATACTTCTTTCTCCCATAAACAAAATTCGCCAAATGGCAATCGTTAAACATATTATATGCCCTTAAACAAATAGTGTCAATATAGAATAATATCTGCTCAAATCAAGCGGTGACAATCCATTGGACGTTTTTCAACATTGCGGATTTTTTGATGTCGGCGTTGATTGTTCGATTTGTTGTGTAAAGGCGAAAAATAAAATCACCCGAGCGGGTGATTTTGTTTTTACGGTTTGCATTGTCGGATTGCGGTTTTAGTCGTTCAAAAAATGAGTTATCTGAATACTTTGAGCTTGTTGGAGATGACTTCGCACTCAATGACTTTGGCGTCGAACACTTCGCCGTCCGCTTCGAACTTGCTGTCGTCAAGCACTTCGATCTTGACTTTACGCGCGGTGTATTCTTCGGTGTAATCTCTTTTGACGTGTTTGCCTTTCAAGAATTTGGGCAACTCAAAGGGGATGCGACCTTTTTTCATTTCGTTGACGATGACAACGTCGAGTTTGCCGTCATCGGGGATGCCGTTGGGACATATCGGCATGCCGCCGCCTATGCACTGACCGTTGCCAATGCCGATCATAAACGTGGTGCGTTCCATAGGTTCGCCGTCATCGAGCGTAAAGCGCAATTTGTGCCATCTGGTGTGCGCGAGCGTATACAAAAGGGATGCATAATACTTGAATTTGCCATGGAACGCTTTCATCTCGGCGTACTTCAAGAGCACGTCCACGTCCATGCCTGCGCCCAAGACGTTCAGGCAACGTCTGTCGCCGAGTTGTATGTAGTCAAGGTGTCCGACGTTGTTTTTGAGCACGACGTCGAGCGCGTCTTTGACGTTGGCGGGGTGTCCGCTTGCCTTGACAAAATCGTTGCCCGTGCCGCAGGGCAAGATGCCGAGCGTTACGTTGTCAAAATCTTCAATGCCGTTGAGAATCTCGTTGAACGAGCCGTCTCCGCCCATCATCAAGATGACGGTGTCGGGGGTTTTGCTAAGCTCGCGCGTGATTTCAGTTGCGTGTCCCGGATATTCGGTCTTGTGAACGATATAAGGAATATTCTTGCTTTTCAACGTTTCTTCGACGGTGGTGAGAGCCTTCAAGCTTTTGCCCTTTCCGCCTTGCGGGTTGACAATGATGTGATACATAAAACACACTCCGATTGTTAAAGAATATACAATAATTTTAACATATATCCCCAAAAAGTCAAGAAAAACCCTTTGTATCGTACAAAATGTAAAATAGCTTAACATTTGTATTTTATGCCACGAAAAACGTGTAAAAGGTGAAACAACAAAAAAGTCCGCCGTCGATTGCCTAAATAGCTCAAGTATATCGTCGAAAAAAGCACGCTGTTGCGTGCTTTTTTCTATTACGTTTGCATCGTCTGCAAATCAGCCGTTTTGTTGGCTTTCAAATTGCAATTGATAGAGCTTGTAGTAGTAGCCCCTGTTTTTCAACAGCTCGCGGTGATTGCCGCGCTCGATGATTTCGCCGTGTTGCAACACGATGATTTGATCGGAGTGCTGAATTGTCGAAAGTCTGTGCGCCACGACGAGCATCGTGCCGATGTTGCGGATCTTTTCAAGCGATTGTTGAATGAGCACTTCCGTTTCCGTATCGATGTTTGCCGTTGCTTCGTCAAGGATGAGAATTTGCGGCTTGTGCAACACCGTTCTTGCAAAGGACAAGAGCTGACGCTGACCTTGCGAGAAGTTTTCGCCGCGCTCGATGACTTCTTCGTCAAGCCCGTGTTCGAGCTTGTTTATGAACGTATCCGCGCCCACGTACTTGCACGCGTCTGCCACTTCTTCTTGCGTGAAGGAATCGTCGTTGAGCGTGACGTTGCTCTTGATCGTGCCGCCGAAAAGGAACACGTCTTGCAACATTTGCCCTATCGCCTTGCGCAGAGAGTGGACTGTGATCGTGGTGATGTCCCTGTCGTCAATGAGAATCTGACCTTTCTGTATGTCGTAATTGCGCACGATAAGACCGAGAATGGTGGTCTTGCCCGCTCCCGTTGCGCCGACAAAAGCGCACGTCTGTTTGGGCTCGATGACAAAGGACACGTCCTTCAAAATCCAATCTTCGCCCTTGTAGGCAAACCACACGTTGCGGAACTCGATTTTGCCTTCGAAGCGGTCGATATCCACCGCGCCTTCCCTGTCGCAAATGTCCGGTTCGACGTCCAACAGATTGAACAGTCGCTCGGATGCCGTGAACGCTTTTTGCAAGTTGTTGAGTTGGTCGGCAAGGTTTTGTATGGGGTTGAAGAACTTGGACAAATACAGATAGAACGCCACTATCATTGCCGCATTGAGCCCGAATTCCACGCCCAGCCAGAACGTCACCGCAATCGAGAGAATGTACAAAAGCGTGATGAAAGGACGGTACAATCCGAAAGCGATTGCAACCTTGTATCTCGCCTTGCGCAAGTCTTCGTTTTTGCAGATAAACTCCAAGTCTTTTTGCGGTTGGCGATTGAAGATTTGAATGAGTTTCATACCCGACAAGTTCTCGTTCAAGAACGTGTTAAGGTCTGAGATATACTGTCTTTCCTTCTTGAACACCCTGCGCACGACTTTGCCGAAGATGTAAGAGGAGATAAACACCACCGCTATAAACGCAAGCATGACAAGGGACAGTTGCCAAGATATGTAGAGCATGATTCCGTACACGCCCACCACCGTCAAGACGTTGCGAATGACGTTGACGATGACGTTTGTGAACAAGTCGGACATAGACGCCGTGTAGGACGCGACTCTCGTCACGAGCGAGCCAACGGGCATCTCGTCAAGCTGACTTTGCGAGAGTTTTTCGATATGCTCGAACACTTCGTTGCGCAACGTGTAGATGATGTTTTGCCCCGCCTTTTGCAAGAGCATGGACTCCCAATACAAGAACGCTTGGTTGAACACGCCGATTGCAACGTAACTCACGGCAAGTCCTATCACGTAGTTGAGATTGATAACGTCCGCCTTCAAGTCGCTTGTGATCCAGCTGACGATGAGCGGAAGAATGATGTCAAGCGCAACGTTGACAAGGATAAACAGCGATGCGAGAGTAAATCTCCACCACTCGGGTTTCAGATACGTACCGATGCGTTTGAGCATCACTCCGGACGGGATATGAACGTCGCCTTTGAGTTTTTCTAGTCTGTCTTGTTCGCTCATTTGCGCTCACCCCCTTCCACTTCGTTTTCGAGCTTTTGCAAGAACACCATCTTCTTGTAGGTGGGTGAAATTTCTTCAAGTCTGCTCGGCGTGTCGTAGGCTTCCACTTCTCCGTTGTTGAGCACGAGAATTTTGTCCATGTGCGACACGGTTGAAACGCGCGAGGCGACGACGATTGTCGTCTTGCCCTTGCGCTTTTCCGCGATATTTTTGAGAATGGTCTCTTCCGTCTTGACGTCAACGGCGGACACAGAGTCGTCCAAAATCATAATGGGCGCATCTTTAATGTACGCGCGCGCGATAGAAATACGCTGTTTTTGTCCGCCCGAAAGCGTGACTCCGCGCTCGCCCGATATAGTGTCGTATCCGTCTTGAAAATCTTGTATGTTGCTGTGAACGTCTGCAAACTTTGCCGCTTCGTACACCTTTTCGATCTCAACGTCCTTGTCCGAAAAAGCGATGTTGTTTTTCACCTTGTCGCTGAAAAGGAAGTTGTCTTGCGGCACGTATCCGATTGCGTTTCTGACGCTGTCAATGTCGCAATCCATGATGTCCACACCGTCGATAAACACCTTGTCTTTTTGCACGTTGTACAATCTCAAAAGCGTGTTGACAAGCGTTGTTTTGCCGCTGCCGATTTTGCCGACAACACCCACACATTCGCCCGAATCGATGGTTAAAGTGATGTTTTTGAGCACATCAACATCGTTTGACGGATATTGGAAGGAAAAATCCTTGAACTCGATCTTGCCTTGCACGTCTTGCAAAACCACTGCGTTTTCGGGGCTTTTGACGTCTTCTTCGCTGTCAAGAAAAGCGGTGACGCGTTTGAGCGAAGTCTTGGATCTGGAACGCATGGTGACAAGTTGTCCAAGAGCCATCATCGGCCACACCATCACGTCGAAATAGCCAACGAAAGTGATAAGCTGACCTGCCGTCAAGTCCACTTCGTGTCCGAACATCATTGCCGGCGAGCCCGTTGCGTACTTGTACACGAAATAGCCGCCAAGCCCCAAAAGCATGGACATGATGATTGTGATGATCACCTCTATCACGGCATCGGATATGACCGCCGTGCGCACGAACGCCACGTTGGTATCCTTGTTCTTTTTTGCCACTTTCGCAAACGCGTGCAGCTGTTGCGTCTCTTTGACAAAAGCCTTGATAACGCGTATGCCGGTGAAACTCTCTTGCGAGAAGTCGTAGAGCTTGTCAAACTCTTTTTGTCTTTCTTCCCACTTGACGCCCATCACTTTTTCGACAATCATGCCCCACACGACAATGAGCGCGAGCGGCACGAGCAACACAAGCGTGAGAGCCCAGTCGAGCGTGAACATCTTGTACAACACGAAAGCCGTCAAAAACAGCGCGTCAACAAGCATGATAGAGCCCCAACCGAGAAACTCCTCGATAGTTTCGAGGTCGGTGGTGAACCACGCCATGACGGTGCCGACTTTGTTTTCGTGATAATACTTTTGCGAGAGCCTTTCGCTCTTTTGAAACATGAGATGACGAAGCCCCGCTTCCATTTTTTGAGAAGCGTTGAATATGGAAAGTCGCCAAGTGATACGTCCTACACACATAACCACTGCAACGACGATAACTCCGACAATGACTTCTCTGAGTGCCGCTTTGTCCACTGCGCTGCCGTCAAACATATCGACGATTTTGCCGAGATAGTCGGGGATGAACAGCTGAAAATAGTCCACCGCGACAAGCGCAATGACGCCGATAAGGAACAGCCACCAGTTTTTTAGATAGAATCTGTTTAGGTATTTCCCTGTCAACATAACGTTTTTCCTTTCCTTTTGTTTCGATATTGGGACATACCGTTTTTTTGTGTAAAAAACGCCCGCTTGACCGCGCGAAAATCGCGCTTATCAAGCGGGACAAAGTCAATCAAGCTATGCTGCTCTCAACGAGCGGTCACATAATCTCGCGGTAGATCTTCTCCACTTCTTTCTTACCCCAGACTTGCGGGCAGGGATAGAGCGGATTTGCCTCCGAAAGAGCGTGACCTATCATGCGCGGCAAACGCTCTTCTTCGATAAGTTGCGAGCCGTCTTTTGCCTTGACTTTGGTCGGTATGTTCATTGACGCGTTCATATCGTCAATCCACTTGATAAAGTTGTTTGCTTTTTCTTCTCTCGTGTTGCCGCCGAGATTGATGCAATCTGCAAGCTGAGCAAGTTTTTTGTGCGCGGATTTGCCGTATGCACGCAAAACGTGCGGAAGAATGATTGCGTTTGCAAGACCGTGAGGCACTCCGTATTCGCCGCCGAGCGTGTGCGCGACTGCGTGTACGTATCCCACGTACGCTCTTGTGAACGCCTTACCTGCAAGGTATGCCGCCTTTTGCATTTCCACTCTTGCCTCGAGATCGTCGCCGTGATCGTAGGCTTGTTTGAGGTATTTGTGGATGAGTTGCACTGCCTCGATGGCTTCCTTTTTGGTTTGAGCTGTGTTTTCGCCGCCGATGTACGCCTCAACCGCGTGAGTGAGAGCGTCCATACCCGTGGTTGACGTAAGGTGCGGCGGGAGCGTCTTTGTAAGCTCGGGATCCATGACGACGTATCTGGGGATAAGGTAGGGATCGTTGAGTGCGTATTTCTCGTGAGTTTCGGGATTGGAGATGACTGCCGCAAGCGTTGCTTCGCTGCCCGTGCCCGACGTTGTGGGGATTGCAACGAGCGGAGGAAGTTTGTGACCTGTGAGCATGATCTTCAACACGCCTTTCATTTGCGGAACGGACTTCTTGGGGCAAGCGACTCTTGCGCCGATACCTTTTGCACAATCCATTGCGCTTCCGCCGCCGAGAGCGACGATTGCGTCACAGCCGTTCTCGTGATACATCTTCAAGCCGTCTTCGATGTTTTGAATGGTCGGATTGGGCACGACGTCGTGATAGCAGCAGCACTTCATACCTTCCGCCTCGCACGCTTTCATGATGGGATCTGCTTTGCCGTTGGAGAACAAAAATCCGTCCGTTACGATCAAGATGCTCTTGAAACCGTTGTCTTTGAGAAATTTGGGAAGCTGTGAAATGCTGCCCGGACCGGACAACGTCTTTTTGCATTGATTCCAAGGAAGGAAATACATTGCAAGACGCATTGTTTGCTGATAAATTCTGCAACCGATTGTTTTAAGAATCATAAGTCTTACTCTCCTTATCGCGCATACGCGATATAAAGTTTTATACAAATTACTATCATTCTATCACCAAATATACGAATGTACAAGAAAAAATCAACAACAACACGCAAAATTTTTCTCGACTTTCGCCCAAAAACACGAAAAGCCCCGACGCAATCGGGACTTTTCATCTTTACCTTACAAAGTGAGCGACAACTTTATCTTGTCTTCACTCCGACCTGTATGTTCATAAACTCGATTCTCAACACGGCGGACTGCACACCGTCTTTTTCGGTGAGCGTAAACACTCCGAAGGGCGCGGTTTTGTCGTTGTCTTTGAGCGCGCCTATATAAATTGCGGTGTATTCCTTGCCGTCCGCGCCTTTGAGCTTGCACAAACCGTACGTCTGATCGAGAGTGAGTTGCAACACGGTGTCCGCAGGGATCTTTGAGAGCAAGTCGGCGGGCAACTTCCTGTTGTTTGCGATGTATGCAAGAGCGTCTTTCACCCCTTGATCTTCATAGTCAAGCCCCGTGATGTTGAATCCGAGACTGCGCTCGATAAGTGCCAGTGCGCCTTTCAAATCTCCGTTTGACAATCTCTCGTCAAACCCCGGGAACATCGGCTCTACGTATCCGTTCACGCTGCCGTTTATATCAAACGTTTCAAGTGCCTGCGTCAAATCGATTTTCATCTCGTCAAGCAAACCTTGCACGTCCTTGAAAAGTCCTTCCTTGGTGGTGATTTGCATGTGCATCGTGCCGTCGGGATTGAACTCGAAATAGGTCTTGTCCATGTCGATTGCGATCTTTTCTATCGCCGTGATCGCCATCAAGGGCAAATCCATAACCTTCAACGTGTCGTTGTCAACGTAAAATCTCGTCGTTTCGGCAAAAGTGTCTTTGCCTGTATTCTTATCGTCGCAAGCGGCAAAAGTCAACGTGCACGCGCATATCGCCACGACAAGACACGCTATCGTCAAAATCTTAATCGAATTTTTCTTCATAGCCGCCCCCTATCAATACGTTGACGGCGCAATGCCGCCGATAAGATCGAAATATTTGAGCGACACGCCGTAGTAGCTGTTTTCGTCTTCAACGGCTTTATTTGCCGCGTCAACGTCAAACGAGTCTATGTTTGAATACATCCTTTCAAGCTGCTCGCACTTTATCGCCTTGTACTTGTCAAGAGCGTCCTTTGCGCCCATGCCCCACTCGTCAAGCATCTTTTGAGTTTCTGCCGCAACGATTGCGTGTCCGAGATTGGACGGGTGCGTGTAGTCGGCAAAAATAAGTCGTCTTGCAATGCTCTCTTGCGAGAGATTTATCACCTTTTGCCCGTCAACTTCAACCGTGTCGGTTGCCGCAAGATCGTTGAACGCCTTGTTGATGTCAAGCACATACACTTGCTTGCTTTGATGATTGTCGTTGTACTCGTCAATCATTCCGTTGAGCTTGTCAAGGATGTCCTGCGCAAGCACGCGGAGTTTCTGATACGTGTCGTATCCGCGGTTTGCAAGTGCCTGTCTGTACGCCGGCGTGATAAGTTTCGTATCTTCGACGACGGGATTGTACACTTTTTGGAAAATTATCTTTGCATTCGGATTGAGTGTACGAAGTCTTGCGACGATGTCTTCGATATCCTGATAAGTGTTTGGAAAATTGAAAATCGAGTCTTCCGCACCCTGATTTTGTCCGTAAACGAGCGTCTTTCCGTCTTGCGCAAAATCAATCATGGGACGGATGGGCGTTTCGTCGTCATCATTCACGCCGCCGTCGTGCAAATACTCAAAGAGTGTGTGGTTGTCGTCATACCTGTTTTTCAGTTCGCTCTCTTTTGTGGCTCCGTCAAAACACGCCTGATACCATCTGTCCGCGCCCGTCTTGCCTTCGTTGATGTCCGCCATCTCCATGAGCATCGCGCCCAAATCGAATTGCAATGCGTTGTTGCCAAGCACTGAAATGTGGATGATATCCGCTTGTTTGATGTGCGTTTGAATGAGCGTGGCGGTTTCACTCTCACGGCTTATGATTTGCAAAAGTCCTTCGCCGTTCACCTTGTCCGCCATATTGCCCGACGTCAGATGCCCCGACATCGAGTGGTTGAAATAATTGAAGCCGTTCACCCTGCCTATGAGCGCGTAATAACCGTAGTTGTCACGCTCCGACACGGGAGACGGCCCTATCAACGCCTCGGCAATCGAGTCGCCGAGAAAAACTATAGTCGGGCTGTCGTCCGCTTTTTCGTCGCACGCAAAAAGACATAGCCCGAATGCGAGCGACAGCACGACAACCGCGAGAATCGTCACAATTCTCTTCATATTCACCCCCGATAAGCGCGCTTTTATCATTTGCACGCGCGCATTTTTCCATATTTTTGTTCATCTTGACAAGGCAATCGACTTTGCTCGGTTGCCCTGCCTTTGTTGTTTCCGTTACGCTTTTTCCACAAAACAGACTTTCTTCATCTTTTGCTCTTTGAGCGGTCTGTCGTTGTAGTCGGTTGCAACTTCCGCGATTGCGTCGACGGTGTCCATGCCTTCCACGACTTTGCCGAAAGACGCATATTGTCCGTCAAGGAATTTGCAATCGGCATGGCAAATGAAGAATTGCGATGATGCAGAGTTCGGAAATTGACTTCTTGCCATAGAGATGACTCCGCGTGCATGCGAGAGCGGATTGTTGACGCCGTTGATACGAAATTCGCCCTTGATCGTCTCCTTGCTGCCGCCCATACCCGTACCTTGCGGATCGCCGCCTTGAATCATAAAACCCGAGATCACGCGGTGAAAAATCAGCCCGTCATAAAAGCCTTGCGCGACAAGTTTTTTGAAGTTTGCCACCGTGATAGGCGCGGCTTTTTCGTCAAGTTCCACAACGACAGAGCCGCCGTTTTGCATCTCGATTTTCACGTAGTTCGTTTGTTTGTCCGTTTCTATAAATGCCATAATCGCTCCTTTATCGATATGTTTTGCACTGATAAAATGCTCGTTGTGTCACAAGCTGTTTTTTGCGATCGCCGTTGCAACCGCCTTTGCGCTTGAAAACGCCCATTGAAGATTGTATCCGCCGCAATCGCCGTCAACGTCGAGAGCTTCGCCGATTGCGTATGCGTTTTTTTGTTTGAGCGACATGAGATTTTCGTCAAATTCTCTCACGTCCAATCCCCCCGACACGACTTGCGCAAGTGATATATCGCCAAGTCCTTCGATGTTAAATTTGTAGTTCTTTATTGCGTTTGCGATTGCGCTGATTTTGCTTGCGGCAAGATCTTGCGGCTCGCAACCCGCCGCCCATATTATACGCTCTTGCACTTTGGAGTGGAACGTGCCGAGCAACAATTCGCCCACCGTGCACCCCGTGTCGCGCTTTCTCAAAATCTCTTCCACTTCCGCCTTGGAGTATTCGGGCATGAAGTCTATCGTGAGCATATCGCCCGCTTTTGCCCTGCCCCTTGCGATCTCGCTTGACAAGTTGAACACCGCAATGCCGCTCACGCCGAAGTCTTTGAACAGCACTTCGCCCACTTCATAACGATAGCCTATGCGCGCGCCCGCTTTGACTCTGACGCCTTGCAAACCTTTGAGCGGCTCTTTGTTGGTCTTGATCGGCACAAGCGAAGGCATGCTCGGGCGAGTCTTGTGTCCGAGCCCCGCAAACAGCGACGTGCTGTCTTTGCCGAAAGTTGCCGCCGATCCCGTTGCAAGCACCACGTTGTCCGTCTCAAACGAAAATGATTGATTGGGCTTGCCCTCACACTTGACAACGCCGCTGACGTTGAATCTGTCGTTGAAGTTTTCAATGAAATTGACCGTGTGCGAGCAAAGCGTTTCCACACCGTTTCTTTCAACGGCGCGGCGCAAAACATCAAGCACGCTTGCGGCGCACTCGCTGTACGGATACACTCTCTTGTCCACCACCTTGGTGATCAACCCCATTTTCTCAAAACTTGCGATCGTGTCGTGCGCGTCGAATTTGTCAAGAAATTCTTCCACAAAACTCGGCTTGTTGTAGTGCACGATGTTCATATCGAGATTGGTCAAATTGCACTTGCCGTTGCCGGTTGCGAGCAGTTTTTTGCCCACGCGATCATTGCTTTCGACAATTGCGACTTTGAGAGTGGGCGGGAGCATACTTGCAAGAAAAAGTCCGCCTGCTCCGCCGCCGATAATAATAACGTCATATTTTTTTGTACTCATAGATTTATTTTATCACACGCGCAAGAAGAAATCAATGCGCAAATAGTCGAGTTTTGTTCTTGAATTTACATATTCTCATATCCCCGCTTGCTCCGTGGCACGAAAAAGCGGAGCATACCGCTCCGCTTTGCAATGTTTTGTGTTTTGGATAGCGGTTTTTCGCCGCTTTTCGCCACTTTTGCAACTTTATAAGTTCACAGCAATGCCGTCCACGCCGACATGATAGACGTGGTTGCGCCGCCCACTGCGCCTGCCGCCGCTATAATGATGATGAAATACAGCACCACCGACACCACGGACAGACACACCGACACCAGACAGCCTATGCCCGACGCGCGAGAACGCTTGGGATAATCGTTTTTCCACACAAGCCAAAGGATGAATCCTACAATCGGGAAGAAGAACCCGAGCACACCCCAACCTGCCGCGCCCGCGCCGTCGTCCTGATTGGACGGAGCGTTGTTTTGCGCCTGAGTGCAAGTTGCGTTTTGCGTGCCGTTGTACGCCGTTTGCTGACGAGATACGTAGTATTCGCCGCGCTCGTTCATCGCATTTATGTTTTTGTCGCCGATTTGTGCCACCGTAAACGACCTGATAGGCTCGTTGTTGGCGAAATCGAAAATGGTCTTGATTATACCGCCGCACACAGGGCATCTTGCAAGTATGCAAATAAGGTCGCCCTTGAAGTCGAACGCGATCTCCCATTGCACGCCGTGCTCGCCGCAAAGCGGACAAGACGGAATTGCCGCCGTCAACTTGTTTTGCGCAATCAAACCGATGCCGTCACCGTATCTTTGAAATTCCATATTTATCTCTCCTAAACTTGTTGATTATATAATATCATCACTTTCCCCGCAAGTCAACACTTGTGTATTTTCTCGCAAAACATTGTCCGCACAAGTCGCATAATGCAATATATTGTCAACGCGCGGCAAATGCTCTCCAAACTCTCGACAAACCGCCCAAAAAGTTATAATATAATTTAGCAAGCACCCATGGCGCAACTGGATAGCGCATCAGATTCCGATTCTGACGGTTGGCGGTTCGAATCCGTTTGGGTGCGCCATTTCAAGACCTTTGTTAGCGCAAAGGTCTTTTTTATGCTTGCCAAACGGATTCAGTACCTATTGCTGACGCGATTGACACTTCGTGTAACAATCGCTATTACGCTCGCTTTGCTCGCTACGAATCCGTTTGGGTGCGCCATTTCAAGACCTTTGTTAGCGCAAAGGTCTTTTTTATGCTTGCCAAACGGATTCAGTACCTATTGCTGACGCGATTGACACTTCGTGTAACAATCGCTATTACGCTCGCTTTGCTCGCTACGAATCCGTTTGGGTGCGCCATTTCAAGACCTTTGTTAGCGCAAAGGTCTTTTTTATGCTTGCCAAACGGATTCAGTACCTATTGCTGACGCGATTGACACTTCGTGTAACAATCGCTATTACGCTCGCTTTGCTCGCTACGAATCCGTTTGGGTGCGCCATACCAAGACCTTTGTTTGCGCAAAGGTCTTTTTTTCGGTGACCGCAAGCAAAGACAAATCAAGCGCGTAGCATTTGAGTTTGTCGCGCGCAGCGGACATAGGCGACAAAACAGCAAAATTAACAAATTTTGCAGTGCGGATACGCACAACACGCAGTGTACTTTGTTGCCGTAGACGCGATTGACACTTCGTGTAACAATCGCTATTACGCTCGCTTTGCTCGCTACGAATCCGTTTGGGTGCGCCATACCAAGACCTTTGTTAGTGCAAAGGTCTTTTTTATGCTTGCCAAAAAAGTCACGTTGTCTGCGTGGCTTTTCTTTTTTTGCGCAATTTTGAGGATAAAAAGAGTATGTCGGAGATGCGCGGGGGACGTATGTTGCGTGCGGTATTGACATAAATCGTACAAACTGTTAAAATATAAAAAAACTTTCAAGGTGATTTTTATGAGCAAACCTATCGTGGCGATCATGTACGACTTTGACAAAACGCTCTGCACGCGCGACATGCAAGAGTACACTTTCATCCCCAGCCTTGGCATGCAACCGGACGATTTTTGGAGCGGCACAGGCGAGATTGCGTCAAAAGAGCAGATGGACAGCGTGCTGACGTATATGTATTGCATGATCACCGAGTCACAGCAATCGGGCAAGCCCTTCACAAGAGAAGACCTTGTGGAATGTGGCAAGCATATCGAATATTTGCCGGGCGTTGAAGAGTGGTTTGAGCGCGTCAATCGATACGGCGAAGATGCGGGCGTGAGAGTGGAACACTACGTGCTGTCATCGGGGCTGAAAGAGATCATCGAAGGCTCGAGCATCGCCAAGTTCTTCAAGAAGATATTTGCAAGCGAATTTCTCTATGATTCGCAGACTGGCAATCCCATTTGGGCGAAAATGGCGGTCAACTACACCAACAAAACCCAATTTGTATACCGCATCAACAAAGGCGTGCTTGACATCAGCAACAACGTGGACGTCAACGCATCCCGCCCCGACGACGACAGACGCGTGTATTTCAACAACATGATCTACATCGGCGACGGCTTGACGGACGTGCCTTGCATGAAACTTGTCAAACAATCGGGCGGACACTCCATTGCGCTCTATCAAAACGGACAAAAAGACAAAGTGCAACCCTTGCTGATACACGAACGCGTAGACTGGATCTTCGAAGCGGACTATCGCAAAGGTCAAGCCCTTGACCAAGCCATGCACGATTTGATCTGCAAGCTCGGCGTGGACAACAAGCTTATCCGTCTCAACAAATCTCAACTGAAAGAAATACAGTAAAAATCATCGCATATTTATAAGCGACACGCATTTTGTGTGTCGCTTTTTTGTTTGCTTGATTTTTACTGCTCTACCGCGCCGAAAATCTTTGCTATCAATTCACGCATGGACAAACATTCATGCCACAATTCCGCAGATTGTCGGCTTGCTGCTTCGCTCCGTTCAGTTTTTTTATTTTTTCGCATATTTATAAGCGGCACGCATTTTGTGTGCCGCTTTTTTGTTTTGTTTCAAGCCTGTGTTTTGACGTAATACGTTGCTCTGCCTGATCCGAGTTTTACAATGCTTCCTTCAAGTGCAAGTTTTCTCAGCGCAGTCTCAACCGAACTGTTGCTGAGCGAAGAACAATCGTTTGCAATGTCGCTCTTTGTAAACTTGCCTATCCTGCTATCCACTGCTCTTCTCACAATACCCAAAGCGGAGCCGCTTTCATTGACCAACTCTGCTCTGTCTTCAAAGTCTCTATACGCGGCGATGACGGTGCTTAGCGTATATTTTATAAACGGTACGGGGTTTTCGTTCCCATCGTCCCAACCGCTCTGCGCTTTTGCCAGCGCGTCGTAATATGCGCCTTTATTTGCTGAGATTTTCGACTCAAGCGAAACGTACTTGCCCACCATATATCCGCAACGATACAAAAGCAGCGTCGTAAGCAATCTGCTCATTCTGCCGTTTCCGTCCGAAAAAGGATGAATACACAAAAAATCATGAATGAAAACGGGTATCAAAATCAGCGGATCGATTTCGCTTTTCGACATAGCAATATTAAACTCACTGCAAATGCTATCTACTGCGAGCGGAGTCTCATACGGCGCAGGCGGAGTGAACAACACACGTTCTCTTCCGTTTTCCGTGATGGTGATATAATTTTGCACGTTTTTAAATTTTCCGCCGATATTCTTCTCAGAATGACTGTACAATATCTTGTGCAATTGCAAAATATAATTTGCGGTCATCGGAATGAATTCATAACTCTCGTGAATGACGTTGAGCACGTCTCTGTATCCTGCGATTTCTTCTTCGTCTCGGTTTTTCGGAGTGGTCTTTTCGGCAACGAGTTGTTTCAATCTCGTACTTGTCGTTCTGATGC
This sequence comes from uncultured Eubacteriales bacterium, assembly GCA_900548005.1. Classification (GTDB taxonomy): domain Bacteria; phylum Bacillota; class Clostridia; order Christensenellales; family CAG-917; genus CAG-475. The sequence continues at coordinate 12,061 of URIZ01000015.1, read as the reverse complement.
CTTCGATATCGTTGGAACATTCCGTACTTTGTATTTTTGCAATTTCAACGAGCCTATCAAGTTTTTCGGGCTGATTTTTCAAAAAGAACTCTTGTCTTACTTTTGCTTCATGAATTGCAGTGAGATATCCCACGATTTCGGAATCCCACTTCATATCTTTCAGCTTTGAATAATTGAAATCTCTCACAACGCTTCTCCTATTTATTTTTTCTCACAAATATTATATGATTTTGTGAGAAAAGTCAATCGTTTATGCCAAAATATCATTTTTTCTCACAAAAACATGCTAATTTTGCGAGAAAAAACAAATCCCCGAGCAAAACGCTCGGGGATTTTGTTTGTTCAATAGCATTGATTATGCTTGTTTGGTGAGAGTATAGTCATCTGTTCCAACATAAAGTTTATATGCAAAACCAGTGTCCATAAACTTATATGTCGTTCCTGACTTCGTCCACGTGATTGTGTAGCCGTCTTCCGAAATGGTATAGTCAGTGATAGTATCGTTTATATTAACACCCCAAGACGAATCCACTTCTTTGTAGACAATGCTGTTTTCGCCAACAATCAATGTGTAATTCGTCGTATAACCATTAGTGCCTGTGAAAGTACCTTGCATGTCTGCCGTTACTGCCGCGCCGCCAGATACTTGCTTTGTGATGTTGCCATTTGCAAAATCGGAACATGTGTAGCCGTCTGAATCAATTGCTGTAACCGCAATCGTATTTGCATCTGTGAGTGTAAAAGTCCAATCATAACCTACAAAACTACTCAATGTGATTTTATTGTCAACAATCGTATATTTAGCAGTTTTACCGTTAAAATAGGAATTTTCACTTGTAAGAGTCAGCGTTCCTTCTCCGTTAAATGTGAACACAAACTTCTTTGCATTGTCTTCTGTTCTTGTCCAAGAGCCTGCAAACGCATCAAGAGTTGCCGCATGTTCGGTCTTGCTCAATTCGATTGCATCGTAGGAATCGGCAGCACAATAGTACCACTTGCCTGCGGTTTCTGCATCTTCGTAAACCATGTATTTTTTACCGCCGATAGTAAACTCATAGTTTGTGCCGAATAATTCTGTCACGTTGTAGTCTGCGCCTTCAACACCACCGACTGTGATGGACTTCTCTGCGATGACGATAACGGTGTTGTCATCCAAATACCAAGTGCCGCGTGCGCTTTCGGGGAAAGCAAAGGGTTTCTCGGTTTTGGTGTACGTGACGCTCTTGTTTTCTCTGAGATACTCTTCGTATGAGCTGTCATAACCGGTGACACAACCGTGGCTGATCACGACGTTGCCGTCAACAAGAGTGAGAGTGTAATCGGAATAGATGTTGGTGTATCCTTCTGCCGCATCATCATCTTTTGCGGAGTAAGAAAGAACAGTACCGTTCCAGTTCTTGGTGAGTCGCTTGTTTGTTCCTGCGATTGCAAGCCAAATGCGACCGTCTTCGATTGTGATTTCGATTGCATTGCCATTTGCATCGACATAATAGCCTACAAAGTCTTGTTCATGAGTTGTAACGGTGTAACCGTCTGCGATGAAGACTTTCCTTTCGCTGGTGCTTTCAACAAGCACTTTGCCACTGTCTTGGATGTTGTAGGTGCCGTTTACGTCAGAATTGACTTTTGCAATCGTTACGGTTGCGCCATCTTGGCTAAATTCGTAAGTACCGCGAGTTATGCTTGTGCTGTAAGAGCTCTTGTAGATATAGTTTACACCGCCAAAACCGTCAAGTTCAAAGGTGTAATATGTGCTACCGCTTTGGGTAAAGATTTGAGCCTTGCCGTCAGTGGTTTTTTCAAGGTAAACGCCTATCTCGGCACAAACGAGTCTGTCGGCATCGAGATCCCCGAAGAATACGTGGGCATGTATATGACGGACGATGAAAAGTTCAAAGTGGTCATCACCTATTCGTCAATCACAATCAACGGCGTGCAATACATTCCCTCTTCATACAGCGAAGCAGACGGTTTTGTCGGCACGTACGGCAGCGACACCGCGTATAGAGTGGCGTTCTATTCGGTTGCAGGCACGGTCAACAAGGACGTTTTGCAAATCGGCAACGGCGACAAGCTCAACCGCGTAGAATCGCTCAACCAAAACTACATCGGCACGTGGGAATCCGATCCCGCGATCACACAATACCACTATACAGTCGTGTTCACCGAAACTACACTCAAAATCAACGACAAGTTCTACCCCGTCAAGTACAACCAAGAATACGGCTATGAAGTGCAATTTGAAGGCGACGGTTTCTCCACCTACATTCGCTTTTTCTACAACTCGTTCGGCAATCCGAGCATGATTATGTACAGCAACAGCGGCACAACGGTCAATCTCTACAAGAAGATCCCCACCAAAGTGCCCGATGCAATTGTCGGCACGTGGGAAGGCATGGACGGAACAACCCCCATCACCGCCACAATCGACAAGGACGGCAAGCTGCAAATCAAGATCGGTGACGGCGAATTTGTCGCAATCAATGCGGAATACAACACCGACGAAAACCAATTCGAGTTCAAGCTTGGCGACAAAACCACGTTCTTTGAATACCGCGCCGACACGAAGACCTTCAATCTCTATCAAGTGGAAGGCTATAACGTGGACTTCACAAAATCGTCCAACTTCACCACTCCCAAAGCAATGCAAGGCACGTGGACAAGCGACAAGGGCGCAACCGTGACGATTGAGAAAAACAAAATTGTCGTCACGCTTGAAACAGGCGAGTCTTTCACGATCACGGAAGCAACCGTAACCGTCGAGCCCGGCGTGACACACATCGCATTTACAATCGGAAACGACGAGTACGATATAGAATACGGCACATATGGTGAAAAATTGTTTATGCAAAATCTCTCAAAAGAAATGACCTTTTATTACTTAACAAAAGTGACCGGATGAAATAATTAATATCATTATATAAAAAGCGGGACGCAAATGCGTTCCGCTTTTCATATAAATCATATTCGTTTTACATCCGTTTTCCACATATCTTTTGCGACGTAAAATCGTCGATACGTGTGATTAGATATTCGATATTACACGGCAAATCATATTGCAGACGTGCAAATTTATCAATATTTTTTTGCCGAAAAAACATCAATCGTCAACGCCAGTTTTCCGTCAAGAAAGCCAAAGCCAAATGATGAGCGCAGTCAGTCCAAAGCCGACAAGCACGACAAGGATTCTCGGCAACATAACTTCAAACATTGCGCGTATCATCGCGCGCTGTTCTTTGCGCGTGACGTCGCTTTTTTGGCGTTTATGTTTGGGCGTGTTCTCTCTATTCTGAAAAGCGGCGCGCCTGTATTTTGGCAACTCGTCGCCGTTCATAGGAGCTACGGTCATGCCGTTGTCCCAATCTTCTTGCCTGTCTTTTCTGCTCATATTTTTATTATAGCGTGAATTGAGTGCAAAATCAATCGCTTTTGTCAAGTGCGCTCACCGCTCGTTCTCTTTAATGTTTTCGGATATTTTTCAATATTTGCGTTTTTGGCGCAAATATTACAATTTGTGCGGATAGAATGTCGGTTTTTCGCTAAAACCTGCGATAAACGGAATTGCGTTTGTCATGTTTTGGATGGAGCGTTTGCGCACTTATTCACATTTTTTGCCGATTTTTTGAATTTTGCGTGCGGTTTTTGCAAGAAAAATGTCGTCAATCGTTTCCCAAATCAAATATATTGTAGTATGATAATCATACGCTAAATACATTTTATATACGCGCTCGTGCGCGCAAAAGGCAGAAAAAATGAATAAGTATGCAATCGTAAACGCAAACGTCATCAGCGGAAAAGAGAACGACGAAGTGCTGAAAGACGCGGTTATCGTCGTCGAAGACGGGCATATCCAAGATGTCACGACAGACAAGTCAAGAGCCGTCGGCATGAAACAAATCGACCTTGGCGGCAAGTATATTTTGCCGGGACTTATCAATATGCACGTACATCTTCCCGGCTCCGGCATGCCCAAAGATACCAAGAAACAGAACAAAGAAACCGTGCGCAAGCTCATGAGCCACAAACTCACGAAGTATATCGTATACAGACTTTGCGCAAGCTACGCAAAGGTGGAACTTATGTCGGGCGTCACCACCATACGCACGGTTGGCGGACTTGACGACATCGACTCTATCATCAGAGACAAGTCAAACGCAGGCAAAATCAAAGCGCCCCGTATTCTCGCGTCCAATATGGCGGTTTCCGTCAAGGACGGACACATGGCAGGTTTGCTTGCCTACGAAGCCAAAGACGCTCAAGACGGAGCAAAGCTCGTGGATAAAATCGCAAAAACCAATCCCGACCTTATCAAGCTCATGATAACGGGCGGTATTCTCGACGCCAAAGTGGAGGGCGAACCCGGCGTATTGCGTATGTCCCCCGAGATCGTCAAAGCATGCTGCGACAGAGCCCACGAATACGGTTTCAAAGTGGCGGCGCACGTGGAAAGCCCGCTCGGAGTCACGGTTGCGCTTGAAAACGGCGTTGACACAATAGAGCACGGCGGCACTGTCACAGAGCATGAAGTTGAATTGTTCAAAAAGAACGGCGGCGCGCATATTTTGACAATCTCCCCCACCGTTCCGCTCACGCTCTTCCCGCTTGAAAAATCGGGCGGCACGAAACTGCACAAAATCAACAGCGAAGTGGTGTTCAAAGGCATGTTGCAATGCGCAAGAACCTGCCTTGACAACGGCATCCCCGTGGGACTTGGCACAGACACCGCTTGCCCCTACGTCACCCACTATGACATGTGGCGCGAGCTTATGTATTTCAAAAAATATCTCGGCGTGTCAAACGAGTTTGCAATCCACACCGCAACGCTCGGCAATGCTAGAATCGCAGGCATAGACGACATCACCGGCTCGATTGAAATCGGCAAATCCGCAGACTTTATGGTGGTCAACTCCAATCCGCTCGAAGACCTTGAAACCTTGCGCAATCCGCAAATGGTCGTCTTGCGCGGCAAAGTCACCAAACACCCCAAGGTGAAGAAGTTTGCCTACGTGGAAGAAGAACTCGACAAATACATCAGATAACGCCAAATCGCGCGCTATCGCGCAAAACGCACCAAAAAGACACGCAATACGCGTGTCTTTTGTTTTGTAGTGTTTGTTTTATATAGTGGTATTGAAAAAGAGTTTAGTTCTATTAACAAATAAACATACGGGCACAAATATCAGTTATTCCTTGTCATCCTGAGCGAAGTCGAAGGATCTAGCGTAGCGAAAAATCAAACAATTGCGCCCGATAAGTTTTTTATAAGTTTACGGCTCTACAAAAGTTTTGCGTGTAAACCCCTAAATGCAACTTTCCCCTTTCCTCAGGTGTTTGGACTGCGGCGTTTGCGTGGCAATCCGCCTTGTTCGCTTTGGCTACAATCCGTCCACTGGACGAATTGCTTTACGCGTCGCGCCCATATCACCGTTCCCCCTTACAAGGGAACCCACGGTGACCGCGTGGCGGGGGACAACTCGACGCGATTGACTTCGTAACAATCGCTATTCCGTCACTTCGTTACTTACGGTCGAGACATAACTTGCGCCATTTCTCTTATTATGCCACTTCGCCTGCGTGGCAGCTACGCAACAGAACGCCACGCATTCTCGTACAACCGTCAAGTCCGACGCTCGATTTGCTCGCCGCCGTTGCGGCTCGTGTTCCGTCTTCGAAGTTGCGCAGTCCGTTTATAAGTACGCTTCGAATATGTTTTCGTTTCGGGCGCAACCGAAAAACTTTGTCATTGCGAGCGTAAGCGTGGCAATCTCGTGGAAACAAAACGACAAACTTTTTCTGCGCCCGTGCCAATATTATTAATTATTAATTATTAATTATTAATTCTACCTAAGCGTGCCAAACAGATGAATGATGCGAAATGCCCTTCGCACGCTCGCCTAGTGTACTTTGCGTACACGACGAGTGGACGAAGGGCTTTGACAAAATCAGTCGCTGAATTGCGAGCTAAAAAACCTAAGCGCGCCAAACAGATGAAGAACAAGAAAGAGCCACGCTAACGGCAACCCTAATGTACAAGTAGTACATGAGTTGACGGGAGCGTGGCTCTGCCGCAGTTATTCGCTGTTTGGCACGCTTAGGTCAGGTCTTTCCAAAGCTGCTTGATCACCTTATCATAATACTTCACACTATCTTTGTTTTTGGAGGCCATATCATTGACAAGAGCGTTGTAGGCATCGGTCTTCTTGGCTTCGGTCAAGGTCTCTTTGATGTTGTCGTGGATGGTCTTGACGTCTGCTTGCTTTGCGGCATAGTTGACGATGTAGTCCGTGGGAAGAACGCCTGTTGTGGGAAGAGTGCCTTCATAGGTGGTTGCATCCCAAGCCGTGCAAGAGTTGAGAAGGACAAACACGCCTGCATACGCATTTTGGGTGTTCTTGTTCTTGATGAAGCTGTCCGCCACTGCAAATGCCTTTTGGTCGCCCGAGAAGGTGCAAGTTGCGGCATCGAAGGTGAACATTGCATCGTTCACCGCGCCGACGCTGTACGAGCCTGTGCCTTGTGCGATGAGCGCGCGAGCATAGGACGTGAAGTCTTCAAGGAAGGTGCTGTCCTTGCCTTCGGGAGTGACGAGATAGCCGAGTCCGTTGTTGTTGGATTCTTTTTTGACTGCGCCGCTGTCATCACCGACAAGATAGAGCCAAGTGGTTGCCACTTCTCTGAACCAATAGACGCCTTCCGCCTTGGTGAGTTCACGGTCCTCAACGGCTTTCTTGACTTGATCGAGGCTGTTGTGGATCTGGTGGATTATGCCGACTTTGCCGTCCTTGTCGAAAGCGGGAACTTTATCGAGAAGGTATGCCATTGCCGGATGTTGAGTGGCTTTGAACACGATTTGATATTTGCCGTCAACCTTTTCAAAGGAAAGGATTTGGTTGTAATCGTTTGCGTAATTGCCTTCGCTGACCTCGTACTCATAGGAGTTGTCGTAGGGTTTTTCAGCGGTCTTGCCAACCTTGTTGTAGGGGTTGCGAGCGTCGGTCATAGCGTCGCGCACTTCCACTTCGTTGCCGTCCTTGTCTTCGATGGTGGAATCGGCTTTGTAGTTGGGGTTGGAAACGTTGATTTCCATCTCGGCGATGAGCTTGTTGCGTTTGACGAGAATCGCTTCGGTGTTGGACGGGTTTGCGCTGATCATATCCGTCAATTGTTTGAGCGAGTCTTCATCGAGCTTGAGAAGAATGTTGATCACAAAGCCGTAGCCTTGATCGTCGGTGGGATGGTAGTATGTGGTGGAAAGAGAGCTCTTGAGCGCGGATTCATAGTTTGAAGTGCTGCCTGCAAAAGTTTCTTTGTTTTGAGCAAGAGCCGAATTGAAAGATTCGGAGATTTCATCTTCGGTGACTTCAACGGACTCTCCGACCATGCGTTTGAGTTTTTCAACGAGCAAGGTGGACATTTGGCTGTTGAGATAGTAGTCATAGCACTCTTCCACGGTGTCTTTGAAAAGGCTGTTTTTGAGGTTCTTTTCAAACTTGGACAAGCCTTCGTTGATGTAGTCTTTCATCGTGTCCACAAGAGTCTTTCCTTCGCTGACGATGACGTTGTCTGCAAAGTCTGCTTCAAGGAACTTGGTGGTGAAAAGGCTGTCTTTACTGCTGTCGTCAAGGAGTTTTGCCTTGTAGGTGTCAGAGAAGAATCTTTCGGAGATGGTCACGCCGTCCTTGTCGGGATCGTAATCGTCGTCTTTTTCTTCAACGACAGGTCTTTCGGTGCGCGCGTCAAGGTGTTTTTTCCACATTGCGTAGAGCGTCACGGACTCGGACACGGTGCTGTCAAAGTCAAACTCAGTGCCTTCAAAGCCGTCTTCGTTGCAGTTTGCATCGGTGTACCAGCCGTAGAAGGTGTAGCCCGTCTTGGTGGGATCGGTCGGTTTGGTTGCCGTCGTGCCATTTTGGATCTTTTGCTTGTCGATGTTGCCGCCGCCGTTGGTCTCGAAACGAACGGTCACGGGATCGGTGACTTCAACGTTGTCTTTCTTGTTGTTGGTCGTGCCGGTATCGCTGTTTGCGTTGTCTTCGGTGATAAGGCTCTCGACAAGAGAGATCAAGGTCTTGAGCATGCTTTCGTTGGAGTCTTCAACAGCCTTGTTTTTCTCGCTGTCGGAGAGCAAATCCGCGATATTCTCGGGGACGGAATCCAAGTGTTTGAGTTTTGCCACTTGTTCTTTGGCAAAAAGGGTGAGCAATCTTTGTTGAGCAAGAGATTGCGCAAGATAGTTTGCCGCCGCTTCATAGGTCATGCCGTAATAGTTGACGTACATATAAGCGTAGTTGTTGAACGTGGTGGCAAGTTCAAACTTGTACACGTTTGCGCTTTGTCCGTTGTAGTTCACGGTTGCGACCACTTGCAAAGCGTCGCGCTTGTCGTTCTTTTTGAAGATTTCGTCACAGCCCACGAGAAGAGTCGTGCAAATTGCAAGAATCATAACGATGGCTGTTGCGATGATCAATTTCTTTTTCATATCAAACTCCATAAATGAGCATTATATATCAATAGTATTAATATTATACACACAACGCAACACGCACGCAAGCGTTTTTTATTTATAAAAGGAATAATTAAAGAACAATTAAACGATATAAAACGGATTTCTTCGGCATTTTGAACATTTTCAAGGCTTTATAAACGTTTCATCATTATCATACGCCACGCCGTTTTCGCCAATCTAACGCAACGCATCTTAAAGCACGTGTGGAATTTCCGCCGTTCTATCCCATTCGATTTCAAAACGTCGTTTCCGTCAATTTCGGATTTTGTTTACAAGCCACGTTCGAAACTCATTCAAAAAAGATAAAAAGGGCGCATCGCCGAAGCGGTGCGCCCACAGAATAGGAAACTATAAGCAGAGACCTAAAGCCTAAAACTGCTTTTATTCTTTCTCAATCAATCCGCTGTTTTCGAGAAGCAGTTCGATGTCGGTGTCTTTCACCTTGTCCACCAACGCTTTGAGCGCAACTTTTTCGATGAGATTGAGTTTTGCATCACCGAGCGGTTTCTTGTCGAGTCCGTAATAGCCTGCGCGCAACAATTCACGCACGTCGTATGCGCTTCCCCACACTTCGGGGACTGCCCTGTCAACGTTAAGCAACGTGTAAACCGCTTCCATACCTGTACGAATCGAGTATTCTGTCGTGAAAATCGTATCTCTCGGGGTTTCCGCAAACTGACCGATAAACGCACAGTTTACAGAGCCTTCCGGAACGACTTTGGGGCGGTCTTCTTCTTTTCTCGGTTGGAAGAAAGCGTTGATGTACGGCATATAGCAAGTCGTTGTGTTTGCCTTATTCTTTGCGTACTCGTCGATTTTTTCAATCGGGAATCCGATATGATAGAGCCACTCTTTGCACACTTCTTCACCCGTGCATTCGCGCATCGGCTTCTTCACGTAGTTGCCTTCGCGGTCCGTGTTGAGAGCGTATACCCACACGAGAACGGTGTTTTTATCCTGCGCTTTGAATTGCGGCTGACGATTGATTGTCCAGGACAGATACCAGTTTTCGGTGCTGTCTTTGACGGTGACGATACCGCCGGTGGTAACTTTACCCGCACGCGGATCGCGCTTGCATATTTCCATGATGTATTTGATGATTTCGTCATCGCTCGTAGCGATGGTCGCACTCATCCAGTTGGTCTTGTCGACTGCCGTGCAGAACTTGTCGGGATTGCCGAAACGTTTGTCTTGTGCCGCAATGTTGCGCCACATATCCCAAGACTCGCCGCTTCCGTTTTTGATATTGCTCAAATCGGGCGCGGTGTTTTGATCACCGTAGCACGACGTATCCGTGCAGCAACCGTTCGTGACGAACACGAGATCGTCTTCGGTGAGATCTATCGAGAGTTTTTCACCGTTCTTTACGTATTCGATGCTTCTTGCAACGAGTTTATCTCCGACGTGATCGAATTTGACGTTCTTCACGTCCATACCGTATTCGATTTTAACGCCGTGCGCTTCGAGATATTTCACAAGCGGCAAAATCATGCTTTCGTATTGATTGTACTTTGTGAAACGAAGAGCGGAAAAATCGGGAAGTCCGTCAATGTGGTGAACGTATCTTTGCAAATATCTCTTCATTTCCAGTGCGGAAGACCAGCGTTGGAAAGCAAACATAGTCTGCCAGTAAAGCCAGAAGTTCGTATTCCAGAATTCGTCCGAGAAAACTTCGCTTATTTTCTTGTCTTCAAGGTCTTTTTCGGGTGTGATGAACAATTTGCTGAGTTCGAGAGCGGATTTTTTGTCGAGTTTGAAAAGTCCGTCCGTGTGTGCGTTTTGTCCGCGATTTTCCGTCGCGCGGCAAAGCGAATAGTTGGGGTCTTTCTTGTTGAGCCAATAATACTCGTCGAGAACGGAGACGCCCGGAGTTTCGATTGACGGCACGTCGCGATACATATCCCACATGCATTCGAAATGGTTGTCCATCTCTCTGCCGCCACGCATATAAAATCCTTTCGTCACGTCTTTTCTGCCGTCGCAACTGCCGCCTGCAAGTTCGAGTTTCTCAAGAAGATGGATATGCTCTCCCTTCATTTGTCCGTCGCGAACGAGATAAAACGCTGCGGACAATCCCGCAAGTCCCGTACCGATGATATACGCCGATTTTTTGTCTACGCCCTCCGGCTTCACCGGATGAGCAAATGCTTCGTAATTGCCTGCCGAATAATACATTTTCTTTTCTCCTTATTTTTGGTTCGGGCACTTTTTTGCGCCCGATTCGCTTGTTGTGCCATTATAATAAAACGATTTTTTCGGCTTATCAACCGACAATATTTTAAGGTTGTCGCACTTTTGGACGCTTTTGAAAATTTGATTGATTTTACGACAAGTTCTCGATTTTGACAAAAAAATCCGCCGCAAACGCGACGGATAATGTTTTTTATTTTTATGTAAATGTCGGATTCAATCAAGTATGGCTTCTCGCATCACAGTTGATGAGCGCAAGCCTGAAAGACCCTTTTATCATGGTCGAAAGTTCGTCAACGATTTTTTTCGGGTCGGCTTCCATGTCGTGTTGCACCCAGTCAATCAAAAGCCCCACAAAAGCGTAATCGTAAAAATGCGTGATGAACTTTTTGTCTTCTTCGCGCACGCTCATGCCCTGCGCTTCTTCTTCGACGACTGCATATAAGAGCGGATAAACCATTTTGTACAAATAGTTGAGCAACATTTCTCTCGGCGTTGAACGATAAAGATTTTTCGTGAAACTCTTTTCTTTTTTCAACTTCTCGAACACCGCAAGAATTCCTTCTTGCCACGTTGCGTAATCCTTGTTGTTTTCAATCGCTTCGTCCGCTTCTACGATACAAATCCACTCGACAAGATCGGGTATGTCCTGAAAATGATAATAGAAAGTCTGTCTGTTTATCCCGCAACGATCCGCAATATCCCCGACCGTAATCTTGGAAATCGGCTTTTCTTCCATCAGTTCTTTAAGCGCGCCCGCGATTGCTTTTTTCGTCGTAAGTTTGCTCATAAACGCTCCTTGAAAATTTATCCTACACTAAAAATTATAGAATTCAAAAGGAAAAAGTCAATAATTTTCATCTTTCAGTCGCCTTTATTTATGTGATTTTAAGATTTTTTCCCACTCATTCGTCTCGTCATAGTTCAAACCTGCCCGCAGCGCGAAACGTCTACGCTAAACAAATTGTGCTTGTCGCACAGCCGTGCCTTGCACGGACACTTCGTGTTCATTTGTTTGCTATGTCCGCTTCGCTCGATGTCCGCAAATGCTTTGCGCTTGCGTCTCTCTTCTTCCACGGTCTACGCTAAACAAATTGTGCTTGTCGCACAGCCGTGCCTTGCACGGACACTTCGTGTTCATTTGTTTGCTATGTCCGCTTCGCTCGATGTCCGCAAATGCTTTGCGCTTGCGTCTCTCTTCTTCCACGGTCTACGCTAAACAAATTGTGCTTGTCGCACAGCCGTGCCTTGCACGGACACTTCGTGTTCATTTGTTTGCTATGTCCGCTTCGCTCGATGTCCGCAAATGCTTTGCGCTTGCGTCTCTCTTCTTCCACGGTCTACGCTAAACAAATTGTGCTTGTC
>URIZ01000014.1 GCA_900548005.1 uncultured Eubacteriales bacterium | reverse complement strand
ACTATAGCAAACAAAAACTTATTGAGTGGAAGAACTGCCGTGCTTGCACGAGCGTGTGGGTATAAAAAAAGAACGACAACCGCGTCAAGCGGTGTTCGCGTTGTGTGTCATTGCGAGCGACAAGGAAGTGCACGATTGTGCACATTACTATAGCAAACAAAATCTTATTGCGTGGAAAAACCGCCGTGCTTGCACGAGCGTGTGGGTATAAAAAAAGAACGACAACCGCGTCAAGCGGTGTTCGCGTTGTGTGTCATTGCGAGCGACAAGGAAGTGCACGACCGTGCACATTACTATAGCAAACAAAAACTTATTGCGTGGAAAAACCGCCGTGCTTGCACGAGCGTGTGGGCATAAAAAAAGAACGATAACCGCGACAAGCGGTGTTCGCGTTGAGTGTCATTGCGAGCGACAAGGAAGTGCACGATTGTGCACATTACTGTACAAATCAAACGAGCGTTTTTATAAAAGATATACCAATAAAAAAGCACCGCTACATAGGCAGTGCTTTTGGTTTTATCGGTCGCTTTAATCACCAAATAAAGTTGGATTTTGCCATTTCTCCGTTGTCGATAAGCATGTCTTGCGCGGTCATTGATTTGTTGACGACGGTGACAAAATATGCCCAATCGGCGATTTCTTCCACCGATGCCCATTTGGGGATGAGCGTTTCTTTCATAACGGCGTCCCAAAGCTCGGGATTGTCGATGATGTGCGCATTGAGCGGCGTGAGCACTCCGCCGGGTGAAAGGCTGTTGCTTGTCGCGCCGTACTTGGCGATGCGAAGAGCGACGTTTTTCATATACGCAATCATGCCGCCTTTTGAAGCGGAGTATTCGGGAAATTCCGCGCCCGTGTGCGCCGATGCGGACGCGATGAACAGCACGCTCTTGATGCCGTCATGGAAGGCGTATTTTTCGGTGACTTTGATTGTGCCTTTGAGATTGACGTCGATGTCGTTTTCGTTTTGCACGCCTGCGTTGTTGACGACAATGTCGCAATTGTCGATTGCGGGCAAATCGTCCTTGAAGATGTCCGCGACAAAGTGCGTGTATCCGTCTTTGATTATGCTTGGCGGCAAAACGTCTATGCCGACAACCTGATGACCTTGCTGCAAAAACTTGAGCGCGATGCCCTTTCCTATGCCGCTTGACGAGCCTGTGACCAAAACTTTCATACCGTTTGTTCCTTGTTGGCGCGAAGAGCGAAATACGCTTCTCCGACGTTGTCTTTCTTCCATTTTTTGCAAATGAGATATCCAAGATGCGAGAACACGATCTCAAACAGCAGCTCGGCGACCATACCCGTGAGCGCGCAAGTGACGCATTGCAAGGGCGACCAGCCGAAGAAGTTGAGAGATACGATAAACGCAAAGATGAGATTGTCCACAAATTGTCCGACCGCAGTCGAAACGTAGGTGCGCAGCGCAAAAGCAAAGAAGTTGTCCTTCTTGTCTTTGAGAGCTTTTCCTATGCTCCAATTGATAAAGTTGTTGACAAAAGCCGATGCAACAAACGCAACAGTACTGCCCAAAAGCACGTACCAAGTGCCGCCGAACGTGTTGTCAAGAGCAGAATTGATGACGCCTTGGCTGCCTTCCACATACGACTCGCCCCACGTGCCCGGGATCACGGACCCCACAAAAAGTATCAGCGCAACGGCAAGGTTGACAAGCACCGCAAACACGGAGATTTGGTTGGCGGCTTTCGGCCCGAAGTGCTTTGCGATGACGTCCATGGACAAGAACGTTGCCCACGACACGATGAATCCTGCGTCAAGCGCAAGCCAATCCACGTTGAGATCGATGCTTTTGTTGGCAAGAAGATTCATGATGACAACCGTCACCACAAATATGCACACGACGGGTGCGGGAACGCTGCGCAAAAGCGTCTTGAACTCTTGAAATTCACTCTTGATTTTCTCTTTCATAGGTCTCCTTTTGCAAAAAAAATCGGACGCCTGTTGAGAAACAAAAGACGTCCGTTTGAAGACCGAGTGTTTGTTCCTAGTTTTGTTTTGAGACAGGATGGTAACGGCGAACTGTCTTTCGCATTCGATTTTTGCAAGCGTATTGTAGCACTAAAAAATAGGCATGTCAACGCTTTACGCACGCGCGCGAACAATATAATATATTTTTACATTTCGGCTGTGAAAGCATTGATAGTTTTTCTCGGCGGTGCTATAATTTTGTCAACACACAAACAAGGAGTTTTCCTATGGATATTGAAAAATATTTGCCGCAAATGGTGGAAACCATTCAAAACGCGGTGAGAATAAAGACCGTTCTCGACACGCCCGTTGAAGGCGGCCCGTTCGGCATAGGCAACAAACAATGTCTCGAATACATGCTGTCGGTGGCGGACAAGCTCGGCTTCAAGACCACCAATCTTGACGGATATTGCGGATATGCAGAAGTGGGCGAAGGCGATGAAATCGTGGGCATCGTCGGGCATCTCGACGTCGTGCCGGAAGGCGACGGCTGGATTCACCCTGCCTATTCGGGCGCGCTTGTGGACGGCGAGATTTGGGGGCGCGGCACGATTGACGACAAAGGCCCTGCAATCATTTCGCTGTTTGCAATCAAGGCTCTCATGGACGATGGCATGAAGTTTTCAAAGCGTGTTCGCGTGATTTTCGGCTGCAACGAAGAGACCGGCTCGAAGTGCATGGAGCACTATCTCGAAGTGGACGAGCCTATCTCATACGGCGTTTCGCCCGACTCTGAATTTCCCGTGATTTTTGCGGAAAAGACCATAAACAGCATCGAGCTTAAAGGCAAATCCGATTGCGGCAAGGACGTAAAACTCGTGCGACTTGACGGCGGCATCGTGATCAACGCAGTGCCCGACATCTGCACTTTCACGCTTGAAACAAGCAAGGAAAACGCGCTGAAAATCGCCGATGAAATCGAAGGCAAACTGCTCAAAAACAGCGTTGCGAGCAGCCACACCGTTCGTGGCGGAGAGATAGACTTCAAGGTGTTCGGAAAGGCGGCGCACGGCTCTATTCCCCAATGCGGCGTCAACGCAATCTCATATTCTCTCGACGCGCTCAAAGACGTTGTGGATTGCGAATTTGTGCGCATATACAACACCTATATCTCCACTTGCGTACACGGCGAAAAACTCGGTTGCTACGCTCATGACGAGTACGGAGACATTGCCGTCAACGTTGGACTTTGCACGTTTGAAAACGGCAAGTATTCAATCAAAATCAATTCTCGTCTTCCCTTCTCAACCGACACAAACACTATGTTGAGCCGCATAAAAGACACGTTAAAGTGCGAAAACGGTGTGGAAATCGTTTTTATGTCCGATTCCAAGGGCTTCAAAATCGATCCCGATTCCAAGATGATTCAAGTGCTTGTGGATGCATATCGCAAGGTCACGGGCGACGTTGAAAGCAAGCCTATCTGCACCCCCGGCGGCACGTATGCAAGAGAGTTTTCCAACTGCGTTGCGTTCGGCCCGGAAATGAGCGGATACGGCGAGATGATCATCCACCAGCCCAACGAGCGCATCTCCCTTGACGCGATAAAAGCTATCTTTGAAATCTACTGCACGGCATACAAAGACCTTGTCAACGAAGTGTCCTTCAAATGACGCTTTCAACATAACTTTCAAATAAAACTTTTGAAAAAAGAATATAAAAATCAACGACAAAAAAGTCCGCAACGCTGCGGACTTTTTTATACCTCAAACACCGCAAATTTTAGAAATAGCGGCGAGAGGTGTTGGCTCTTGTTTTGAGCGATGACATAAGTTTGTCATAATACACGCCCAGATAATACTTCATGTTGGGCGACGCTTTGAGAGCGTCAACGGCAACGTCGGGAGAAAGCGAGCTGTAAAAATCGTAGGCAAGCTGATAGCGTTTTGAATAGTTGTCGAGTTTCTCGCCCGAATAACCGTTTTCTTTTTCATAGGCTTGTTGCGCCTTTTCCTTTTCGGCTTTTTCCTTTTCTTTTTGGGCAAGATAGTCTGCGATTTTGTTTTCGCGTTCAAGCGCGTACTTGTCGTTTTTGACTCTCACCTCGTTGTTGTACTTCTCGTATTCTTTGACCTTTGCGTCCCTTTCGTCTTTGAGCTTTTGGATGCGGTCTTCAAGTTCGCTTGCGCTCTTGACGTCAAGCTGATCGAGCGCGCCGCCGAGCTCCTTTTCAAGCGCGGAGATATCGCCGTCGATTTTTGCCACGTTCTCTGCATATCCCCTTTCGATGTCGCCTGCCGCCCCGACGTGCGCCGAGTCGAGAGCGGAGAGTTTGTCGCTTGCAACGCTCGATCTTGCCATACCGCGTTTGATCGAGTCGTTGAGTGAGTTTTCTCTTAGTTGCGAATAGAGTTTCTCAAGATTTGCATAGCTCTCTGTCAAGTTCTGTTTTGCCGACTTTTTGTCGCCTTCGAGCGCGCCGATAGCCTTTGCGTATTTGTCTTCGATTTGGCTTTTCTTCACACCCTTGTCATAGGCGTTTTCTTTCATAGCGGCGGACACGATGTCTTCATCGCTCCTTGGCGTATATTCGATCTCTTTAAGTCCCGAATCCTTGGGGAACAGCGCGTCGAGATCGGGTGCTTCTTCCTTTGGCAAGGAATCGTTGTATTGTTTTTCAAGTTCTTTGAGTTTGTCCACAACGGAGTTTTCGGCGTTGAGAGCGTCGTTGATTTTGCGCTGTCTTTCTTCTTCGAGTTGTTTGTCCGTCTTGAACAAATCCTTTATTTCGTCCCATATAGATGTTGTCATTTTGTCTCCTTATCGGTGGAATCGGCGGAGGCTTGCAGCTTGCCGTTCATTGCGGCGACTATATCCGTCACTTGCGCGCCGATATTTTTGGTTTTCTTTTCAAGAGCGGCGACTCTTGCGAGAATCTCTTCTATATCCGCCAATATTTCGTTGATGTTCATACCTGCCCCCTTGTGACGTCAAGCGTGACGATAAGCGGCGACACGTACGCGTTTTGCTCGTTTGTTTCTATCTCAAAAGATATGACGCTGCCACTCTTTTCGCACGCAACTGTCTGCATCTCATCCTTGCCCTGCACCTTGTATTCGCTCTTTTTGCCGTCTGCCACAAGCCGCAAAGTCAGCGGATATTTGCTGACAAACGACACGCTGCGCACCGTCTTTATGCTTGGCGCGGACAAGATATTTTCAGGGCTTTTGTACACCTTTTTCGTCGCGGTCGAAAACACTTTTCCGTTTTCCGCGGCTTGTCCGAGCCTGTTTGCAAAACCGCCGTCAAGAGTGAAAACAAGGCAAGATCCGTTGTGCACTTTGACAGGGCACATCCCCGTGATTTGCACCCCCGTGAGCAAGGATATTGTCCTTGTTTTCAGGTCATATCTCACAAGTGCGCCGACAAGATTTCCGCTCTCGTCTTTGAGCGAGCAAGACAAAAAATACTTGCCGTCAAGATAACCGCCGCACGCTTTGTTCTTGCCCGAAATTTGCGGGAGTTCTTTGCCGATACGCGTTGTTTCATAGCCGTTGAAGGCGTACAAACCGTCTTCGGCAAGGAAGATGATTGAGTCGCCACACAGCACAATCGTATCTTTATATATACGCCCCGTATCTGTAAACATCTTTTTCAGCACAAAGTCGCTTTGATCACCATAGGCGGTGAGTCGCATTATGCCGTACTCTCTGAACACAAAAAGGTAGCCTTGAAAAGACACCGCTTTGATTGCTTGCCCGAGATCGTCTGCAAAGTTGATATAGCCGGCCTCTGTCAAAGACACGTTCCAGTTGGCAGGATCGAAATCGTCTGAAAACCACACCTGATTGTTGACTCCGCTCACCGTGCCGAACACCCTTTCGTTGTGCACGGCAACGGAAGTGAACTTGGGCGCTTTGTCACACACAAGAGCCATGTTGTCCTTGATGAGATACAGCCCGTCAAACGCCGATGACAAGAGCAAAACGTCGTTGCTCTTGTAGTTGTAGTTGACAGCGTCCACGTCCCCTGCCATGACAAGCGACTCTATCTTGTGCCACGTGTCTTCGCCGTGCACGTCCGTATAATAAAACGTGCCGTCGGATAGCCTTGCCACAATCCTGTCGCCGCTTTTCCCGTCAGCGGTTATGCGCCGATAAAGAAAGGCTTGTTTTATCTTCTTGCCGCTTTCAAATGCGGGAAAGTCGTGGCGGTCTACGCTTGGAAAATCATAAAATCCGCTTGCGTTTTCGATGCCGATTTTGCCCGTCAACACGCCTTTGTCAAAGGAAAAATTGACGCAACTTTTGGCATATTCGGGATCGAGCACGCTCTCGTCAAGCGAGTTTGCCAAGCCCTTAAATCCCACTTGCACGCGCATTTTTCTCACGGGAACGTTCTTCACGCAAGCCACCCCCTTCTTTTGACGATCACGCTCCTGCCCTTGTAGCGCAGTATGCCCGTTTCCGCTCTGAAATCCGCGTCGAAACTCTTTGCAAGGTCAAACACTTTGTTTTGGAAATAGTATTCCGCAAGCGCGCCGTTGACAAGGCAAGAGCGTGTGATGCGCAAGTCGTCAATCTCGTCGGTGATTGCAAAGTCCTTGTCCGGCATATACGCATACACAAGCGTTGCGTCGCCCGAATACGAGCATAAGATCGCGTCCGCGCTTGTCTTGAAAGCCTTCACCGAGTCGCCCACCTTGACGCGCACGGGGAAGATAATCTTCTTGGACAGGGATTTTGCAAGGCACTTGCCGTCTTGAAAAACGACTTGCTCTTCATATATAAGCGGAAGATATTTGGACACGATTTCCCTATACGCGATATTGACGCACGCAAGCAGTCTGTTTTGCAACTCCTTTTGCTCGTCCGTCAAAGACGGATTGTCCACAAAATCGTCCTTGCCTGCACGCACAAGGCACTCACCTATCACGTTTTTTATTTTCATACATTCATACCCCCTATCTTTTTCAATAGTTCGTCCTGCCGTCTTTTCTCGATTTTTGCGTTGTCAAGCTCGATCTCTTTTGTGAGCGCGTCGAGATTTTCCACTCTGGTTTTTCGCACGTACTCCACACTGCGCTCGTCAAGGCGGTCAAAGGGCAACGCAATCTGCATTGCCCCTTGAACGTGTATCTCAAACCTGAAAAGTCGTCTGTTGAAATACACCCGATAGCGAGAATCGATTTGTCTTAGACGTTTCGCCACGTGGAAAAGATCGTCTTTGACCAAAACGAGTTCCATATCACAACCAAGTCGCTTTGAGAGTGATGTCGGAGTTGACGGGAGTGGAGAAAGCGTAGGACTTGCCGTTCAACGTCCATTCGTCAAAGGATTTGCCGGCTTTGGTGGGAGTTGCGGGCTTCACCGCGCATCCGCCCGGGAGCACGATTTGACTTGCCACCGCGCTGCCGCCGTCCGAATCGAAGGACACCGTGAAGTAGTCGCCCGATGCGGTAGAGCCGTTGAAGGTGAGTTTTGCCTGTCCCATCGGACGCTCGCAAAGAAGATCGGCGTATTTGACGAGCGTTGCGCTATAGCACGCTTTGCCTGCAACTTGGTGGAGCACCGTGCCGCCCTCGCCTTCGAGCCAACGCCAGTCGCAAAGCTGATGGAGCTTGAAGTCCGCGCTGTTGAGAAGGTACATGTCGTTGTCCTTGACAAATCTGTCCGCAACAAACGGAATGCCCGAATAGGAAAGTGCCTTGTAGCCGCCGTCAAGGGTGAGATAGTCGATGTTGGTGCGGTTTTTGCAAAGCGCGTCAACGTATTGCTTTCTCATCTTGTAGGAGGTGACGATAAAGTCAATTGCGCCGCCCGAAGTTTCTTCCACAACGTCGATTGCGTCTTGGATCGCGCTTATGCTCACTGCCGAATTGACGGTCTTGGTGTAGGGTTTGAGGAAGGAATAGTCGCTTCTCTTGAGCCCGTAGATATACTCGCTGTCGCCAAAGATCGCTTCAAGACCGGTGATTTCGTTGTTTCTGGAGCCTTGCACGTAGATCTTGTAGCCTGCGCCGTATTGAGTGGATGCCGTCGCGCTCAAAGTGACCACCTTGTTTGCTCTGTCGATAGACGTGACTCTTGCGCCCGAGAAAACGGTGTCTTTTGCGCCTTGTGCAGAATACATATCGATTGTCATGCCCTCGATGATGCCCTTGATAGAGTCAACGGTGATTTGATTTTTGTTTGCAGTGGTTGCCGCAACCGTGGTTGCGATAAGTCCCGTGCCGTCGCCGTAGAGCATACGTCCGAAGTTGAATTTGCTGGCTTTGAGCAAGCCTTCCATTTCTGCGTTGAGCAAGTTGACAAATGCTCCCGCGCTGTTTTGAGAGGCTCTGATCGCCTTGTCCGAAAGCTCGATTTTGCCGAAAAGGTTTTTGAGCGTGAGTGTGAATTGCGCATAATTGTTGCCGCCGCTTTGGGGAAGATTGTCGTTTTCTTCACCGCTGCCCACGCCGCCGTTGATGCCGTAGGGCGCAAGTTTCTTGACTTCTTTGCCCCACACGTCGCTTGAAGTTTGAGCGATTTTTGCAAAGAGCGGATTGACGCCGACGTTGAGTTGGTCGGCAAGTACGCCCAGATAAAAGGTTTTCAGAGCCTTATCCGCGTTTGAAATTGTAACCATAATGTTGTCTCCTTTTTATTCGTTGTTTTTCAAAAACATAATCCCTGCTTCTTCCACGGTTTTGGGTTTTCTTGTTGGCGACACGCAAGCAAGACCGTCGTCAGCCAAAGTTTTTGGCGGCAGTCCTTCTTTCAAAGAGCGAAGGTATTGTTCGATCACTTTGCTCTTTACAACGTCGCTTGAAAGCACGTAGTCGTTCAAGAATTGTCCGTCTTGCATCAGTTGCTCGGGCGTGCGGAATTTGTCGATCAAAACCTGCGTCAGAGCCACATTGAAACAGTTTGCGTCCTTTTTCAAAGACGGCTCTTGCATGATTTTGCTTGCGATTTCGCGGGCAAACGGTTTTGCGCTCGGGGTTTGCTGAAAAAACTTGTCCGCCGCTTCTTTCCATTTTTGCTCGTTCATCTCTTCGTTTTTGTCCACGCCCGACTCAAGCTCTTTGAGCTTTTGAGATTTTCTCGTGAACTCTTTTTCCAGCTCGCCGTATGCTCGCAACAGCTCTTGCGGGTTCTTAAACTTGCCGAGATTTTGTTGTTTTTGCTCGTCTGTATCATCTTGCGACTTGCCTTGATCGCTGCTATCCTGCTTGTCGCTTGATTTCTCTTCATTTTGCATATCTTGATGTTTATCATCGTCTTTTGATACGCTCAACTCGTCTTTTTGCAAATCACCGCTCATTATGGCATTTGCAATCTCATCGGACACTATGCTTGCGGCGGCGTTTTCCACGCCGTCTTTGATTGCTCTTTCAACGTCTTCTTTTTTCATACGCTCTCCTTGTCTTTGCTCTCGTCAAATTGCCTTTTGAGATTTTCAACGTCTTGCGACAGTCTTGCAAGCTCGCTGTGCTTTGCTATGTGATTTGCCACTCTATCTCTCATCTCTTTGTTGCGCACGCACTTTACGGACACGCACGCTCTGATGTGTTCTTCGATGTGCAAAGCGTGATCGTCATACACGTCAACCGGCACGTCTTTCTTTTCAAGCTCCATGTTTTCTTTGAGTGCTTTCTTTCTGTGAATCTCGTCGTTGTTTCTGCCGTCTTCCCAGTTGCCGAAACCGAGAATTTCAAACAATCTCGCTTTCGTGCTTGCGTTGAGTTTTCCGTTTTCGTCTGCAAAAAGACCGAGTTTGAGCAAGTCGTACACCATGGCGCGTCTTGCCGACAGCGTGTCTTCTATGTCGCTGATCGTATCGAATACGATGTCTTCGCTGTCGATGTTGCCGGCGCAAAAAGATGCGATTTCCACATCGCCGTTGTCGCCCGTTATACGCTTGACTCTCGGCACTTTTGCAAACTGACGATACAGGCGCAACACTTGCTTGCTTATGCGTTTTATGCTCTCTCTAAGGCTGTCCGCCGTGAGCGCGATACGCGTATCGTCTTGCTCCAAAAGAAGTGAGATAGCAGTGCCCGACGCGACGTTGGCAGGCACTTGAGAATAGGTGGTCACCTCGCTCACGCCGCTTATCATCACAAATTCGTTGAGTAGCTTTTCTTCTTCGCGAGAAAACTCGCTCGGAACTTGCGTGGGCGAGAGCATAATCGGCGGCGTGCTACCCTGTCTGTACACCACCACTTTTCCGGGCGGCAGTCCTTCTTCTTCGAGGTTGTCGGTGTCCACCGAGCCGTCTTCAACCGCCATAACGCCCACCGCCATTCTGTTCATAAACTCGTGTTTTCTGTTCTTGACGGTGTTGTAGGCTCTCTGCACGGGGATGATGCGCTCCACCACGCTCGTGCCGAAAAAGTTGGTGAGATTGTCTATGCACACCTGCTTTGAAAACGGATATCCGCGCACGCCGTCTTCGCCGTTGAGATAGGGCATATCCCCTTGATACAACAACGTGTCGCCCGCAACGATAATCAATCTGCCGTTGGGATACTCGTGAGTGGGAGCTTCGTATTTTTCAATGACGGTGACGCTGTCTTCTCTCTTTTCGCTGACGATTTTGGGCACGGACGCGGTGTATCCGAATCCGCCGCCCACCTGCGCGTTGTCAAAGGAAAACACGTTGACGTCGCCACCCTTGACGTCCTTGCCCCATATACGCTTGACTTCCTTTGCGGTGAGCACTTTTGCGTGCATGATTGACGATTGCTTGTCGATGTCGGTGATTGCGATGTCTTCGGGGAAAATCTCAAACGGCGGACAGAGCGTGATTGTCACGTCCCCTTCCTTGATCTCTCCGCTTGCGTCGAGCGAGTGTCCCTTGTTTGCGTCCCACGTCACCTTGAAGAACGCGCTTCCCGTGATCTCGCTCCAAGTGTTTGCAAGCGCAAGTTGAGAAGAAAAGTCGTTCTCTTTGCACACGGCGTCTATGAGTTTTGTAGCAAGGGACGCGCTTGCCACGTCTTCGTCATCGCTTGTTGCCGGGCGCACCTGCGCTTTTGCCTTGACTCTTCCGAGCTTTGCAAGACGAGTTTCGAGAATGGGCGCGATGTGGTTGTACACTTCCCTTTCCTGCCAAAAATACTCCTTGCCGCTTTCTTCGATGTCGCCCTTTGACGAAATCTGCGCAAACTGATTGCCGACGACAAAATTCATATTGAGTCGCCAATTCAGCTCTATGGGGCGTCTTGCCTCTTGTCTTTTCTTGAAATCGGCGGTGATTTCCGCAACGATTTTCTCTTCGATTTTGGACATTTGTCATCTCCTGTTTATTTTGTTTTTGAAGTTTGTTTGCTCTTATGTTCGCGATTTGCCGCTTGTTTGCTTCTGGATTCGCGATTTGTCGCTTGATTGTCTTTTTCGTTTCCACCGCAGCCGCAATCGAGCGCAAGCTGCGTTTCTTTCTCTTTTTGCGCCTTTTCTTCTTCATAGAGTTTGATAAGCAAGCGGTGTTTTTCCCTTTCGAGCTCTTCATCGCTCAAAAGCGATATTTCCTCGTCCTTGCAAATCTCCATATATGTTTTGAGTGCCGCGGTGTCAGGCGGGCAATACTTTTCGCACACCTTGCGTTTGGTCAGCGCGATCTCGCCGCCGTCCGTGACCGAATACTCTTCCTGCACTTCGCTGAAACTGTAACCTTTGGCGCGTTTTTTCAACGCGTTTATCAATTCTTCATCCATAATCTCTCCCGTCTTACGTCCCTGATCATTCTCTCCTTGTCAAGCTGAATTTGCGATTTTGGCGGAGCGATAGGCTTTGTCGGGCGCGGCTGAGTCATCACAAAATATCTCAATTCGTCAAGGGCGTGATCGTCCACTTTCTTGGGTCTGTCGTTGTCGCCCCACCAATAACTTTTGAGTTCTCTTATGAGATTCACGCAATTGCGGAAAATGTATATTTTTGGCGGTCTTTGCTCAAACAAGGACTTTATACGCTGTATTCCGCTGTATAAATCCTTGTTTACGTTGGTGTTGACCAATATACCTTTTTCACAAAACAGCTCCGCAACGCTCTTTTGGCTTGCAAGCGTACGCTGATTTGCCGCGCTGTCTATGAGTGCGGACAGTCTGCCTTTGCCGTCCCTTTTCCAGCCGAGCGAATCGGCGATTTCAAAGATCTTCTGAACGTGGTAGTCAACGCTCTGACCTGCCTTGAAGTGCTCGGCAACCACGTATATGTTGCCGTCAAAATCCACAGCATAGAAGTGACAACTCGTTGGGTTTGTAAGCCCCGGGTCTATGGATATTTCCGCCTGCCACTCCTTTGGCACGTCAAAGGGATCTATCACATGCACGTTTTGGTCGAACTCGGGATAAACAAGACCTTCGCCCACCGTAAATTTGCCGAATCGGCGGGACAGCTGGTCTTGCTCGCTCACGGACGCGGTCATGGCTTTTATCTCTTCCTTATCGAGATAGGGGTTGTCGTTCCACTCCATATACTCGCACCACACCTGCGGATCGTTTTTGTCGTTGAGCTCTATCTCGTCATACACCCACGTCAAGCCTTTAAGCGGCGTCATCGTGCCGAAAACGTCGCCACACTTGTCAAACACACGCATGCGGCACTCGTCGTAAATATCCTTGGGCGGCTCTTCGTCAAACCACACGAAATCAAGGGACGTGCCTTGAAAACGCTCTCTGCCCTGATCGCAGGATTTGAAACCGATTTTGCTTATGCCGCCAAACACGTTCTTGACAAGAATGTAGTCGATAACTCCGTATTCCGCCGCCCCTTTCTTGCCTTCGCGCATAACCACGTCCGAGATGTAGCGATCGGGCAGATATTTGAGAATTTTTGCCTGCGCCACGTCGCGTTGCACCTGTTGAGTCAAGCTCACAACCCAGCCGAACACGTCCTTTTTGTTGTCGCGATAGGGGTGAATGCCGCGCGCCATCCACACGCTTTCCACCGCTCCGCACTCCGTCTTGCCCGAGCGATTGCCGCCAAAAACCCATCGATTGCGCTTTTGGCACTTGTGAAAAAGCATCTGTTTTTGGTGCACTCTGTCCCTGTTGTACGAGCTGAGCGCGTCCTGCTGTCTGTCCTTGATTTCCTGTTCGATTTTGAGAAGTCTAAGCAAAGTGGAATTGTCTTTCATATCCGAATAATAAGACCGCCCACCGTGAAAAACCAAAAATTTATGACACGCAAATCGCCGCTTTGGCAAAAAATTCCTTGAAAATGCATATAAAGACTTTTATTTTGGGAAGGATTATAGTATTATAAAGTTATGAAAAATTGTCATACAAAAAACATATTTTCAATTCTCGGGACGATTGCGCTGTGCGTATGCCTTGCCGTTTGCGTGCTGGTGTGCGTGCTTGTGCTATTGCCATTGTCCGTTGCTCAGGCAGATTCGTCCATGAGCGTTGTCGTTGCGCCCGTATCCAATCTCGAAGGCAACGCCACCGCCGGCGCGTCGTCAATCAAACTCACCACAAGCAACTATGAGTTTTACGTGCCGGAAAGCTATTATCTCACCAACGTGAAAAGTGCGTTTCAAAAATACTACACCGTCACCTACTGTGGCTTTGAGTTCTATTTTGAGTCGGAGTCCGCTCCGCAAACGTCCACCGTCACTTTCCAAGACGGCGTATCACCCTATCCCGACATTTTGCTCACCGTCAAGGAGGGCGCGACTCTCACCTCAAGCGGCGTGACAAGCGAGCATACAATCAAATTTTTGGGCTTTGCCACCGACGAATCGGGCAAAATCTTCATTGCCGCGACCAAGGACGGCAACACCGTTTTCGGCTTTGAAGACAAAGCGTCTTTCAACGAGTTTACGGTTGCCTATCACCCCATCTCCCAAGCCGAAAGAGACAGAATCCTTGAAAACAAAAAGCCTGCCGAGCCAAGCGGCGGCGACATCCTGCCCAACACGTCCCTTGCCCTTCGCATCGTGCTTATCATAGGCATTTGCGTGCCGGGAGTGATCATTGCGGTGCTGCTTTTCGTCCCGTCCAAGAACGATCGCACACAAGGCAAGAGCGTCATGCGCCGCCATCGCGGAAAGAACGATTTTGACTATGACACCACTCGTTCCTACAACCCCGACGGCTACGAAGACCGCCCCCGCTATGACGAGCAAGGCAGACCTTATGACAATCGCGGCTACGATAACCGCGGCTACGATCGCGGCTATGGTGACAACAGAAACCAAAACGACAGGAACGACTACCCCGACAACGGAAACGACGAATACAGAAGATAACAAAACACATCGATAACAAAAACATCGACAACAAACATCATCAATAAAGCATCGTCAACAAATAATCGACAATAAAAAATCCCGACCGCTCATTGCAGTCGGGATATTTTTTATCTTTTCGTTTGTCGGCAGTGCGCCGCAAAATGCGACATTGGATTGTCGGCAATGCAACTTTTTCACATTGCCCACACGGTGTTGTATACAGCGCATTTTTATATTGCCGCCCATGGTATTGTCGGCGGCACATTTTTCATTGCCGCCGCCTTAGTTGTCGGCACAGCCGTTGCTTTCCGTTGGCAAGACGTTGCGTGCCGATTTAGTCTTTGTCGCTTTGCTCGCTCTTGCTCTCGCCCTTTGCGTTGCCAAGCCCCACCACGTTGTCCACGGGGAGCGCAAACGCAATTCCGTGTGCGGGAGTGTGCGTGCCAACCGCCTTGTACAAAGCGTGCAACACGGCTTGTTTGATGTCGCTGCTGACAAGGATCATGACCATTTCCTTTTCGGGTTGAATCTTGATCTGGAAGGCTTTTTCCGCTTCGAGATTGGCAGTTCCGCGCGCCGAAAGCACCGTACCGCCCTTGACTCCTGCCTCGCGAGCGGCGTCCATTGCCTCGTCCGCAAAGCCGTTGTTTACTATGCATATAACCACTTGATGTTCAAATTCGTTCATTGTTTGTTGTTCTCCCTTATAGTTGTGTTGTTGCTCAAAAATCCGTAAGTCGCAACGCCGATGACGCTTGAAAACGGCACAGTGAAAGCGATGCCCCTGCCCTTTTTGATGGTGGCAAACTTCTTGTCGAGCATATCAAGAGCCTCTTGCACTCTCTCTTGTTTGATCACGCTGAATATTACGGTTTTGGTCTGGTCTGTGAAGTCGCTTATCGACCACATATCCGCGTTTGCCGTGCCGTGAGCGCGAGTGAGAAACTGACAATTCACTTCATAGGTGACAAGCAAGTCCGTGTAGAACTCCGCTTTTGGCGAAGGCACTATGGTGATAAGCAGTTCCAGCTTGTTGGTGTATACTTTTGAAGTGGTGGGATTTTTTGCCGCCGCGATACGTTCTTTCACTTCGTGAACGCGATTTTCCGCGCGTTTTGCGTTTTTCTTGACGGCGGTGGCGATTTTCTTTGCCATAGCAACCTCCTTTTACATAAAATCAATGACTTGTTCGTCATCGGCGTCGAGAATACGGCGCATGACGATCTTCTCTTTCACTCTCGATGCGGTGACCGCTCTGAAGCCGAGAAGTTGGATTGTGATAAGCGGCGTCATCGCAACCATAGCCACGATGCCGAACGCAAGATTCATGATTTCGGACTCCGCCGCAAGCACGCTGCACGCGCCTATCGCAAGCGGAAGAATAAAGCTTGACGTGAGCGGTCCGGATGCGACTCCGCCAGAGTCGAATGCGATTGCCGTGTAGATCTTCGGCACAAAGAAGGACAATCCCAGCGAGAGAATATAGCCCGGGATGAGATAATAAAGCAGCGAGAATCCATAGATGATTCTTATCACGCTAAGCCCGATGGATATGCCAACGCCGATGGACATGGCAAGCAACATCGAACGCTTGGACACCGCCCCGTTGGTGATTGTTTCCACTTGCTTGTTGAGCACGTGCACCGCAGGCTCTGCAAGCACGACCACAAAACCTATCACAAACGCGAACACGATAAGCAGCGGCTTGCTAAACGATGCAATCTCCACTCCGAGCTTGAAACCGATCGGCATAAAGCCCACCTTGACGGACGTCAAGAACACCACCAAACCGACGTATGTATACACGATGCCCACGCCGATTTGAGCGAGTTTTTGTTTGGGAAGTTTGAGAACGGTGAATTGCAACACCACAAAGAACAACACGATCAATCCGAGCGCGACAAGCACTTCAAGTGCGACCGCGCCGAGAGCGGGCGCAAAATTCGCGCCGAGATTTGCGTCTATTGAATAGTCGGGCAACGTGTAGGACAGATCGCCTTTTGCCGCAATCGACAACGCCATGACCGCAAGCATAGGTCCGATCGAGCAAAGAGCCACAAGACCAAAGCTGTTTTCTTTTGCGTTGCGACCGCCCGTGTTGAGCGCAACGCCAACGCCCAATGCCATGATAAAGGGCACGGTGATAGGACCTGTGGTGACTCCGCCCGAGTCAAATGCGAGCGGCACAAAAATGCCTTTGCCCTTTTCCATCATGATTGCGCACAACGCAAAGAGCAACATATAGAAGAATATAAGCAAAGACGACAAGTCTTTTCTGAAAACGATTTTTGCGATTGCAATCACCAAAAACAAGCCTACGCCAACGCCCACCGTGGCGATGAGCACAACGTTGTTCATCACTGCTTTGACCTGCTCTGCAAGCACGGACAAGTCGGGCTCGGCAACGGTGATGAGCAATCCCATCACAAATCCCACGCCAAGCAAAAGCGGCAGTTTTTTGGACTTTGTCAAGCCTGCGCCCACATGCTCGCCCATAGGAGTCATTGCCATATCCGCGCCCACGTTGAACAGCGCAATGCCCAATATCAACCCGATTGACGACACGACAAAAGCCACGATTTCTTTCGTGGTGAAGTCCGTCACGGGCGTGAGGGCAAATATGAGAACGATAACAACGACGGGAAGCACGGAAAAAAGAGATTCTTTGAGCTTTGCAAGCGTGCCGACACCGACGCTTTTTGCAAGCATCTTACGTTGCATAAGGTCGTGTTCAAACTTGTGTTTGGCTTCTTCCTTTTCGCTCGGCGTCATGTCTTTTTTGCGCTTTCTTTTCGGCTTTTTGTTGCAGAGAGCGACATCTCTCGTCTGCTCGCCCGAAAGCTCGATATGTTCGACGTTTTCGTCTTGCACATCGCACGTCGCGCGCTCTAAAACCGCATCGACCGTAGGCTCGTTGTCTGTCATTTCAAGGTCGGCGCGGGCGGAAGAATCGCACGGAACGCTTTGGTTCGTATAAAGGTCGGTTCTTTCGTCTTTTGACATATCTCTTGCTCCAAAATTTAACTTGTATATTATCGCACAAAAATGCGTTTTTGTCAATTTGCTGCTTTTATTCCATAATATAAGTATATAAATATAACACTTAAAACATTATTAAAAAAACCACAAATATCAAACGTTTGTTTGAGATTTTTTAAGGGTTCTTCGCTTTTTGGACATCTTGCTCAAAACGCTTGCTTTTTTTTGTTGAAATTCTTATGATTGTGATAAGCGCAAAGGACGCTTTTAGGAAGGTATATGGGAAAAGTCAAACTCAACAAAAACGACGCCGTATTTGCAACGAAGTATTTTACGATGCTCATCATTCTTGCGTTTCTCAGGGCGTTTTCAAACTACATTTTCGTCAACCCCAACGGCTTTGCCCCGGGCGGTCTTGGCGGTCTTGCGGCGATCATCCACTTCGCCATCCAAAAAACCAACGATCCCAAGCTTCTTGCGCTTGCAACGTCCCTGTTCGATCCGGGCGTTTTGACGATTTTGATGAACATTCCCTTCCTTATCGTCTCGTTTTTCGTGCTCAACAAACGCTTTGCGTTCAACACCACTTGCGTGGTGCTTGTATATTCTGGCTTTATGTACCTTCTGGGCAGAGTGGGCTGTCCCCAATACGATGCCGAGGGCGAATACGGTCTTATGCTCATAGCGGCTCTTGCAGGCGGCGTGCTGTCGGGCACGGGTTGCGGGCTTATGTTCCGCTACAACATGAGCATGGGCGGCACGGACATCATTGGCAAGGTTATCTACAAGCACAACCCCGCCGCGCACGCTCAATATTGGATCTTGATGTGCGACTGCATCGTTGCCACCACGTCCGGTTTCATCGGCCTTATCGGCGTTGACCAATCGGCAGGCGCAACCGTGATCATGACAAAACTGCTCTCGCCTATCTTCTATTCATTCATCTCCCTTTTCGTGACTTCAAAAGTCTCCGAGTTTTTGGAATACGGCACTCTCGCGTCGCTTGTTTTCACCATCATCACCGACAAGCCCGACGAGATTGCAAAAGAGATTTCCGTCAAGCTCCACCGCGGCGTCACCATCAACAAAGCGGTCGGCTACTACACCGGCAAGGAACACAACGTCCTTGTGTGCGTGACAAGCAAAAAGCAAATCAACAGCGTCAAAGGCATCGTGTCTTCTTGCGATCCCAACGCGTTTATGTACATCACAAAAGCCGGCGAAGTGTCCGGCAAAGGTTTTGGCGGCAACCGTCTTGAAAAAAAGCGCGCCGAAAATGCCGAAAAGGCGCAATCGAGCTCTCTTGAAGATGAGATTATGCACCCCGCCCAAGACGTAGGCTTGGTGCAAGAAGTCACCACCACCCACGACCTTGTGGGTGCAATCAAGCAAAATCCCGCTCTTGACGTCACGAAAGATCTCAAAGCAAACACCTTGGACAATTCAGCAGGTCAAAATACCGCAAGTCAAGACGGCAACAACGAGAGAGAGCAAACATACACCGATAAAGAAAAGGACGCATTGCAAGAGATCGAAGAGATCGACGCCGCCACTCTCGACTGACGCAACAAATCAAAAAGCAAATCCGAAAAC
The DNA here is from genome assembly GCA_900548005.1 of uncultured Eubacteriales bacterium. Lineage (GTDB taxonomy): Bacteria > Bacillota > Clostridia > Christensenellales > CAG-917 > CAG-475. The sequence continues at coordinate 33,207 of URIZ01000014.1, read as the reverse complement.
AAATCAAAAGCGAAATATTTATATATAATATAAAATATGTTGTATATAAATTTCTAAAACAACCACCCTTAACGGTATGAAAAAAGCGAGATACACTCTCGCTTTTTGATTGCCTTTTGCATTGCTTTTGGTTTTGGTTTTGCCGACAAGTTGTCAGGTGCGACCCATCATTCACACATTGTCATTTGCGTGCGGTCTTTGCCATATTATCATTGTATTCTTTGCTTTTGGATTTGCCTTTGCGTTTACTATTTTGGCGATTTGAGAAAATCGTCAAAACTTCAAGATGTCCTTGGGCTTTGAGATGATTTGCGTTGCGCCGCTTTCCACAAGCACTTGCCTATCCCTAAAACCCCAATCCACGCTCAAACACTGCATATCCGCATTCTTTGCCGTTGCCACGTCCACTTCGCTGTCACCGATATAAAGCGCGTCCTTTTTGTCCACTCCAAGCGTTTTAAGCGCAAGCAACACGGTGTCGGGATAGGGTTTCTTTCTCACGCCGTCCTTCTGCCCCGACACAAAATCGAACAGCCCGTCAAAATAGTCTTTGGCAAGCTCTTGCACCGCGCTGTCCATCTTGTTGGACACAACGGCGCACTTTGCCCCTTGCCGTCTTATCTCGCATATCACGTCTTTTATGTCGTCATACGGGCGCGTATGGTCGGCGCAATGGTAAAAATAGTGTTGCTTGAACACGTCAAGCACCGCGAGCGTTTTTTTTCTGTCCGCCGTGCTCGGCACGCTCAATTCCACAAGCCGTTGCACGCCGTTGCCCGTTCTGTCTGCGATTTCCTTGTTTGAGAGCGGCGGAAAATCGAACACCGCAAGCGCATAGTTTACGCTTATCGCAAGGTCTTCGAGCGTATCGAGAATTGTGCCGTCAAGGTCGAATATATACAGTTTCTTCTTCATTTTTCAAAAGACTTGACAGCTCGGTTCACTTTTGGAAGAGCTTGTCTTTCATCATATATTGATTCATTTCATCAAGGCTTTTCCCGTCAAATTTGCGGGAGCGTTGCACCTTTGCAGGCACTCCCGACACGAGCGTAAATTCGTCAACGCTCTTCGTGACGATAGCGCCCGTTGCAACCACTGCTCCCGTTGCGAGTTTTACTCCCGGCAAAATTGTTGCGTTGGTGTACACTTTTGCATAATCGCCGATTTCCACGCCGTTGTACTGTCTTTGCATGTGGTCGTGTTCGCTGTGCGAGTGCGTGAAGATTTTGACGTATTCGGTGAGCATTGCAAAGTTGCCCATCTTCACTCCGCCCTTGGAGTCGATAAAGCATCCCGCGTTCCAGCTGACGTTGTCGCCCACTTCTATGCGATGTCCGTAGTTGAATCTACAACCCTCGTTTGCAACAAACCCGTCGCCGCATTTTTTGAACAGTTTCTTTGCCACGATTGCTCTAAAAGGCACGGCAAAAGCGCAGTTGACGCCAAGCGGCGCGCGGTCTATGCTGTCCCACAAGATGTGCAAGTTGCGTTGTTCTTCGGTGTAGGGATCTTCATCTCCCATCGGCATATAATCGCCCCAAAGTTTGAAGGTCTTTATAAGCTCCTCGTCATAGCCCTGTATGCCGATAAGCTCCAATGCTTTGGCGGTGTTTTTTGCCGTCATACCTTCTTGCGCAAGTTGCTCAAACGTTGCAAGTTTTTCATCGATAATGCTCATTTTGACGTTTTATCTCCGTGTTTTGTATATATAAAGTGTCTTTTTGTGCAAGATACACGCAATTTTGCGTTGCAACATATCCGCATGTTTTATAAGTGTCGCAAGACCTTTTTCAAGTCCGTTTTGCCTGTCAGTCCTTGTCCACGCCGAATTTATACTCCGTGCGAGCGGTGTATTTTTCGCCTTTTTTGAGCGTCATACTCTCAAAAGACGGCACGTTGCAAGCGTTGGGATAGCCCTGCGTTTCCATACAAAAAGCGGATTGATAGCCATACGTTTTCTTGCCTTTCAGCCCTTCAAGGAAGTTGCCAGTGTACAATTGCATGCACGCTCTATCCGTGAAAACGTCCATTCTCACACCGCTCTTTTCAGAGCGTGCGCTTGCGACATGCCTAAATCCTTTGCCGTTAAGCACGTAGTTGAAATCGTATCCACGTGCGATTTTGAGCAAATGCTCGTCCGCCTTTATGTCCTTGCCGATTGCCTTTTCTTTGGAAAAATCGAAGGCTGTTCCCTTGACGTTTTTCAATGCGCCGTGGGGGATAAGCTCATCGTCTATGTCGGTGATGCTGTCTGCGTCAATCGTCACCAACGTATCCAGCACACTCTTGAAATCGCCGTCGAGATTGAAGTACGCATGATTTGTCAACGAGCAAACGGTGTCCTTGTCGCAAACGGCTTCATAGTCGATGACAAGCGAGTTTTCGTTGGTGAGCGTATAGGTCACGCACACTTTCAGATTGCCGGGATAGCCTTCTTCGCCGTCGGCGGAGACTCTTTCCATTCTCACGCTTGCGCCGTCCAAAATCGTTGCCGTCCACATGCGAGAATCAAAGCCGCATTTGCCGCCGTGCAGGTGGTTGTTGCCGTCGTTTTTGAACAAGTCGTACTTCTTGCCGTCAAGCAAAAACGACGCGCCGCCTATGCGATTGCCCACCCTGCCGATGATTGCGTTGAAATACGGATTGTCTTGCAAAAATCCGTCCGGCGTTTCAAATCCCGCCACAACGTCTATCATCTCTCCGTCCTTGTCGGGCACGACAAGTTTTGCAATGCGCGCGCCGTAAGTGATGATCTGCGCCTTGATTCCGTTGTCGTTTTCAAGCTCGTAAAGTTCGATACCCTTTGGTGTTTTCAACACGTAAGTTGCCTTCATAATTCCACCTATGTTTTCGCTGTCGCGAATGATTTTCAAGTTTATATCTCATTGCCAATCGGCATTTTCTTCCGTCTTTTTGGCCTTTTTGACCTTCTGCATGGTCATGGCATAGCTCATATCCACAAGCATTTTCGTTTCGTTGTCATCGGCAAGATCCAGCACTATGCTCACCCAATTCGCCTTGTTCATGTGATAGGCGCGATACACGCCCTTGTCAAGACAAAACGAGTCTATCATCGACGGCGCGCACTTGACGTTGACAACGTCCGCTTTCTTTTGCTTGTCTCCGCCGAATTTGTCCATCGTCAAATCCATGACGATCGCAAACCACTTTTTGTTTGAGCCATGCCTAAAAACGCCCGTATCGCCGTCACCCCACGGATAATCGGCTTTAACTCCGTACGTTTCGTCCACAAACTTCTCAAATTCTTCTCTTGTCATAATTCTTCACTTTCACGAAGTGAAAACTTCACTTTCTTTTCAGCGTGACGAGAGTTTCGACATTGCTTGTTTGCGGAAACATATCGAAGGGAGTCACGCTTGCGATTGCATATTTGTCGCCAAGCACCTTCAAATCTCTTGCCAAGGTCTGCGGATTGCAGCTGATGTATGCGATACGCTCGAAATCCGCGCCGTTCACCGCATCGAGCACTCTTTTGTCACAGCCTTTTCGTGGCGGATCGAGCACGAGCGCGAGCGGTTTTTGTGTCATGGCTTTCGCCTTGACGGGAGCTTTGCCGAGATAAAACGGCGAGTTGAGAATCTCATCGGGCAAATCGCTATTTTGTGACGATTGCTCGGGTTGTTCGTCCTTTTTTGCAAGGTCGGACACAAAATCAACCGCGTCCGCGCACACGTTGGTCACTCTGTCCGCTATATGCAGCGATTGCATGAGCGCGTTTGCGTTTTTTGTGGCGTCGGGCACGATTTCAACGGCGGTGATTTTGGCATTTTCAAGCCTTTTTGCAATCTGTGCCGTCAAAAGTCCGACACCCGAATACAGCTCGATTATATCACCGTCAAAGTCCGCCAAAAACGAGCAAACCTTGTCGTATATCGCGTCACGCACTTCATCGTTGACTTGCAAGAAACTCAGCGGCGAAACCACCGCCTCGTACGCGCCGAGATTTTGTTTTTGCTCTCTGCCCCACACGAGTTTTGCGTTGTCGCCGAAAATGACGTTGGTGTTTTTTGTGTTTTCGCTTATAAAGATAGCCACCGAGCCGAAGTCTTGTTCGAGCTTTCTTGCAAGCACTTCGAGTTTCGGCACACGCGAGCCATTGACTACGAGCGTAAACGTGAGCGTATCCAGTTTTCTTGCGACGACATGGCGAAGAAGACCTTTGCCGGTTGTTTCTTCATAGACGGATATTTTTTCGTTGTTTGCCCACTCCGACACGTCCTGAATGAGCGTTGCCGCCCACTCTCCGTGCAAGGGGCACCACTTCATCGGCACGACCGTATGCGATTTTTTCTCATAAAAGCCGAGCGACACTCTGCCCGACTTGCTCTTGTAGGCAAAAGGCAGGGCTATTTTGTTGCGGTATTCCCAATCGTTCAAATGCACGACGTCGTCCGCTTTGACGTCAAGTCCGCCGATTTTTTTGAGCGCGTTTTCAACGCTCGCTTTCTTGATTGCAAGCTGGCACTCGGTTGTAACGTGTTGAAGATCGCAACCGCCGCAACGCCCGAAATACGTGCATCTCGGTTTCACTCTGTCGGGTGACGGCAGGGCGACTTCCACAAGCTCGGCAAAAGCGTAGTCCTTTTTTGCAAAACGAATGCGAGCGCGCACCGTTTCACCCTTTATGGCAAACGGCACGAACACCGCATACGAACCGATTTTGATGATTCCTTCGCCCTCGCTTGCAAAGTCCGCGACTTTGCCTTCGATCACGTCTCCGACAGTTACGTTCAGCACTTTATTTTTCCTTTCAACGCTTTTTTGTAGTTGTTCATAAACGTTTCCACTCTCTTGAAATTGTCCGCCATATTCACACACTTTTCGGCTTGTTTTTGTCCATACCACGCATACAGCGCGAGCGCGTCCTTTCTTGCGGGCGCAAACGGGAATCTAAGCACGTAGCAGTGAGCGGAATTGAAGAGATTTTTGCCCACGCGGTACTCGTTTTTCACGCCTGCCTTGTCAAGAGCCTTTGCCATACGCTTTGCCTCGCCGAAACAAAGCGGATCGGTTGCGCCGCCGTTGTTGTATGTTTCGGGAAAATCGGGGTTGAGATAGTTGTACGGATCGCTCTCCTTGTAAAACTCCCATTGTCTGAACGCCTTTCTTGATTTCGTTCCCGAGAAATAGCGCACGATAAACAGATGCGTAAACGGGATGCGATACATCACTTCAAAGCTGAACGCGCCGCTGATTGTAATGATATTTGCCACCTTTGTTTTCAGCTTTGGGAGAGCGAGTTTTTGTCTATATTCTTCACTTGACGACAGACAGCCCATGCAAGCGGCGAGATGTCCGCCCGACGAGTCGCCCGTCAAAGTGATATTGTTCTTGTCAATTTTGTATTCGTCTTCGTGGTCGCAAAGAAAATTGTATGCGTCCACGCAATCTTCAAGGTCTTTTGGGAAGAACACTTCGGGGCAAAGCCTATGATCGATGACGGCAACCACTGCGCCCATAGCGGCAAAACATCTTGCGTAGCCGTCGCGACGGCTACGGTTGTGTATCATCCATCCGCCACCCGGTATGTCCAAAACGACAGGCGATTTTTCGCTGACGGGACGGGATGGAAAATATATGTCCATGCAAAGATTTTTGCCGTCAACCGTCTTGTACACAACGTCCTTTTCGACCTTGATCTCGTCATTGAACGGCGTGCGTCCGTTCGGCACGGCTCTTTGCTCTTCCACAACGTCAAAGACTCCCGCCATAAACGGTCTTCTCATCATGCCATACTCTTTTCTAAATCCCTTTTCAAGCCTTTTGCTCTCCTGTTTGAGAGCCTTTTTGTCTTGCTTAAATTGCGCCTTTATAGCGCGCACTCTCATGCGAAGTTCTATGGGATTTACATCTTCTCTCTCGGTTTCGGTCACGATTTTGTCAACGAACTCTTTTTTCAGAGCCGTCTTATCGCGCCCGTACACAACCTTGAAATAGTCTTGCTGATTCATACTTTCCCCCTGATACAATTTTGCTTTTTGCGCGCAAAGCTGCGCATATCGGCGGTTTATCACGCCTTTTTGAGAGAATAAACCGCCGATTGTGTGTTTTACATGTTTTTTGCAAGCCGTCAAAGGCAAGCAAGATTATTTGCCTGCATAGACCTTTTTGAGTCTTGCAAATCTGGGAAGTCCGTTTTCAAGCGGAGCTTTTGCGTCGCCTTGAATGAGCGGCAGCGCATATTTGACAAACTCGTCGCCAACATAAGTTCCGTTGTTGGTTATCCACTCTGTCGGCACTTTCTTCTCGGTGTTTGCGGCAAGCTCGAGGGGCATAAGCACGTTTTCGCAATGATAATTTCCGTTGTCGTCTATCACGCGCTTGAAGATGACCATCTTGTCGGTTTCGCCTTCGCACGCGCTCTTGACTGCAAACGCGCCTGCGTTGAACGCTTCTTCGACGTCCGTTTCGCTTGCAAGGTGCGCGCCGCATCTTTGCATAAGGCTAAGCTCGATTCCGCGAGTTTTGAAGCCCGTCTTTTCTTTGAGAAGGTTGGCAAGGATTGACGCAACGCCGCCCAGTTGAGCGTGTCCGAAACTATCTCTTGCCGCTTGCGAGCCGAGGCTTTCGCAAATGAGAGTGCCCTCCTTGTCGTGAATGCCTTCGGACACCACCGCTATGCACTTGTTGCCGTTCTTTGCGCAAACGCCCTTGACGTCTTCCACAAATTTGTCAACGTCAAAGTCGGTTTCGGGAAGGTAGATAAGGTCTGCGCCGAGTCCGTTGACGCCTGCAAGAGCCGCCGCCGCCGTGAGCCAGCCTGCGTGTCTGCCCATAGCCTCGATGACGCACACCATAGGCGTGTCATACACTTTTGCGTCAAGGTTGACTTCCATAACGGTGGTTGCGATATACTTTGCCGCGCTTGCGTAGCCGGGGCAATGATCTGTGCCGTAAAGGTCGTTGTCGATGGTCTTGGGTACGCCGATGACGTTGCACTCATAGCCGACAGATTGGAGATATTTGCTGATCTTGTTGCAAGTGTCCATGCTGTCGTTGCCGCCGTTGTAGAAGAAGTAGCGCACGTTGTATTTTTCAAAAACTTCGAGAATACGCTTATAATCGGTGTCGTCCACGTCTGCGTCTTTAAGTTTGTATCTGACAGAGCCGAGCGCAGAAGACGGCGTGTATTTGAGAAGTTCGAGTTCCTTGGGGTCTTCCTTGCTCATGTCGAAGAATTTTTCGTTGAGCAAGCCCACGATGCCGTGTTCGAGACCGTAAACCGCGGTGATATTACCTTGTTTGAGCGCTTCGGTGAAAACGCCTGCCGCGCTGCTGTTGATGACTGAAGTCGGGCCGCCGCTCTGACCGAACATGCATGCGCCTTTCAAATTTTTCATAGTATCTCCTTTTGTCCCCTCGGACAATTTGTGTTTTTTATTTTTTGCAAGTCGAATATAGTCTCCCCGTTATTTGCTGATAATCTGCGCGAGTTCATAGAGTTTTTGGTCAAAACCTTTCTTGCAAGCAAGAGCTTCAAGCACGGTTGTATCAAAGATTTCGCCGCCCTTTATGCCGATAACTCTGCCGCTTTGACCGCACTCGACAAGTTCAACCGCGCGGCATGCCATTTTTGCAGCAAGCACTCTGTCTTCGACGGTGGGGATACCGCCGCGTTGCATCCACTTGAGTGCCATGTGGTTGACGCGTCTGCCCGTTGCGTCGCTGATCTTTTGAGTGAGCTCGTCCGTAAGCTCGGTCTTGCCTTCTGCAAGGACGATGATTGATGAAGATTTGCCCTTGTCAAAGCCGCGCTTGATGCTTGCCGCCACTTCGTCCACATCGGTGTCCACTTCGGGCACGATGACGTACTCTGCGCCGCCTGCCACCGCGCTGTTGAGAGCGATGTTTCCGCACTCTCTGCCCATAACTTCAAGGATCATGATTCTGTCGTGCGAAGTGATGGTGTCGCGCAATTTGAGTATGGCGTCCACAACCGTGTTGCAAGCCGTGTCGAATCCGATCGTGCTGTCTGTGTAGCCCATATCGTTGTCGATAGTGCCGGGGATGCCGATGACGTTGAGTTTTGTGCCTTCGTGGATTGCCTCAACGCCGCGGAAAGAGCCGTCGCCGCCGATGACGATAAGGTTTTCTATTCCGCGTTTGAGCAAATTTTCAACCGCCGCACACATGACGTCGTGTTCTTGAAATTCGGGGCATCTGGACGAGCGCAAAATCGTGCCGCCTGCATGCACGCAGTTGGACACGCTTGAATATTCCATCTTGAAAATCTCATCGTTGACAAGACCTTTGTATCCGTGCTTGATGCCAAACACTTCATAGCCCTTATCGAGAGCATATCTAACGCACGCGCGCACGCATGCATTCATACCGCTGGCGTCTCCGCCGCTTGTCAGCACCGCCACTTTTTTGGCTTTGTTGGTGTTTTTTGCCATAAACTACTCCTTTGTTATGTTAAAAATTTATTACTTTTTGATGACGTATTTCACACGGCTTGCGCCCAACACGTCTTGCAATCTTGCCAAGAGATCTTCGCAAACATCCACTTTTTGAGCAAATTCAAGCAGTTTGGATTGTCCGTCGCGCTTGACTTGCGCCTGACACGGCGTAGAGCCGGGGTGCAGAGCGAGAATGTCGGACACCATATCTTTCTCAACGACGTTTTTGAGCAGCACGTAGAGAATCCCGTTTACCCTTCTTTCGCCCTGTTGGCTTTGAGCTTGAGAAGGAGTGTTCGCCGCTCCGTCCTGTTGCCAAACTTCCACTTTTTCAATGCTTATTTTCGCTTCGCTTTCGTCCCTTAGGTCGATTTTGCCCACTATTTTCAACGGACATTCCGCACTGAGCAGCTCGCCGTATTTTTCGTATGCGCGCGGATACATGGAGAAGGATATAGAGCCCATTCTGTCTTCCACTCTACCCACTGCAAATTTTTGCTGTTTCGCAGTCGCCTTTTTCTCAAAGGACGAAACCACACACCCGAACTTGACCGTCTTGCCCGCAAGCGATTGATCCACAACCGTTTCAACGTTGCCTTCTTCGTCGGCTTGCTCGACAAACAGCATGCTCGTGTCAAAGTCAAACTCGTGTCTTGTGTCGCTGTAATCGTCAAGCGGATGCCCCGAAAGATACATGCCCAACACTTCTTTTTCATATTTGAGAATATCCGCTTTTGCGTATTCGGGAGTTTCGTTATACTTGATTTCTTCGTCTTCAATCAGCTCGTCAAAGAGCGAAAGTTGTCCCGAAATCTTGCTCTTTTTATCCGAAAGCACGGTGTCGAGAATACGCTCGTACGACGCCATGAGCGTTGCTCGGCTCTTGCCGAAGCAATCGAGCGCGCCGCCTTTTATAAGGCTTTCCACCATACGCTTGTTCACTTGCCCCGCGCATCTGTCAAGGAAGTCCCTTATGTCCTTAAACGCGCCGTTTTCCGCTCTTTCGCTCAGCACGAATTCCATCGCCTGCTCGCCCACGTTCTTTATGCCCATCAGCCCGTAACGCACGTTTTCGCCTTCTATGGAGAAGTTCTTTTGCGAGCGGTTTATATCGGGAGAGAGAGTCTTCACGCCCGTGCGTTTGAGATAGTTCATATAGTGTTTCACTTCATCGGCGTTGGTGATACGGTTGTTGACGACAGCCACGATGAAGTGAGTGGGATAGTAGCATTTCAGATACGCCGTCTGATAGGTCAAGAACGTATAAGCCGCCGCGTGCGATTTGTTGAACGCATAGCTTGCAAATTTCAATATCTGGTCAAACAAGTGGTTTGCAATCTCTTCGCTGACGCCGTTTGCCACCGCGCCGGGGACGTATTTGCCCGTCTTGTCGCCGTCGAGTTTACCGCCGTGCAAGAAGATATCGCGTTGCTGTTCGAGAACGGAAAGTTTCTTCTTTGCGATAGCACGTCGCATGATGTCCGCGCCGCCGAAACTGAATCCCGCAATCTTTTGCGCGATTTGCATAACCTGCTCTTGATACACGATACATCCGTAGGTGTTTTCAAGGATGTCTTTGAGCAGCGGGTGTGCGTATTGCACTTGATCGGGGTGACGCTTGCCTTCAAGGAACAAGTCGATAAACTGCATAGGACCGGGACGATACATGGAAATACCTGCCACCACGTCTTCCAAGCAGTCGGGTTGCAGCTGTGCCATAAAGCGTTTCATGCCGCCGCTTTCAAGCTGGAACACCGCCTCGCAGTCGCCCGATGATATGAGTTCATACACCTTGTGGTCTTCGTATCCGAGCTTGTGGAAGTCAAGATCTATACCCTTATCCGCTTTTATGAGTTTCAACGCTTCGTCGATGTCGGTGAGCGTTTTAAGTCCCAAAAAGTCCATTTTGAGAAGACCGAGTTCTTCGACGATGACTTTGTCGAATTGAGTCGTGACGATAGGGCCGTTTCTCGACAAAGCGCAATGTTCGACGATAGGATCGGCGCAAATAACGACGCCTGCGGCGTGCATTGACGTCTGTCTTGGCATACCTTCGAGTCTCATTGCAACGTCTATAACCGATCTTGCCGTCGGATTGTTGTCGTATATCTTTTTGAAGTCTTCGCTGTAAAATTCGCTGCCTTCGGTGAGCACCTGCGGAAGAAGCGGTTTACCCATTGCAGGGATTTCTTTCACCCAGTTTGCAGACTCTCCGTACGGCACGTCAAACACGCGCGCAACGTCCTTGACGACAGCCTTTGCCGTCATCGTGGAATACGCGATAATTTGCGAAACGTTGTCTTTACCGTACTTTTTGATGCAATAATCTATGATTTCTTGTCGTCTGACAAAGCAGAAGTCCACGTCGAAGTCCGGCATCGAAACACGCTCTTCGCTCAAAAATCTTTCAAAGAGCAGGTTGTATTTGAGCGGATCGATGTCCGTGATACCTATGCCGTACGCAACGATAGAGCCGCAGCCGCTTCCGCGTCCCGGGCCCACCGGAATTCCCATCTGTTGCGCCGCATGCACGTAGTCCCACACGATAAGGAAATAGCCGTCAAATCCGCACTTGTGAATGACGCCGAGTTCGTATTCGAGACGTTTTGTAATTTCGTCGTTGATATATCCGTATTTTCTCTTCACGCCCTCGTATGCAAGATCGCGAAGGTATTGAGCCTCGTCCCTGTCCCCCATCTCTTCGTTGGTGTATTTTGGGATGATTGACGAGTGTTTTGTAATGAAATAGTCGCCGTCCACTTTGTCCGCAATCTCGCGCGTAGACGCAATAGCCTCGGGGCACCAGCTGAACAGTTCCGCCATTTCGTCGCCCGTTTTGAGATAAAACTCGTCCGTGTCGAAACGCGCGCCGTTTATTTCGCTCTTCTTACAGCCGAGCGTTATACACATCATGGTGTCTTGGATGTCGGCGTCTTCTTTTTCGATGTAGTGAACGTCGTTTGTGGCAACCACTTTCACGCCTATCTCGCGCGCGATTTGCACGAGCGGATTCATCACGATTCTGTCTTCGGGCAGATGATGGTCTTGAAGTTCGATATAAAAATCCCCGGGCGCAAACGTGTCTCTCATCTCGATTGCAACCGCCTTTGCTTCTTCGTATTTTCCTTCAAGCAAAAGACGCGGAATTTGCCCCGCAAGACATGCAGAAAGACAGATCAAACCTTCGCTGTGTTCCTTTATATGCTTGAAGTCTATACGCGGCTTGACGTAAAAACCGTCCACAAAAGCCATTGACGATAGTTTCATCAGATTTTTGTATCCCGTCATATTTTTTGCAAGCAAAATCAAGTGATAACGCTTTTTCATGACGTCCGCAGTCTTCTGATACATATCGTCGGCAACGTAGAATTCCTGCCCGATGATAGGCTTGATCCCGTCCGCTCGGAGCACCGACACGAACGTATGCGCACCGTACATATTGCCGTGATCGGTGATAGCCACAGCGTCCATTCCGCGCGCTTTCAGAGCGTCGCAGAGCGGGTGCGTCTTTATCGTCTTTTTGGGGTCGTTCGGATCGGGCACGACTTGCAAAAGTCGCACCGCGCCATCAAGAAGACTGTATTCGGTATGTAGATGAAGGTGTACAAAATCTGTCATTTATTTTCCTTTCGTATTGTTTATATTTTAATTCAACTTTCCCCTTTCCTCAGGTGTTTTCCCTATTGCCGTTCCCCCTTACAAGGGAACCCACGGCAACCGCGTAGCGGGGGACAACTCGACGCGATTGACTTCGTAACAATCGCTATTCCGTCACTTCGTTCCTTACGGTCGAGACATAACTTGCGCCATTTCTCTTATTGTGCCACTTCGCTTTGTGCGCCGGCTCCGCAACAACATGGCGCAGTCGCTTGTACTTTACGTCAAGTCCGACGCTCGATACGGTCGCCGCCTTGCGGCTCCAATTCCGTCTTCGAAATCGCACATTCCGTTTATAAGAACGCTCCAATGGGCTTTCATTTCGGGCGCAACCCAAAAACTTTGTCATTGCGAGCTTTGCGTGGCAATCTCGTGGAAACGAAACGGCAACCTTTTCTGCGCCCGCACCATAATTATTAATTATTCATTCAATTGATCCCTGCCATTTCCACAAGCTTTCTAAGTCTGTGATTAAGGCAACTCTTGCTCACTCCAAGTATCTCGGCAAGTACGCTCATAGATGCCTCGGGGTGTTCCGCCCTTGCGTTTGCGGTATCTTTCAGCGCGGGAGCAAGGCTGTCAAACTCGTCCCTGTTTTTCAATTCTCCGATGGCAAGAAGGTGCTTGCTTGCGGCGGTGAAAGTCTTGTCGAGATTTGCCGTTTCACAGATTATCACTCGGTTTAGGCTGTTTGAAGTCTCTCTTTCGTCAATTATGGATTGAAGTTTCAGCGTGCAATCCACAAGGTCGAGCGTTGCCAGAATCTTGACGATTTCGTCCTTGTCCTTGACGTAGACGAGCTTGTGTTCGCCGCGTTCGCTCATACGCGTGTTTATGCGAAGGTCGCTCAAAAGCTCCATCACGTCTTGCGCAAAAAGGTCGTCGTCAAGTTGAATTTCAAAGTGATAGCCGTCTCTTTTTTCGCTTTGATCGAGCGTTGACGGCACATACACGCTGCCCGCGCCCAAAAACAAGCCCTTGAAATATGCGATTTTGCACTTCTGGGATCTTGTCAGCTCTCTTGGCAATTCTTCGATAAAGCCGAGATATTCGTCGGCGTTGACGCTCATAAGCCCAAAATCCACAAGAGCTTGCTTGCTAAAACCCGACGGCACTTGCAACGTGCAAGCCTCGCCGCCCGTCTTGGACTTTTCAAGCGACAGCTCGAACTCGGCAGGATACACCGTCTTGAACAGCTCCACCACTTTCACGCCCTCGTCGTACGTGTCGAGCGAAAGGCACAAATTCAGCCTTTTTTTGACTATCTCTATGCTGCCGCACGTCTTTGAAAGTGCGCTGAGAAACGCCACGATTTCATCTTTGTCAGTCGGCAAAACGCCAAGCAATTCTTTGCGCGCCGCTTCCTTAAAACTTGTCTTCAAATCCATTTTCACACCACTCTTTTTTGTCCTTGAATTTCGGAGCGTTTCCGTTTATGCCAAACACTCTCTTCTCATCTATTGCATGCCGACTCAAAAAATCGACGATTTTGTCTATCTTCCCGGTCTTTTTTGTGTCATGAGCGTCCGTGCCCACGACAAAGTTCACTCCGCTATCTCTCAAATCGTCCGCAAACTCTTCGAGCGCGTCAATATGCTTTTCGTTAAGTTCCACGTACGCGCCGACTTCTTTTGCCTTTTGCGCCACCTTTTTGACGTCAATCAGCGCGCGGTGATTGAGATGCGCCAGCGTGTCTATGGGAAATTTGTCAAGAGCCTTGATATACGCCGCCGTGTTGAGTTCTTTGAGTTTTTGCCTTGTCTTTATGCCGCAAAATCCGTTTTCAAACAGCCATTTTCTGTCATATCCGCCACGCTTTTCGCCCTTGAACCCGATGTAGCGATGAAAACCCACAATCAGCACGTCGCACCGCCTTACGATGTCGGCAGGTATATCGATGTCGCCGTGCGTGTTGACAAGATTGCCTTCCACGCCGTGCAACACTTGCGCCTTGCAATCAAGAGCCGCAATCTCGCTTTGCTGCTTGTCAAACTTCTTTTTCGTCATGTGAAAAATCGTGCTTGCAAAGCCGTGATCGGTGATTGCGATTGCATCGAGCCCCATCTCGTCCGCTTTTTTTGCGTGCGAAACAATCGAGCAACGTCCGTCGCTCGCCGTTGTGTGAAGATGAAAATCGCCGCTTGCTCTCATTGCGCCACCTTTTTCGTTTTTCTCAAAAACTCGCAAGCCTATGTGTATACGCGCGTACGCTTGCGCAATCAAAATTATTGTAGTATAAAAATAAGTTTTAATCAACAACTTATTGCAATTCTTTGCTTTTTAATTTCGCCGCAAAACAATTTCACTCGCGCCTGACGTATTCTTCTTCAAGCTCCACCCCAAATCTCTCAAAAACACGTCTTTTACACTCGTTTGCAAGCAAAACGTAATCGCTTGCGCTCCCACCTCCGACGTTGACCACAAAATTCGCATGTTTTTCGCTTATCATCGCGCCGCCTATTTTCATCCCTTTGAGAGCGCACTCCTCAATCAGTTTTCCGCTTGCGATTTTTCCGTTTTTGAACACACTTCCAAGTGACGGCAACGCAGGTTGTTTCTCCCTTCTTTTTTCAAGATAAAACCTTGCAAGTCTTTGGCTTTCGCCCGCCTTTGAGCGTATAAGTTTCATCTTTGTGCCGAGTATAATTCCCCCCGCGCCCTTCCTATACCCCCAACCGATTTCACTCCCCTTGACCACTCTCACAACACCCTTTTCAATCAACTCTCCAATGCCCGTGTATTCAAAAAATTCGCCGTTTACTCCGATTGAAAAGTCTTGCGTTTTTTGTATATACGCAGGCAATAAGTCTTGCGATTTGTGATTGCCGAACGACAACAAGTCTTGTGATTTGCACCTTTCATTTCCCATTTCAATTTCGCTGCAATTTGCACAATCAAGGTTTAATATATACAATTCGTCAACATAATCGCTCGTTTGTGTTAAAAATGCACTTGCATTCATTTTCACAGCTCCGCCGACCGAGCAAGGCGCGCCGCTCAAAAATTCAAGTCCGCACAACCCTTTTTCTCTTCCCTTTTCCACAACCTTCCTTATGCTTGAGCCGCACAGCGCATAGGCATATTCGCCGCATATTTCAACGTCCTTCAATCCCTTTGTATCAATCAAAGCGGTTTCACACAATCCGTCAGACACAAGCGTGTTCGAGCCTTTTGCAAGCATTGCGAATTTAACTTTTTCGGCTTTCAACAAAGCCACGCACTCGCACAGTTTTTCCACGCTGTCGGGGCGCGCCACAACCGCGTCACCGCCACCTTTGTACGTTGAGATTTCCCTTGCGTTTTTTATGCCGTATTCAATTTGCAATTCCTTGAAAATCGCCACTTTTTCACTCATACGCAATGATATGATTTTTATCTGCCGTTTGTGTTTTTTTGATCGCGATTTTTGAAAACTTCAACAAAAAAAGAACAAGCGTTTTGCCTGCCCTTTTGCACAAAATATTCATTTCATTTTCTATTCTTCCTTGCCCTGCGTTCCGTTTTCGCCACGTTTTTCACCGTCTTTTTCGTCGTCTTCTTCGGTGATCGGGATGTCTTTTTCGCTTACGTTTTCGCCCCCGTTAAGCGTTGTCAAAATCCTTTGCGCAAGCACGTTTGACACGCCGTCCACGCTTGCGATTTCTTCGGCGGATTTGAGCTTTATCTCTTCCACCGAGCCAAACTCTTTTATCAGTCTTGCGCACAACACTTTGCCCACGCCTTCCACGTTTTTGAGCGCGCTTTCGCTGATATGTTTGCTGCGCAAGTTTCTATGGAACGTGATTGCAAACCTATGCGCCTCATCCCTTATCCGCTGCAAAAGTTGTAACGCAACGCTGTCCTTTGGCAAAATCACGGCGGTTTTCGGCGCGCTTTTGAGATACACTTCTTCGTATCTTTCGGCAAGCGACAATATCTCTATATCTTCTCTTCCCGTCTCTTTTTGCGCTTCCATGGCGTATGCAAGTTGTCCCTTTCCGCCGTCTATCACAAGAAGGTCGGGCACGCTTGACAAGCTCTCGTCTTCGCTCGTGCCGATCTCTATCAACCGTCTTGTCAGCACTTCTTTCATGCATGCAAAATCGTTGTTGCCCTCAACCGTTTTTATGCGGAATTTTCTATAATGCGCCTTCTTTGGCTCTCCGCCCACAAACACCACCATACTCGCCACTTTGTCCGTGCCCGAGATATGCGAGATGTCAAAGCACTCCATACGGTTGGGTAGCGTGTGCAGATTGAGAATTTCGGCAAGTTGAATCACCGCGCCTTGCGTTCGTTGCGCCTTTCTCTCTTCCTGTGTGCCGTGCTTGGTCATAGCGTCATAAGCGTTGGAATGGGCAAGTTCGAGCAACTGTTTTCTCACGCCCTGCTTTGGCTCGACCACTCTCACCGTGTGTGAGCAAAGCCCGTTTATTGCGTCTTCAAGGCTCTTTGCTCTCTCCACGCAATCGGTGACGATCTCATCGCAAAGGGGCGCGTTGTTTTGATAGTATTGCAAGATATAGCTTGCAATGTCTTCGTCTGCACTTTGAGATATGACGTTTTCGCCGCCAACGAGCTTTCCGCCGCGCACGACAAGCATATTGATTGCAGACACAATGCCGTTTGTCTCAAAAGCGAATATATCGAGATTGAAATCTTTTGGCAGCGAGCTCACCTGCTTTTGCACGAGTTTGTCCAATAATTGCAGCTTGTTGCGATAGTTGAGCGCAACTTCAAAATTTTCTTCCGCCGCAAATTTTTTCATCTTGTCGGTGAGCACTCTTTCCACTTCTCTGTCGTTGCCCTTCAAAAAGTCAATGACTTTTTGCATCTCGGCTTTATACTCTTTTTCGCTCACTTTCCCGGTGCACGGCGCGATACACCTGTCAAGATGCGCATTAAGACAAGGTCTTGACGGCTTTGACAAATCTCTTTTGCAATCCCTTATGGGAAAAGCCGTGTGGATAAGATCGAATATATCGCGTATGTTGACCGACTGCATATACGGACCAAAGTATTTTGCGCCGTCGTTTTCGAGTTTTCTGACAAGCTTAATTGTCGGATACGGCTCTTTCATGTCGATTCGCAAAAAAGGATACGCCTTGTCGTCTTTAAGAAGAATGTTGTATCTCGGCGAATTTTTCTTGATAAGGTTGTTTTCGGTGAGCAGCGCGTCCACTTCGCTTGCGCAAATGATATAGCGAAAATCGGCAACGTGTTCGAGCATCGCCATCACCTTTGCCGTACGATTGGAAAGATTGAAGAAATACGACCTTAGCCTGTTTTTCAAATTCTTCGCCTTGCCAACGTATATGATCTCGCCGCTTGATGAGAGCATCATATACACGCCGGGATCGTTTGGCACGTCTTTAATTTTCGCTTTGAAATCAACCATATCTGTTTTTTACGTTTTGAAAACGCATTGCCTGACTGCTATACGCTTTGTCACAACACTTATCGTGTTTTAATTTTTATATCTTTTACCTGCTCACAACACTTACCGTGTTTTATTATGGGCATTTCATGCTGTTTTTATGCCAATTACACTGCATTACAACACTTACCGTGTTTTTTATCCAAAATTCCGTTTACACGCAACTTGTGCGAACTTTTGTCACAACTTATGCGCACTTTGTCGCAAACTCATCTGCAAGAGACGCTTTCAGCGTTCCTTTGAATTGGTTGAGCGCAATGATTTCTTTTGCTTTGCCCGCGCCAAGATAATCTCTCATCACGATGTTGAGATACTCAAAGTATTCTTTATCTTTGAGCGACTTGACAAAAGCCGACGCCCTCTCGTTGTGCGTGCCTTCATAAAACTTCGGACCGATAAACAAGACAGGATCGGTCAGTTGCATTTGCATCACAAAGAAACCGCCGTTTTCGCTTTTTATTTTCTCAACATATTTAGGTATTGCGTTGTCAAGATAAAACTTGGATGTGCTTCTGTTGAGCTTTTTGTCATAATAGGAATGAAGCACACTTCCGTCCCTTGTGCCTTGGTCGTTGTTGCGCGCAAACAAATAGTTGCGGCTTTCGACAAATTGGCATTTGCCCTTATCTCCCGAATAGTTGCCCCAAAACACGATAGCCTTGCCGCGAGCATCGCCAACCGTCAATTCGTTTGCAAATTGAAGATCGTTTTTTTCCGTGTCGTTGACAATCAGATTGCCTTGAAGTTTCTCTCTCAAAAGAGCGTCAACGCCTTCCATAGATCCTTCGCCGCTGAAATGCTGAAAGTCTAAAAGCAAAATCTCGCTCGGATGCTCACACAAAAACTCCGCTATCGAATTTATGATAGGCTCAAAACTCATGCCTTTTATCGGACCGTGAAAGATGACAAGTTTTCCGTTGTCGTTTTTCACTCGCAAGTCAAAATATCTCACGCCGCACGCAAGCATCTCTCCGACCGTTCTGTTTTGAGTTTCGGCAGCCCACATCATGCCGACAGAGCCGGCGTCGTGCGCTCCGGGTATGACGGTCTTGCTCAAACGCGCGCCGTCATCTATATATCCCATCCATTCCGACAAAAACGCCGTTGACTCAACTTTGTCGTACGCTCTTGTTGCCGAACCCGCCATTGCCGCGGCGATTATGCCGATTGCAACGACAAGCGCAAGCGGAATGAAAATCGCAAGTTTCGCTTTTTTGCTCATAATTTCTCCTATGGAATTTTATTATTATACATTTTAACAGTTATCTATATGAAAATCAATACCAAACGCACGCAAAACCGTCATCTGACAAAATTTTTTCTCCGTTCAAAAACGAATGCGGACAAAAATTTTTCTCTGTGAAATACAGCCAACGAACAAAAACTTTTCTCTGTGAAAAAGCATCATCGGACAAAAAATACTTTATGCAAAACCGCAGACGGACAATTATATCTTCCTTGCAATCCGTCTTTTGTCGGAGATATGTACAAAACTTATTATTTGGCAAAAACGCAGTTAGTTTTCCTATTTTGCGGAAAAACAATTTCTTGAGTCCGCCGAAATCGTATCTTGCAAATCGTTGGTCATGCTCAATGCGGCAAGAATTGCAAGCATCACAAAAATCTCGCGTTGACTGAACTTGCCGTCCTGCAAAAACACAAGCATAATTATCAGCAAAAACAAAAACCAATTGTCGTCAAACATACAAGCCCCCTTTGACTTTTTATCACAATATGCGTGCAAATCTTGCAAAGTTACAACTTTTTCGCAGTCAAATTCAATTTAGAATGTAGATATGGAACAGATAGATTATGACATCGAACAAATGGTCTTGGACTACATTCCGCGCAACGCCACCTTACATTCGCTTGCCGAGTTTTTCTCTGCTTGCTCGGACGCAACGAGAGCAAAGATAATATGCGCGCTGTCCATCAGCGAAATGTGCGTGAGCGATCTTGCAAGGATACTTTCGCTCAATCAAACGACATGTTCGCATCAGCTTAGGCTTTTAAGAGCCGCGGACATCGTCAAACAAAGACGAGAAGGCAAAGTGATATATTATTCCTTGAAAAATCGCAAGATAGAAAACGTGTTGCTTGCAGGCGTGGATTTTCTAAACCTATAATCGTTCAAACAAAACTCTGCTTTGAAATCGTTTGTCACAAACAAAAAAAAGTCTTGCCAACACACAACAAAAAACGTGTATCGCAAACAAAAAAACTGTCACAAATGCAGTTTTGATTTTCAACACGAAAAACAGTCTTGCAAAGAGCATAATCAAGCCTTGCAAACGTGGTTAAAAAAGTCTTGCAATCAAACAAGTCAATTCTTTGTAAAATGACAATACACGGTGTTTATCACGGCAAAAACGACATATAAAATGTCGTTTCGGCAAATATACTGCCTTGAGCAGACCTTCCTAAAAAAGCGACGGCACACGATTGTGTGCCGCCGCTTTTTATCTTTCAAACAAATTTATTTGTATTGTTTCAGTCTTGTTTCTTGTCTTGGTCGAATTCGTCATCCGTTTTATGCGCGCTTTCGTCATTGCAGTCGTCACAATGGCTGTTGCCTTTATCATCGCCACAATTGTCAGTTTGCAAAAACTCGTCAAACGGATTGTCGAGCGAGCGGTCGATTTCGTCTTCATCATCGTTGATGATGACAACGTTTTCTTGGTCTTTTTTGTCTATCTTGCGCAAGGCTTTTCCGACAACGATTGCAATGCGTTTGTACACAAATTGAAGAATGTAGTCGATGACAACAAGCACGATTGTGCCGATGATTGCAATTGCCCAATACGGCAGTTTTTCGGCGATTGTGGGATCTATGACAATGTTGTGACACACAAAATACAAAAGAGCAATCGCACCGTTGATATATATGATTTTGATGATGAGCGCAAGCCACCACTTGACTTTGTGACGGTTGTCATAAAGTATGCCGCTGAGCACCGCCATCGGTCCGAAATAGACAACGTAGCCCATCACCGAGAATATATCGGGCGCAACCAAGAATGACAGCCCCGCCGACACAACGTACGCAAGGATTGACGAAAGATAGAATTTTTGCGACGTGGGCACCATCAACGCAACGCCGGCGGCAATAAAAAAAGCGACGGTGCTGTATCTGATCACAACGCCGAGCCACACGCAAAGCAACGCCACCGCAGCGGAAATCCCCGCCAACGCAACCTTGTATATTCTGACTTGTCTTGTAGATTTTTTCATTGACCGCGCTTGTTTGATTGGTTTGATATATAACTCAAAATGCAACTTTCCCCTTTCCTCAGGTGTTTGGACTGCGGCGTTTGCGTGGCAATCCGCCTTGTTCGCTTTGGCTACAATCCGTCCACTGGACGAATTGCTTTACGCATCGCGCCCGTATCACCGTTCCCCCTTACAAGTGAACCCACGGTGACCGCGTAGCGGGGGACAACTCGACGCGATTGACTTCGTAGCAATCGCTATTCCGTCACTTCGTTCCTTACAGCACTCGCACAGATAGGTGTCTTTCTCTTATTATGCCACCACGCTTTGTGCGCCAGCTCCGCAACAACATGGCGCAGTCGCTCGTACATTTCGTCAAGCTCGGCGTTCGGTGCGGTCGCCGCCTTGCAGCTCCAATTCCGTCTTCGAAAAAGTGTTCAATTATAATTACCTATATCGCACTCTCTCTATTTATGAAAACGCGATATTGAGATGAAGAGCAAGGAAGATGCCCCACAAACGGCAACCCTAATTTACTGAATGTAAATGAGTTGACGGAGGTGGGCATCTGACACAGCTATTCGCTCAATAGCGCGTTTTCAGCAGCAGCGGATGAGATCGCCGCCCATGCACTCACAACAACAATCCGCACACCAAAGTGCTTGACACGCCGAGCAAATGCCGTCGGCAACTGCGCCGTCACGTTGAGAATAGGTGCGCTCGGTTTGAGCGGAATCGGCGTTGTAGACGCCTTGCGAGCCTTCTTTGTCATAGGGGCGCGAGCCGTCGATTTTCTTCTTGAGATTGTCGAGAGCGCGTTGATACTTGGCGTTTTGCGGGTCCATTTGAAGAGCTATTTCAAGCTGTTTTTTGGTGTCGTTGAGCCAGTTCTTCTCATAGAAGACAACTGACTGATAGTAGTGCCATTCCGCACCGCGGCAAGACATATCGTCAAGAAGACGTTGAGCGGTTTCGATGTCCTTTGCTCTGATTGCTTGCTTGACTTGTTCATACGCCGATTCACCCTCGCCGGTGACGGTTGCGGACTCGAGCGCCATTTCCATAGCCTGTTGATACGCGTCTTCGAGCTGATTGAGCATGCTTGCCGCTTGCGAACCGCTCTCGCCTTCATCGAAAATGTGCGCCTGATAGTAGGCGCGTTTTTGCTTGTAGGCTTCAAGGATTTCGCTTTGCGTAGCGTTTTTATCAACACCGAGTATCACAAACGGGTTAGTTGGCATTTTTCTTCTCCTTTGAGCAAACGCTCCATTTGCATTTTTATCCCCAGATAGACGGTGTTGCTGAGCACGCCTTCATACTTGACGATGTTCATGGCGTTGTAGCAACCAACCATCTTATTATAAGTCGATTTGAGCAGAAACGACAGTTCATCTGCGTTTTTGACAAGATAATCTTGCTTATTTGCACATTCGCCGTAATTGAGCAACAGCGGATTGTACCTGTTTTTCTTCTGATCTTTCTCAACGTCGTCAACCGCATCGAGAAGATAGACGAGCCTTCCCAAATTGTAGGTGAACGTGTCTATGGTATCGTCGGTTTGGATGAGCGAGCGAGTGATGTCACGCATAAGCGTGGCAAAAGTGTCGGCAACTCTGTCTATGCTGTCGCACTTTTGTTTTTCAAGCGCGTTGAGCGATGAAAAACTTTTCTTCATCATCTTGTCGATCTCGGGCAAGCGTTTTGCCGCCTTTTTCTTGCGAAGAGCAAGTGTCCACTTGATGAGAATACGCGATTTTTTGCCGTCGGCAACGTCGTCTTCGGCGTTGTAGTAGACAAGCATGACGGCGATATCCGCCATTTTTTTGGACAATTCATCGGTGGACACAACCACCTTTTTCTTGCCGTTATACGCGCAAAGTTTGCGCTCGAATTTGACGTCAAGGTTGGCAAGCGAGTGGATAAGCACGTTGTAAAACGTCACGTCATAGTTGGTGCAAAGTCTTGTGATTTGCGATCCCGTCTCGCCGAGCGTCTTGCATAGCCCACAATAAAACGCCTGAAACACGTTGAAATCCTTGATGTACATATTCTGTTTGTCGGGTATCACGTATCCAAACATTGCTTGCTCCTATACATATTGTCAGATATTTCCATTAAATGCGCATTAAAAATCAGACTTGCACAAAGCCGACTTTTCTGTACACTTTTGAGAGCGTCTTGTTGGCGATGCGCATTGCCTGTTGCGCGCCGTTTCTCATCACGTCTTCGAGATAGTCCTTGTGCGAAGTGAGATAAGCGTGCTTTTCTTGGATCGGGCGGAGATATTCCACCACGGCTTCGCCGACTTTGGTCTTGAAATCGGCGTATGACGCGCCTGCAAACTCTCTTTCCACACTCTCGACGGGAGTGTCGGTGATGACGGAATATATCGTGATAAGGTTGCTTATGCCGGGTTTGTCTTCGGCAAAAACGATGCTGTCGCCGCAATCGGTGACCGCGCGCTTGAACTTGCGCATGATCTCATCGGGCTTGTCGAGAAGGTGGATAACTCCGTTGGTGTTGTCGTCCGTCTTGCCCATTTTGGTGGTGGGATCGAGCAAGTTGAATATCTTTGCGCCTTGTTTGGGGAAAATACCGTCGGGCACGACAAAAGTGGGCGAATACTTGGAGTTGAAACGTCCTGCGATGTCGCGCGCAAGCTCGAGATGTTGCTTTTGATCTTTTCCGATTGGCACGAGATCCGCCTGATAGAGCAAAATGTCCGCCGCCATGAGCGTCGGATACGTGAAAAGCCCGAGATTGACGTTTTCGGGAGCTTTTTGGCTCTTTTCTTTGAACTGCGTCATGCGGCTTGCTTCTCCGAACTGCGTGTTGCAATCAAGCACCCACGCAAGCTCTGCGTGTTGCGGCACGTGCGATTGCACGAAAAGTATGCTCTTTTCGGGATCGAGACCGATTGCAAGGAAGAGAGCCATAAAATCGTAGGTGCGACGGCGAAGATCCGCCGGCACGTTGTCCACGGTGATTGCGTGCATATCCGCTATGGTGTAGATGCAGTTGTAGTCGTCTTGCAGCTTGACCATATTTTTGAGCGCGCCGATGTAGTTGCCAAGTTGCAAATCGCCTGTCGGCTTCAATGCGCTGTACACCACTTTTTGTTTTTCGTTTTCCATAAAACTACCCTTCAAAGAGAGCGAACGCATATATTGTCTGCAACATCCGTTCTCTATATACACTGTATACTATATACTGTTTATCCATATATCCTCCGCCGAGTTTACGCCCGCGCGTATGCGCCGAGCCGTCCGAGCGGAGATAATATTATGCTTTGTTCATTCCGTTTGCCACTTCCAAAACCACGTTTTTGGTCTCGGAGCGGTCTATAACTCTCGTGTGGATTTCCTTTGCTGTCTGCAAATTGTAGATACACTCGGGGCAATCGAGCGCGGTAAGACTATACAGTTTCACAATGGCTTTGTATGGATCTTTTTCTCTGCCGCCTATTGCGCCGAGCACGTCCGTTGGAAACTTGTACGGGTTTGCGGTGGACACGATGACGGCGGTTGTTTCGTCATCCGTCTCGCACGAATAGTCGTTGTACACGCTTGCGGCAACGGCGGTGTGCGGATCCATGATGTAGTCGTCAAGGTCAAAGAACGTCTGAATCGCGTTTTTGGTGTCTTCTTCGTCCGCCCAACCTGCCTCGAATACGGATATATCCACTTCATCGAGATCTATCTCGAATTTGCCGGTTTTCTTCAAGTCGGAATACAACTCGCGCACTTTCTCGTCGTCGCGGTCGAACAGCTCGAAAATCAACCTTTCAAGATTGCTTGACACGAGAATATCCATTGACGGCGACATAGTCTTATAAAAATCGCGCTTTGCGTTGTACACGCCCGTGTTGAAAAAATCGGTGAGCACGTTGTTTGCGTTTGACGCAATGATAAACTTCTTGACGGGAAGCCCCATGCGATAGGCATAATAGCCCGCAAGCACGTCCCCGAAATTGCCTGTCGGCACGACAAATTCCACTTCGTCGCCGAGTGCGATTTCTTCTGCTGCCACAAGGTCGCAATACGCCGAGATATAATAGGCGATTTGCGGTGCGAGCCTGCCCCAGTTGATAGAGTTTGCGCTGGACATTTCCACGCCCTTATTCTTCAACTCGCTTATGACTTCTTGGTCTGCAAAAATGCGTTTGACGGCGGTTTGAGCGTCGTCAAAATTGCCTTTTATCCCGAAAACGTGCAAGTTTTTGCCCTTTTGAGTGACCATTTGCATGCGTTGCATTTGGCTGACGCCTTCGCTTGGATAAAACACCACGACTTCTGTGCCTTCAACGTCCTTGAACCCTTCAAGAGCCGCCTTGCCCGTGTCGCCGCTCGTTGCGGTGAGAATGAGAGTCTTGTCCGTCACGCCGAGCTTTTGCTTGCTTGCAAGCAAAAGATAGGGCAACAGAGTGAGTGCCATGTCCTTGAAAGCGCAAGTCGGACCGTGCCAAAGCTCGAGCATATAAAGCCCGTCTTCCACTTTCACAACGGGGCACGCGTCGCCGTCAAAGCGCGAATACGCCTTGGACGCGTACACCAAAAGCTCGTCAAAAGAAAACTCGTCCATATACAAGGACAAGATTTTTGCAACTCGAGCGGGATAGTCGAGCGCGATAAGGTCGTCAAAGTCTTTTGGGCTTAAAATCGGAAACGACGACGGAACGAAAAGTCCGCCGTCATCCGAAATACCTTTTACAATCGCTTGGCTCGCAGAAATCTCAATTTTGGAATTTCTGGTGCTGGTGTATTTCATAACCCATCCTTATTTGCGAAGAAACTCCGGGAAATTCTCTTCGTTTTCGCTGACAGTGATCACGAATTGCGTGTTTGTGTTCTTTGCCACTTCACGAATGTCGTTGAAGAAGTCTTCCATCTCGAAGACGGTCTTGCCGAGCATTCTGTGCGCGCCGTCGATGTAGAGTGTCTCGATGTCGTGATTGCCTGCAAGCAGTCCCCTGATGAAACCGATGAGCGCCTCTTCACTGATGGGCGCGTCGCCTTTCTTGAGTTGTTTGGCATTGACCACGCGAACTTGATAGCGGAGCGAATACATATATCTGTCCGTATCGGTCACAAAGACGATATCGCCTTTTGCGGTTTCGACGTTGTCGTTTGCCATATCGATGATGATTTTGGTCTTGCCTGTACCTTTTGCGCCTGTGATGAATTTAATCATAAAGCACCTCCGTACTTACATTATATCTAATATATCCGTCAATTTCAACCCGCAATTTTCAAAAATCGACACTTTTTCAAAACTGACGGATTTTCTCTTTATAAAGGGGCGAAAATTGACCTTTTATCATACGATAGTATGATATTATGCTCATTCTTCCACGTTTTCGAGCATCTTGTTTTGCAGCGCGATTTGAAGAGCGGATATCATCTCGTCCATATCGCCCAAAAGAAACTTGTCAAGGCTGTAAAGCGTCAGCCCGATTCTGTGGTCGGTTACCCTGCCTTGCGGAAAGTTGTAGGTGCGTATACGCTCGCTTCTATCCCCCGTGCCCACTTGCGCGCGGCGATTTTCGGCATACTCCTTTTGCGCCTGCGACTGATAGAAATCGTACACTCTGGATTTGAGCACTTTGAGAGCCTTTTCTCTGTTCTTGATCTGACTTCTCTCGTCTTGGCACTCCACCACAATGCCCGTGGGTATGTGCGTCATGCGGATTGCGCTTTCCGTCTTGTTGACATGCTGACCGCCCGCGCCGCCGCTTCGATAGGTGTCCACCTTGATGTCGTTTTCGTTTAGATTGACTTCAACGTCCTGCGCTTCGGGAAGCACCGCCACCGTGACGGTTGACGTATGCACTCTGCCTTGCGATTCGGTCTCGGGCACACGCTGCACTCTATGCACGCCGCTTTCGAATTTGAGCTTGCCCCACGCGCCCTTGCCGGCAATCAAAAACACAAGCTCCTTTGCGCCGCCGAGCTCGGTGAAATTCATGTTGACTTCTTCCACTTTCCAGCGATTGTTCTCTGCATAGTGGCGATACATCTTCATAAGTTCCGTGCCGAACAAAGCCGCCTCGTCCCCACCTGCGCCCGCGCGTATTTCCATAATGACGTTGTTGTCTTCGTTGGGATCTTTGGGGAGCAATGCGATTTTCAAATCCGCGCCGTCCTTGTCGATCTCATCTCTCAAATCGTCGAGCTCTTGCTTTTCGAGAGCCTTCATATCCTGATCGCTTTCGATTGCAATCATCTCTTCAAGGTCGTCAAAATCGCTCTTGTGTTTGAGATATCTGTCAAAAATCTCCACGATAGGTTCGAGATCGCTGTGCTCTTTTGAGAGCGAGCGGAATTTCTCCTGATCGCAAATGACTTCGTTTTTGGACAAAAGCTCGCCCACTTCCGCATAGCGCGCCTTTATCTTTTCAAGTTTTGTATGCATGGCGTCTGAAATCTTCATACTCTTTTCACCACGGCGATACGATCGTTTCCTTCTATGTCTTTGACGATCTCAACGTTGTATTTTGCAAAAATCTCGGTGATTTTTTCTGCTTGGTCATATCCGAATTCCACAAGCAACACACCGTCTTCTTTGAGATGCTCGTCAAGCTTTTGCGCGATTATGCGGTAGAATTTGAGCCCGTCCACATCGCCGTCAAGCGCAAGTTTCGGCTCAAAATCTTTCACCTTTGCGTCAAGTTTCGACACGTCTTCGGTGGGGATATACGGCGGATTGGACACGATGACGTCAAATTGCTTTTTGGCAACCGCGCTCCACATATCGCCCTTTGAAAAGTCCACGCGCACTCCCGTGTTAAGAGAGTTGGCAAGCGCAACGTCAATCGCGCCCACGCTGACGTCGCAAGCGGACACGTTGGCTTTTGTGTTCTTTGCAATGGCAACCGCAATCGCACCACTGCCAGTGCAAAGATCGAGCACGTCGCACTTCTTGTCGCCGTCCATAGCGGCGTTTTTCTCGTCGATGACTTTGATTGCCTTTTCAACGAGTTCTTCCGTTTCGGGACGAGGGATAAGCACGTTTTGGTTGACGGAGATCTTGATGCCGTAAAAATACGCATATCCGAGCGCATATTGAAGCGGCGTTCCGTCCGCCATCTTCTTTGCGATGCTTTCTGCGCTTTCAAACTCCGCTTTGGTGAGAGTTTTTATATCTTTAAGTTCGCTGCGTTTTTTGCCCGTGACTTCCACAAACAGCCAGTCTATATCCGCCTCGTCCGCATCCTTTGCGATGTTTTCTATCTTGTTTCTCGCAACGCCGTACGGCACGCGGATGTCAAACTTCTTCTCTTCGAGATTTGGGTTTGCGTCCATTTCCTGCACGGTCTTGAATGCGGTTATGGACACTTCGAGCATATCGTCGGTCGGCTCTTTTGTGGTGAGTTTTTGAAGAGCCATGCCCGGCGCGCGAAGAATACGCACAAACAAGCAATCGCTCTTTGCAAGCAATTTCAACAGCTCATAGCTGACGCCTGCCACAACCGGCAAGAACAACAGCTTAAATCCGATTTTGATAAGTCCGTTCACCACTTTTGCGCCCGCTTTGCCAAGTTGATCGGCAGAAACGGACAATCCGCACTTTTCAATCATGACGTTGATAAGCACAAACACCATAATACTGACCGCCACGACGAAGAAAAGGAACGTCGTGCCGCAACGAGAATGTTCTCTTCTCATCTTCTTTGCGTTTTCCACGTTGAGATCGAGCCCGTGCTCATAGCAAGTGATGACTTTATGCTCTGCGCCGTGATACATAAACACCCTGCGCACGTCCTTCATCAAGGACACGATCAAGATGTAACTTACAAAAATCACAAGCATAAAGCCGCCTTCGATTAGGCTGTACCAAAGGCTGTACAAATCCGAGCCTTTGATTGCCGCGATATTGTCGCAAATCGCCGTTGCAATCACGTTTGGCAACACCATAAACAGCGCAACCGCGAGCAATACGCCGAGAATCACCGAAAATCCCATAAGCAAATTCATGGGATTGATTTTAAATTTGTCCGCCATCCATTTTTCAAACTTGCTCGGCTCTGCATAATCGCCGTACACTTCGGCGGAACGCATCATAATGCCCGTGCCTTGAAAAAGTTGTGTGAAGAGATTCACCACTCCGCGCACAAACGGCAAGCGCAAAAACCAATTGCGCTCTTTGGGACTCTTGATATATTTGCTCTCAACCGTGATGTCACCGCTCGGCGTGCGAACGGCGGTGGCAATGGAATGTTCGCCCTTCATCATCACGCCTTCGAGCACGGCTTGACCGCCGATATTTGTACGGCGCACCGCCTTGGACTTTTTGTCGATGACGTTCTTCGGTCTCGGCTCTTTGACTTTCTTTGTTTTTTCTTTCATATTTTGTTTAAGTTATAATGCACGCTCCGTATAGGCAGAGTACGTGTATAAGTTTTATGGTTTTACAGGTCTACAAATGGTGTGCGTTTGAAACCCTAAATGCAATGTTACCCCTTCCCTTCGGGCTTTCCCCTACTTCTCGAACATAGTGCTTACTCTTTTTACACATCGCTCGAAGAGGGGAAGTCGGCACTCGCATAGATAGGTATCGTACACTCATTATGCCACCACGCTTTGTGCGCCAGGCAGCAGCCAACAACACGGCGCAGTCGCTCGTACAACCGTCTTGCTCGGCGCTTATCTAGGCGTTCGCCTTGCGAACGCTCACTCCGAACAAGCACATTCCGTGAATAAGTACACCTTGAATAAGTGCTCGGCATAAGACCGCTCATCAATCTCGCGGTCGGCGGCTCGTGTTCCGTCTTCGAAATCACACATTCCGTTTATAAGTACGCTACGAATAGGTTTTCATTTCGGGCGCGTCCCACAAAACCTGTCATCCTGAGCGTAGTCGAAGGATCTCGTGGAAACGAAACCACAGACTTTTGCGCCCGCACCATAATTATTAATTACTCATTATTAATTATTCATTTCTCGCCGACGACGCTAGTCGCTCAATAGCACACTCAAAAAAAGAAAAATGCAGACACGGCGTAATCCCCCGCAGTCTGCATCTTCTTTTCCTGTTAGTCGAGATTGTATCTCTTCTTGAATTTGTCGACGCGTCCGCCTGTGTCAACAAGTTTTTGTTTGCCCGTGAAGTACGGATGGCACTTGGAGCAAATTTCAACACGAAGTTCGTTGACGTTCTTGGTGGTACCGGTCTGGAATGTGTTTCCGCATGCACACACGACTGTTACGTCATGGTATTCGGGATGGATTCCTTCTTTCATTTTGGTTCTCCTGAGTCGTTTTTTTACACCCACACGCGCCAGTATGTTACGCGAATATGATATAAAGTTTCTTTATTATATCTTTCTTGCAATCAAATGTCAAGCGTATGCAAGCACCCTACGCATCTTTTTTGCATGCAGTTGCCACACGCTTTTTAGCCGATTTGCAAATTATTTTGCAAGCGCGGCAAGCAACCGATTGCGCTCGACTTCAAGATCTCGATCGGTGAGCGCACGCGATTTTTTATCGCTTGTTATGCTGCCTTTGAGCGAGACTTGCACGGGACTTCCTTCAAGCACGAAATACTCGTCGGCGCAAAGCAAACACTCGTCGATTGCGTGAGTGACAAAAACGATCGTCCTTGGCTCTATTGAATTTAGCTCCACGAGTTTTTTGATGAGCCTTGATTTGAGCGCGGTGTCAAGTGCTTTGAACGGCTCGTCAAGCAACAACACTTTGCTCGGATACAAAAACGCTCTTGCCATAGCCGCGCGTTGCGCCTGACCGCCGCTTATCTCGCTCGGCAACGAATGAAGAACATCGCTTATCTCAACGAGCGCAGCCATCTCTTCTATCATTTTTTTGCGGTTGTTTTTGTCCTTATAAACCGAGCGTAAAATCAGATCAAGGTTTTTATACACCGAAATTGTGGGGATCAACCTGTCTTTTTGAAAAATATAGCTCACTTCGCCGTCAACGTTGCTTATCTCGCCGTCATAGGTTTTGAGCCCTGCAAGCACGTTCAAAAGAGTGGTCTTTCCGACACCGCTGCCGCCCAGCACAACGTTGATTGCGTTCTCTTTGAAAGTGACGTCAAAGCCGTCGAATATGACTTTGTCACCATAGCCGCATTTTAGATTGCTCACCACGATATCGCTCATCTTGTCACCTGCCAAATCTTCTTGAATATCGCAACCACGCCTTCGAGCGCAAAGCTGAGAGCAATCGCAACAAGCGTCCACGCAAGCAAATACGCGATCTCAAACGTGGCGTTTGCCACCGAAATTTTGCCGCCTATGCTCTTGCCTATGCCTGCCAAAATCTCCGCCGCTACCACGACTTTGAGAGTGAGTGAAAGCGTGGATTTGCTCGTGTCGAAAAGACACTCCGCCACAGACGGCAGATACACCCCTACCACCTTGTTCCACGGCGAAACTTTGTAGACTTTTGCCATCTCAACAAGGTCTTTGTCCACGCCGCTTATCGCGCCGTAAAACGCCGAGTACATTATGGGAAAAGCCACCAAAAATCCCACCGACACCGCCATAACGTTGCTTGTTGCAAACGCATACAGAATGAGTATCACCGCAACCGTCGGCGCGGATCTCAAAAACGTGACAATGGGAGATATGATTCTATGCACGGGGTTTGCAAGTCCGCCAAGCGCCGCAAGTGCAAGCGCGGCAACAAAGGATATGACAAAGCATATCAACGTGCGCGCAAGGCTCATGCCCACCGCCGTCCAAAATCCCGATTCCTTGCACAGCGAGAAGAAACCTTCAATCACGACGTCGGGCATCGGCAAAACGAGCGGATTGTCTTTGACCTTCGCCACAATCGCCCATATCGCCAGCACCAGAGCAAACGAAACGAGCGGATACACGACGTTGCTCGCAATCCGCCACGCTTGTTTTTTGTCGATTTTGATTTGTTTTTTCTCTTTCATAAGATTAGAATATCAAAGATTTTGCGCTTTGCCAATCAATAGCGTTCCCTTTTGCGTCTTTGGGCATAACTTTTTCAAGGAACGTGATGACTTGCTCTTTTTGCGTATCGTCAAGCACGGTTGCGTTGATGGCGCATCTGTCAATTGCGATTGCGGGGAAATTTGCGCTCGCGTACAAGTTCGTTTGCGCAAAACTCGTAACGTCCGCCTTGTTTTCATTCACCCACTTCTTGCTTGCGGCAAGAGCGGAGAAAAGCTCGCTCATAAACTTCTCGTTTGAATAGAGTCTTTCGGACACGAACAGTCCCGCTTGCGGATAGTTGCTTGCGCCGCTCACTTTTGCGTATTCAGCTTGCAAATTCATCTCGGCATTGAGTTTGAGTTTGTTTGTTTGCGCGGTTGCGGCAGGCTCGCCCACCACCATGAAATCCACTTGACCGCCTTTCAAAAGTTGCGCTGCGGCAGTGCCGTCTGGGGCATATCTGACGCTCACTTGATTTTCGTTCGGAGCGGTGTTTTCGTCAACGATCGTGATACCGTTTGCGCTCAAAACGTATCTAAACACAAGTCCCGGCACACCCGTTTGACCGATACAAGCAATTCTCTTGCCCTTGATATCGTCAATGCTTATCTTGCCGCCCTTTTGGGTGTTGCCCACCATATAAAGGCTGCCGTCCACCGCAATGCTGACAAGTTTGTATCCTGCGCCTTGTCTAATAAGGTTTGCGCCGCCGTTGACGGGCATGATGACGACATCGCTCTTCTTTGCGGACATCTCGGCTGCAATATTTGCAGGCTTGACCACCTTGTACGTGACGGATATATCTCCGATTTTTGCATTGTCGGTTGCAAGGCGCAACATCGCAAGCGCAGGCGTACCTTCGGGCGCGGAGAACGTGACGTTCTCGATTATATCCTTATCGCCGGGCTTTTCGCCGCACGCAACAAGCGCAAAGCACGCCACCGCAACCATTGCCAACATCGCAACAAAGGCGATGATTTTCTTTGTGTTTTTCATATATTTATCTCCTATTTATACAAATTTTATCAAATATTTATACGTTCGTTTTATCACACTTCAAAAGCCGTCAAAGCGGATTTCACGCTTAGGCTCTCAAATCGTCCCAGTTTTCCCGTCAATGCGGATATACGCTCTTGCGTGCCTTCCACGATAAGCGCGATTGCATTGGCTTCTTCCCTCGGAACGCCCATTCTGCCGATAATAATATCTGCAAATTCGCTCAAAACTTTCTGCATTTCCACCGCGACGTTTTTGTCGCCTTTCAGCACGATTCCCACCACTCCGATACGTTTCATAAAATCACACACTCCTTACTTTATTTATATTTTTCGTCGAGTTTCCCAATAAGTACGCTCAAAATATGTTTTCATTTCGGGCGCATAAAGTATCAATTTCTCCATATTGTCATGTTGAGCCTGTCGAAACATCTAGCGTAGCGAAAAGAAAAAGCAATTGCACCCGATAAGTTTTGTTTTGTTCACATCTCTACAAGGGGTGAGCGTTTGAAACCCTAAATGCAATGTTACCCCTTCCCTTCGGGCTTTGTCCGACTGCGGCGTTTGCGTGGCAATCCGCCT
>URIZ01000013.1 GCA_900548005.1 uncultured Eubacteriales bacterium | reverse complement strand
TCGCCGCCGTTGCGGCTCGTGTTCCGTCTTCGAAGTTGCACATACCGTTTATAAGAAAATTGCGCCCAAAAAGAAACGCTACCGTGCAAAACGGTAGCGTCAAAAAAGCGCATTGGTCTTCTTACACTCCGTCTTGCAGTCTGCCTGTTGCCATCGTTTCGGGCGCACCCTACACTCCGTCTTTGCAAACCGACATCGTTTTTGATTCGATATTTTTTATCTATTTCGATTTTATACTATATTTTCGCCTTTGTCAACCAACAAAAGCAATGTTGTTTCCGCTTTTTAGAACAGGAACAAGAAGGTGAAACCAAGCATACAGCTGCGCTTGAAAATCGGCATATACGTTCCGTCAATCTCTTCTTCGGTGAGATTTTGGCTTACGATGCTCATATCCGCAAGTTGCTTGATTGCCGCCTTCATATCCGAGCCGTCCGCATAGTAGTCTTCCACAAACGCCTTCAAGTCCTTCTCCACTTTTTCCATGCAAGAGGCGACTTTTCTGTTGACGGCTTCAAGCCCCGTCGTGACGTAGTAGTTGTACCACTTATCCGTCTGGGTATGCACGTTGAAGTTGTTGCTTTGCCCTTCCGAAAGGAAAGAATCGAATCCGCAAATGCTTGCTTGCATTGCAAGTTGGTTCGTCGTCGCCTCGCCCTTTGTCCACTTTTGATAGGTTTCCTTGAACGTGTCAAAACCTTTGTTGAAGAACAGCACCGTAGACGCAACCGTTGCAAGCGTGTCTTCGTCCATAACGTCCTTGTGCGTCACGTTCCACTTTTCGCCGCTGCCTTCGAGCGAGTCCACAAGCGATGAGAAGTTGAGCGCGAGATCGAGTGCGAAAATCGGCGTGGCTTTTTGATATTCCTGTATGCCTTGCGCACCCATTTTCTCTATGACGGCAACGAGCTGCTCTTTTGTGAACGAATCACCCCCAAGCACGCCGTTTGCCGCGCGAGCCGCCAATATGGCTTTGTTGACGGTGCAAGTTTTCTCATCCAAAGTGGCGGACGATTTTGCAACGGCTATGAAGTCTTCAAGGAAACTCTCGTTTGCAAGCACGTCGCCGCCTGCGATAAGCACGTCGCACACGCTCGGAATGACGTCCACCACCATATACGCGTATTTTGCGTATTTGACGATTTGCGCATACACGCTTGACGAAATTGCGTTTGAGTCAAACTTGTCGATGACAAGCCCGAGCGCGACGTTGAGTTTTGCAACGCTTTGCTCGTCAAGTGAGCCGGAGAGCGCGTTGACGTTGGAAAGGAGCGAATTGACAAGCGTGTGCAACTCGCTTTGGCTTATCGATCCGAGCGCGCCGCTGCCGTCAAACAGCTTGGAATACAAGTCGTCCGTGATTGCGTTGATCGACATGTTGTATGCAAAAGACACAAGCTCGTTCATCGGCTGTTTTGCATTGTCAAATGCCAAGAGCATATCTTTTTTCTCTTGAGCGGTGGGCGAAAAATTTTGCACGGCAACGTCCGTTGCGCCGATAGCAGCGGCGATGTTTTTCATTGCGCCATCGCCGATTGTCTGATCCTTTTTCATAACTTCGCGCACGGACACGAGCCTGTCACGCATGCTAGACAAAGTTTCCGCACCCTTGTCCACAAGCGCGCAAAGAAGATCGTAGGTGAGATTTGCAACGTCACTCGGCGTAAATCCTATTTGTTTGAGCAACGGAATAAGCAATTCGGCATTTGCCGTGAAATCCGCAAGCAACGCTTTGCCGTCCTTTGATTGCAGAGCGTTTGCCAAAGCGGTGATTTTGCCCGTTTGCAAGGACGATTTTTCAAGCACTTGGCAAATAAGAGCCGTCCAACTTCTTGTAGTGACGTAGTCGCCGGGTTTTTCCACCTTGGCAACGTCGCTATCTTGCAAGTCCCACTCCCACGCGGAGTTTACACCCGTTGTGAAAGCCGCACCGACGCTGTTTGCCGCGCGAGTTCTCTTTTCGCTTTCGCTCTCGCCTTTTCTGTCGCAAGCGACAAGCGAAACCGCCGCCAGACAAGCGACAAGCACACAAGCAATCAAAATCGTCAATTTTTTGTTTTTCATTTTCTCACCGTATACAAACTTAACCGCGCGCGACAGCATGCGACCGCACACGCGCCTAAGCCTTTTTCACATTATATCCTTTTTTGAAATTGAGCGCAAGCGGCACGAGCGTATACGCTCCGCACATGGCTATGCCCGTGACAAACACCACCCACGTCTTGTACATAAAGTCGAAATACAGCCCAAACAATCTCAGCGCATGGATAAGACTTGACGTAATCGAAACGGACGATATGACTGACAGCGCAAGCGCAACGAGGGCAAGCGTCATATACTCGAAGGTCTCGGATGCAAGCAGCATATTTTTTGACATACCGGCGTTCAGCAAAGCGGATCTTGCCTTTTCGGCACCGCCCCTGCCGATGAGTGCACTTGCCGCCGTCACCGCAAAGATGAAGATTGCCACAACAACCGCCAGCGTACCGATAAGATCGAACACCGACTGCATACTTTCCATATCCCACTTGAAAGCGTCGAGCGCGGATATGACGTAGTAGTTTTTGTCCGCCCACTTTTCTCTGAGCGCGCCCACGGTCTTTTGCATATCCTTGCCGTCGGACACCACAAGCACGGTGTCGATTTGTTTTTCAAAAGTGCGAGCAAGCATATCGCTCGATGCCACGATATAGTTGCCGCTGAACAGCTCGTGCTTGACTATACCGCCCACAATCACCTTTCTCGTGACGTCCCCTATTGTCATATCAAAAGTGTCGCCCTCGTCCACACCGTACAGCACTTTGAGCGCATAATCGACAAAAACATAGTCTTTATCTGACGAAATGCGCTCATAAACTATCTCTTTTGGCGTTATGAACTCAAAATCCACCATATCGATTATATCCGCCGATCCAAGCAAGTTCATGTTTTTCTCTTGCTTTTCAAGTGTGATTGAACATTGCCCCCACACCATCTTCGTTGCATCTTTCACGCCTTCTGCGGATTTGAAATCTTCCGCATTTACGTCCGCTCTCACGTTGGACACAAACGCCATATTTTCAAACTCGCGAATGTATGACGAGAATATGCTTGTTGTCAGCGACCACGCCATAAACAACATCACGCTCACAGTAACGCCCACCGTGAGCATGGTTGCAGAGCGTGCAAAACGCTTTTCTCTTTGCACGTTGAGCCCTGCGATTTTCATGGACGGCGATGACGTCTTTGCAATGCATTTGCCCACGACTTTGACAAGCGGAATACATGCCGTTGCCACCGTCAAGAGCGCAAACACCATGCTGAAAATCGCCTCAACACCCGTTGCTTTCGGCACGCAAAATTCCACAATCAAGCTGACGATTGTCAGCGCAAAAAACGCCACCGCAAGCCATTTTGCCCACTTGGGAGCTTTTTTGCTGTCAAGCTGATTTTCTCGTATCGTGCCTTTGAATGCGCGCCCGACAGGTATAAGCGAGCTTGCCATTGCGCTTGCAAAACCGATTGCGCCCGCAAAGAAAAGATACAGCGCGTTCACGTTGAAAGCTATAGACGTTGAAAGCGTGAGTTTGAGAAGTCCCACAAACACCCCCACCGACAATGCAGAGCCGACAATCGCGCCGAGCACCGAAACTATGAAACTTTCAAGCGCAAACAAGCCCAAAATTTGTCTTTTCGTTGCGCCTATCACGGTGAGTTTTGCAATAAGCGTTTTCTTTTCGTTCTCGCTCATAAGGAACAACAGCACAACCACCGCCACGCCGAGCACCAACACCGCGCCGCCTGCAAGCACCACGGGAGCGGTGAGCGACGACGTTTTTTCTTCAACGTATGCGTCGTCTTTTGACGCTTTGACAAGCATTGTGGAATACTTTTCTATTCCCTTGATCTTGTCTATCACGTTGTCTATGTTCGCGCCGTCTTTCAGTGACAGATATATCTCGTTGCAAAAATCGTTTGCGCTCACCGGCAAAACGAGTTTTGACGCATTTTTTGTCAAGCACACAAATTTGTATGGCGAATCGTCAAGGAAATATCCGCTTTGCTCGGCAATCGCGCCCACGTAAAAATTCACTTCGTTTGCGCCGAGTTTGAGCTTGAGATTGTCGCCAACCTTCAAGCCGAAATGTTCCGCCGCCGCTTTTGACACAACGATATTGTCTTCGTTCACACCGCTTTCCATACCCGACAAATCGCCTTGCGCAACGTCGATTTTTTGCAAAGTTTGCAGCTGATTTGCTACAAACGCGCGCACGGACACGTATTCGTCCCCAAGCAGCGCGTACAGATTGAGTGACGGCACGATGTCCTTCACTTCTTCGATGTCCTTCAAGGGTTGCGCCACGGTGGTGATACGGTCGCTGTTGCTGTTGGTGGATATGACGATGTCGCTGTTGCCCGCCGCCGAAGTCTCGGTCTCGTAGATATAGTCAAACACCGCGCCCTTGAAAGAAATCATGCAAAAAATCATCGCGACCGCAACCGCAACGGCAAGTATCGTGGCGATTGTACGCAATGGTTTTGATGTCAGGTTTTTCAGTGCGAGTTTCAACATATATCTTTTATTCTTTCTGTTTTCGATTTTCCGTATCTTTCAACAAAATTATATTGTCATTCACATATCGAGCGAATCGACGTTTTTTTATAAGGTCTTTTGCGTATTATGCAAGCACGCCGTCTTCCATTCTCACTATGCGCGATGCATACTCTGCGTGCGCCTGGGAGTGCGTCACCATGACAAGAGCCACTTTTCTTGTGCTGTTGATGTCTTTTAGCAGTTCCATAACCTGCCTTCCGCGCTCTTTGTCAAGGCTGCCTGTCGGCTCGTCAAGGAATATCACCTTTGGATCGGTGACCAACGCCCTTGCGATTGCGACTCTCTGCTGCTCGCCGCCCGAGAGTTGCCTCGGATATGCTTTTGCACGTTCTTTTATGCCGAGATATTCAAGGATTTCTTCAACCTTGTCTTTATATTCGCTCTCTTTCTTCTTGTCCAGCACAAGCGGAAGGGTGACGTTTTCCCACACGGTGAGATTGGGCACGAGATTGTCAAACTGATACACAAAGGAAAAATCTTCCCTACGCATGCGCGCAAGCTCGTCGTCGGACACGGCGGCAAGATCTCTTCCGAGCAATTCCACCTGCCCTTCGCTCGCCTTGTCTATGCCGGCAAGAATATACAAAAACGTGGACTTACCCGAGCCGGACTCACCCACAATTGCGACAAACTCGCCTTCAAAGAGCGTCAGATCCACGCCTTTTAGAACCTGCGTCTGCACTTCGCCGGTGACGAAAGTCTTTTTTACGTTTTTCGCTTTGACAACTTCTTGCATAATACACTCCTACGCATGCGCGCGTTTGCACGCTATGTATAACACGTTATACATAACAAATTATATCATACAATGCCCGATAGCACAA
The DNA here is from genome assembly GCA_900548005.1 of uncultured Eubacteriales bacterium. Taxonomy (GTDB): domain Bacteria; phylum Bacillota; class Clostridia; order Christensenellales; family CAG-917; genus CAG-475. Next base: position 50,802 of record URIZ01000013.1, on the reverse strand, counting down.
TCCCGAATTTGTTTCTTACCCATTTTAATGCGCGCAAAACGCCGATTGACGCTATATACGCTTGAAAAATCGCAAAATCGGATATATAATGATAGCATGAAACAAGTTTTGCCCGGAACAATCGAATACGCCATGCACACACCTATCGACAAGAAAAAGCCTCGTCTGCTTTTGCATGCGTGTTGCGGTCCATGCTCCACAAGCGTGCTTGAATATCTCACGCCGCATTTTGACGTGACGGTGTTTTTCTACAACCCCAACATTATGCCAAAAGACGAGTTTATCAAGCGCGAAACGACACTTAAAACCGTGATTGAGCATTTTGACGGCGTAAAATTCATCTCCCCCGAGCAAGACGAAAGCGAATATATCCCCCTTGTCGCAGGGCATGAGCAAGACGCGGAAGGCGGCGAAAGATGTTCGATATGTTTTGCTTTGCGCCTTGAAAAAACGGCGCAATACCTTGCCGCCCACAAAGACGAATTTGACTTTTTTGCAACCACGCTCACCGTATCTCCGCACAAGAACGCGCCCCTTATCAACAAGATAGGCGGTGAGATTGCGGCAAAATACGATGTCAAATATCTCGCATCCGACTTCAAAAAACGCAACGGCTATCTGCGCTCCATTCAGCTTTGCAAGGAATGGGGAATATATAGACAAAATTATTGTGGATGCAGATTAAATGCATCACTGTGATGACGTGACAAGCAAAAAAATGCCGCCGCTCCTATCAATCGAAACGACGACATTTTGTTGAAGTATTTTATCTGCCAACGATTATTTTTCCCTTTGCCGTGTCATCGTCAAGAATAATCTCTCCCACAGACGGCAGTTTGACAAATCCGTCTTTTACGTTTTTCACGCTGATGACGGGCGTTGTTATCGTTGCTTCGACGTCGCTCTTTTCAAACGCGAAATCGCAATCTATCATCTCGCAGTTTATAAGTTTCAGATTTTTACAATAGCAAAGCGGTTGCGTGCCGATGATTTTGCAATTTTCAAAAGTTACGCCGTCGCAATACCAGGCAAGATACTCGCCTTTCACGACGCAATTTCTAACCACGACGTTTTCTGCGTGCCAGAAGGCATCTTTCGTGTCAAAATTACAGTCTTCGAAGATTGCGTCTTTGATATATTGAAAACTATATTTGCCTTTGAAATCAACGTTTTTGAAACGGATCGACGACGAGCGCATCATAAAATATTCGCCTTCCGCGTGCGAATTGTCCATACTTATTCCGCTCACCGACCAACCGAACTCGGGCGAAACGATGTCGCAACCGTCAATTTTGACGTTTCGGCATTCTCTCAACGCCTTGATGCCGTGCATTTTCGTGCCTTTTATCTCGATATTTTCGCTATACCAAAGTGCCGCTCGACACAATTCCGTCATTTCGCTCGCCTCGATTTTGAGATTGTGGTCGTGCCAGAACGGATAGCGCAGATTGAAAAAGCAATCGACACATTCGACGTTTCTACATTCCTTAAATGCGCTTTCGCCGTCTTCTTTTCCGTCGATAGCCACGTGTTCGCATCTTATATCTCTTTCACCGTACAACGCTCTTTCCTGTCCGAAAGATTGATTTTGAATGAGTTTCTTCTCCATAGTTTCTCAACTCTTTTCCTTTTAAGATAAAATCGCGCCCGATATTCGAGCGCAATCACACGTTTTATTTGTTTTGTTCTTCGATCATGGACTTGACTTTCATCAGTCTCGTGGTTGCTCCGCGTTCGTTCTCGTCAAGTTTCATCACGATATACTTGATTGTTTCTTCAAGTTGCGGGATCATGACGTATTCGAGCGCATTGACGCGTCTTCTGTTCTTCTCGATCTCATCGGCGAGCATATTGCACGTCTTTTCCACTTCGGCGAGTTTGAGAAGTTTGGGAAGGAGCGTTGTGAGCGAAGCGATTGACGAGTCAAGCTCGCTTGTGACGCTTGCAAAAGAATAGGGATAAAGTCCGCTTGTTTCGCTTTCGGTGACGTTGAAGACGGGCACGTTTACGCTCATCACGTTCTTTGACGACGTTTCAAGGTCCACTTTTGCCGTGGGCATGGAGATAGCCTCTTCGATTTCGGCATCGCTTGAAACGGCGCGCGCAAGCATAAACGACTTCAAAGACGTGGCGAGTTCTTCTTCCACTTCTTCTCTAAGGCGTTTGTTTTCACGCACGTAAAGCATAAATTGGCGAATCATTTCGTCGGATTTATCCTTCAATAATTTGTGTCCGCGAGTGGCGGTTTTGAGGCGATTTTTGAGTCGCCTCAACTCCATTCTCGTCGGATTTACGTTCAATTTGCTCATAATCCAACTTATTTCTCGTCCTTGTCGAGATATTTTTCAATATATTCGTCGCGTATACGTTTAAGCTCGCTCTTGGGCAAAATTTTGAGCAATTTCCAGCCCAAATCGAGCGTCTCTTCGATTGTGCGGTTGACGTCAAAGCCCTGCGAAACGTATTGTTTTTCAAACTCGTCCGCAAATTGAGCATACTTTTTGTCAACTTCGGTGAGAGCCGCGTCGCCGAGAATGGAGCTAAGTTCCTTTGCTTCCTTGCCCTGGGCGTATGCGCTGAACAACTGGTTCATGGTGTCGGCGTGATCTTCTCTTGTCTTGCCCTTGCCGATGCCCTTGTCTTTTAGACGTGACAGCGACGGCAAAACGTCGATCGGCGGAGTGATGCCCTTCTTGTAGAGTTCACGCGAGATGATGATTTGTCCTTCCGTGATATATCCGGTAAGGTCGGGGATGGGGTGCGTCTTGTCGTCTTCGGGCATGGTCAAAATCGGGATTTGAGTGATAGATCCTTTCTTGCCAACGATTCTGCCTGCGCGCTCGTACATGCTTGCAAGGTCGGTGTACATATAACCGGGGTATCCGCGACGTCCCGGCACTTCCTTTCTTGCGGCGGAGACTTCACGCAAAGCCTCGGCGTAGTTGGTGATGTCGGTGGTGATGACAAGCACGTGCATATCCTTTTCAAACGCAAGATATTCGGCCGCCGTCAACGCCATACGCGGAGTGGAGATACGCTCGACTGCCGGATCGTTTGCAAGGTTTATGAACATAACCGCGCGCTCGATTGCGCCCGTTTTTCTGAAATCGCTGATGAAGAAGTCCGCCTCTTCAAACGTGATGCCGACTGCCGCGAACACGACTGCGAATTTTGCGTCGCTGCCGATGACTTTTGCCTGTCTTGCGATTTGAGCGGCAAGTTCTGCGTGCGGCATACCCGACATCGAGAACACGGGCAATTTTTGACCACGCACGAGAGTGTTCAAGCCGTCGATTGCGCTGATACCCGTCTGAATAAACTCGTTGGGATAGTCGCGCGCAACGGGGTTGATGGGCTGACCGTTGATGTCGAGTTTCATCTCCGGGATAATGGGTGCGCCGCCGTCACGGGGTCTGCCCATACCGTCAAAAACTCTGCCCAACATATCTTCGCTCACGCCGAGCTCAATGCCGTGTCCAAGGAATCTGGCTTTTGAAGTTGCCATCTTTATGCCTTGGGACGCCTCGAACAACTGAACGAGAGCTTTGTCGCGATTGATTTCAAGCACTTTGCCGCTTCTGATTTCGCCATTGGCTTGTCTTATCTCGACAAGCTCGTTGTATTTGACGCCTTCGACGCCTTCAACGAGCATAAGCGGCCCGACAATTTCTCTAATGGTGTTGTATTCTTTAAGCATCAGATTTCTCCTTCGTCGGTAAGATTGCGCATATCGCTGCGGATTTGCGCAAGAATATCGTCAAATTTGTGCATATCGGTCTCGGGGATATACTTTGCTCTGCCGATTGACTCTCTCACGTCAAGTGCGAGAATATCTTCGATGTCCACTCTCTTGTCCAGTGCGTCTTTTGCAAGCTCGTCAAAGGTGAGAATAAGACGGAGCATATATTCCTGCTTTTCAAGGGACGTGAAGGTGTCCACTTCATGGAACGCATTTTGGTGCAAATAGTCTTCTCTTATAGACTTTGCCGTTTCCATAGTAAGTCTGTTTTGCGGGGAGAGCGCGTCCATACCGACAAGTCTGACGATTTCGTCGAGTTGCGCTTCTTCTTGAAGGATACGCATGCACTTTGCGCGCAAACTCACCCACTCGTCCCCCACGTTGTCGCCGTACCAATCCGTCATTCTGTCGGCGTAGAGCGAATAGCTCTGAATCCAGTCGATTGCAGGGAAATGTCTTTTGTACGCAAGCGATGCCGAGAGCCCCCAGAACACTTTGACGATACGCAAAGTTGCTTGCGACACAGGCTCGGACAAGTCGCCGCCCGGAGGCGAGACCGCGCCGATTGCCGTGATAGAGCCGACGGTGTTTTCTTGTCCCAAGACCTTCACCATGCCCGCTCTTTCATAGAACTCGGCAAGACGAGAGCTAAGGTATGCAGGATAGCCTTCTTCGCCCGGCATTTCTTCAAGACGTCCGCTCATTTCACGCAGAGCTTCTGCCCAACGCGACGTGGAGTCCGCCATGATTGCCACCGAATAGCCCATATCTCTGAAATATTCCGCAATGGTGATGCCGGTATATATTGACGCTTCACGAGCCGCAACGGGCATATCCGACGTGTTTGCGATAAGCACCGTGCGTTTCATAAGCGGTTGACCGCTCTTTGGGTCAATAAGAGTCGGAAACTCGTTGAGAACGTCAGTCATCTCGTTCCCGCGCTCGCCGCAGCCGACGTAGACAATGATGTCTGCGTCCGCCCACTTTGCAAGCTGGTGTTGCACGACGGTTTTTCCGCTTCCGAACGGACCGGGGACTGCCGCAACTCCGCCCTTTGCAATCGGGAAAAGAGTGTCGATGACTCTTTGTCCCGTGACAAGCGGAGCTTTCGGAGAGAGTTTTTCTCTATACGGTCTGCCTTTACGGACGGGCCATTTTTGGAGCATGGTGACGTTCACATCGCCCTTGTCCGTTTCAACCACAGCCACCGTTTCGTCAACGGTAAATTCGCCTTTGAGTATATCTTTCACAACGCCTTTCACGCCGAAAGGCACCATGATTTTGTGCGTAATAAGAACGTTTTCTTGCACAGTGCCGATCACCGTGCCGCATTCAACGTTTGCGCCGATAGCCACGGTCGGCTCGAATTTCCACTTCTTGTCGTGATCCACCGCAGGAACGTAAACGCCCCTTTCGATACGATCGCCCGCGACTTCTTTGAGTTTTGCAAGCGGTCTTTGAATGCCGTCGTATATGCCTTCGATAAGACCGGGAGCAAGCTCGACGGAAAGGGGCGCGCCGGTTGAATACACGTTCTCGCCGGGGCCCAAGCCGCTTGTCTCTTCATAGACCTGAATGGAAGCGCGATCGCCGCGCAATTCGATGATTTCGCCGATAAGTTGCTTGTCGCTCACGTGCACGACGTCATACATTTTGCTGTCCGCCATGCCCTCTGCCACTATCAACGGGCCGGATACTTTTACGATTTTTCCAGTTTCCATCATTTACCTTCTTTGTCGAATAAAATATCTGCACCGATAGCCTTTTCGACGTTTGATTTTATGCCTTGCATACCGAGTCCCATGTTGCCTTCCGCCGAGGGAATGGGCACGACAACGGGATACGGACGCGATTTGTACCTTTCTATGAGCTGGCTTGCCTGCTGTGCAACTTGCTCGGTGACGAAAATCACGGAATATTTTCTTGCCAAAGCGTGCAGTTTATCTCTTGCCTGCTGCTCGTTTTCAACAGGGAAAACGTCAAGGCCGATCGCCTTGAAAGCAAGCACGGAGTCCTTATCGCCCAAAACCGCTATCGAGCCGTCATGCATACAGTTCACGCATCCTTTCTTTTATGGTTTTTTCGGGCACTTTGTTTTTGATGCCCGCAACAATGAGTTTCACGTTTTTAAGTTCCGTCTTCTTTGTCAGATAATAGCTGACAATAGGCGCAACCGAAAACATATCCGACGCTTCGTCCTTCCAGATTTTGAGCAATGCGTCGTCCGATTCCTTTTCAAAAGCAACGATATTGCCGCTCTCGACAAGGGACAAGACTTCCCTTTCGGCGTGCGTACCTTTATAAAGCTCGCAAAGCGCGTCAAGGGGCAAATCGTATATCTTCTCGTATTTTTCAACGCTCACCTTGCCGCCGTCGATAAATCCTTCCTTGAAAAAGTCAACGGGCAAATGCAGCTTTCTACATCTGAAAAACGAGCCGACGTTGGCAAAATCTATCTTTCTTTCAAAATACTCTTTTGCCGTCTTGCCGCATTTCTTTGCCGCTTTCAGCTTGTACTCATAAGCCTTTTTGTCCACTATACAATCGATTTTGCGCGGATCAACGCCCTTTTCGTCCGCAATGAGCGGTTTTGCAAGCTCGATCGCGCTCTTCATTTGTGCAAAAACAGCCGAGCTATCGTCCGTCTCGACGGCAAGGATTATGTCTTCGACTTTGACAAGTCCGCTTGGCAAATACACACCCTTCGAGCCTGTCGCATACGCTTTGAGCGCGGTTTTTAGGTTGAGAAAATCGTTGTCGGCATAAAAAGCGTCAAGTGCGCCGTCCACGTTCATCTCGTTGAGCAAAGCCAAGAGATTTTCTTCTTCCTTTTCAAAAATCGCGTCAACTCCGTCCGCGTCCGCTCCGCTGCCATAGCCAAGCTCGACAAGCACCTTCAAAGCGTCGGGCAAGTTTTGAGCGTCAAAAAGCCGCTGCTCTGCCTGAAGGGTGAGTAGCTTGCTTTCTCTGCTCTTTATTTGCGCGTTTTGATAGACAAATTTGTTTGACATATCAGCCGAAGATTTCCTTTGCTATTTTCGTTTCCGTTTGCTCTCTCAAGATAGACACTTCAACGTCAAGCGTAAAGTTGTTGTCAACTCCGTTTTCGCTTATTATGACGCCGCCGTCAAAATCGCCGAATTTGTCCGCAAGAGTGAGTTTTATGCCCTTCTTCTTTGCAAAATCCGCAAGAGATTGCTTGGTGACAATATCCTTTTCTCTTTTTGAGATAATCACCACGTCGCCGTCTTTTGCGTTTTCGAGCATGGCGAAAATGAGTGCACCGTACTGCTCTTTGTCGAGATTTCTCAACTTTTCGAGCGTTTTTGCGTACACGCTGTCAAGCACTTGCGTTTTTGCCGCAAGCATGAGCTTTCTTGCGTCGAGCTCGGCAACCGAGCGAGAGCGTTCGTCTATTTCAAGCGTGAGTCTGTCGATTTCCGTCTTGCTTTGGTACAAATAGTCTTTGCACTGCTTTGCCGCAAGAGAAATGATTTCGTCCGCTTTTCCGTTCGCCTCGCCGATTATCGCGTCGCCTTTGAGATTTGCGTCCGACAAAATTTTGTCGATTATTGCTTCTTTAGACATAGTTTATCAGCCAATCGGCACTGCGCTTGCGGCGACTTCGAGAAGGCTTTCGATCTTCGGCATCATGACGCCGAGCAACGAAACGAGAAGTGCCAAAACCGCGTAGGTTTCAACCATAACGGTGAGAATGATTGCTTTGCCGCTTTCTTCGGGGCGTTTTGCAACAAGCGCGATGCCGCTGCAAGCCACTTTTGATTGATAAAGCGCGCTCACAAGGCCGACAATCGCCATAGGAAGACATGCCGCAAAGATGCCAAGGCCGCCGCTGACGGAAAGTCTTGCCATATCACCGAAAAGATCGATCTTTACAAACACCAAAAACGCAACGAGCAAGCCGTAGATACCTTGAGTACCCGGCAAGAGTTGCAACACTAGGCACTTTGAAAATTTATCGGGGTCTTCGCTCGTAACGCCTGCAGCCGCTTTGCCGGCAACGCCGACGCCGATTGCAGAACCGATACCCGCCATTGCCGCCGCAAGCACCGCGCCGACGAGAGCGATAAACGTTCCAGTTGATAAGTTGCCCATATTGATACCTCCTACTTTTCCAAGTATGTATATTTTGTATTGTTTCCAAAAGGCATGAACACGTGTCCGCCGCCTTCGTAGAATTTGCCGTAAAATTCGATATATTGCAATCTGCAGTTATGCACGTACGCGCCGAGCGTGGAGATTGCGATGTTGAAAAGGTGTCCGACGATGAAAATCGGCACGCAAAGGATATATCCGATTGCAATCACGCCCGAGCCTTGCGGGAAGAATCCCAGCACCACTTGGCAGATTTGGTTGACAACAAGCGCAACGACGCTGCCCGAAAGTCCGAGACCGAACAAGCGCGCGTAGGACAGGATGTCCGAGAGAATGTTGACGCCGTCATAAAGTTTTGCAAAGCCGCCGAAGAATCCGAGAATCTTCTTTGCGCCCTTCTTGCCGCGGATGCCCGAGAGCACCAACAAGAACGCGCCTGCCGCCGCCACGCCGATGCCCGTATATTTGAGAGCAACATTGCCCTTGAAGAAAAGGAGCGAGAGCGCAAACATAATCAATCCTGCAAAGATCATATACCAAGTGCCCACTTCGCAAAGCGCGTCAAGCACTCTTTTTTTGCGGATAAGGTTGATTGCGTTCATCAACATACCCACAAGAATATGCACAAATCCGAGCGCAAACGATATACCGAGCAGATACAGCGGTCCGTTGCCTTCGAGCGGTTGAATGAGCTGTATCTTGGCAAGGAACGTGCCCGATATATCAAGCCCGAACCAGCCGCCGAATATCACGCCCCACACGATTGTGGAGATGCCGCCCATGCCGATGATGATGAGCAGTCTGCCCTTGCCCGGGACGGGCTTTTTCACCGCGTATGCAATGAATGCGCCAAGCGCAAGCAAAATGCCGTATGCAGCGTCGGCTATCATCATGCCGAACAGCAAGAAATAGAACACCGACATCACGGGGTTTGGATCTATATCCGAGAAATAGTTGGGCGCGCTGTACATGTTGGTGATGTCCTGATAAGGCTCAACCAACTTGCTGTTTTTCACGTACGTCGGCACGACTTCGTCTTCTTCGGGCTCTCTGAACTCATAGACCATCGTGTCGCTCACGCCTTCAAGCGTCGCTTTCAGCTCTTCTTCGTATTCTTTCGGATACCACGCCTCCATCACAAAACTGCCTTTTGTGGTCGCAAAGCCGTCAAGCGCGGTGTTTTTTTGCAATTTTACGAGATAGTAGTCATAAAGTGCCTTGAAATCGGCAATATAAATCTCTTTGACGAGTGCGCGAGTGGTGAGCTCGGCGGATTCTTCTTCGAGATTGACGATTTGCGCCTTGAGTTTCTTGATGTTTTCAAGCGGAGTTTGATCGTTTTGGAGATTGACTCTGACAAAATCGAGAGATTGCAGCGCGGACACAAACTCGTCCGCAACTGACTTGTGCGCAATAGCAACAAAGGATTGCACCTTTTCCGATTGGAGCAATTCAACGCAAGCAAGCTCGCTCTCATCGGCGAGTTTTTGCAGCGCAGCCGTGTTTTGCGAAGGCACGTAGCCCACGATGACAACCGCTCTCTCTCCGTCTTTGTAGAAGGAGTACGGCTTGCGCAAGGAGGCGAACATCTTGTGCATCGTAATCTCGTCTTTCAGCTTTTGTTGGATGGAAACAATCTCTTTTTGGCGCGCGCAGAGCTCTTCGAGGTCGGCAACGTTTGCCATAAGCTCCACTTCTTTTGTGCCGATAAGGTCAAAATCATCAAAACTCATCCTTGCAATCGAGCTGACGGCAGGAGTCTTGATTGGGGTGTAAATGTAGGGATGTTCGCTCTTTTCGGTCACTTTTGCAAGTTTTTCAGCGACCTTTTTCTGTTCTTTGAGATACTTGAACGCAAAATCTATGCGCGAAAGCTGAACTTTTATATCATCGGAAAATGCAGAATTGTCAAGACGCACCGTGTTTTCGATGTCGTGAGTGCGCGCAATCTCAACGTTCTTGGAACGTTGCAAAGCCCTGAACAATTTGTGTCTGTCTTGTCGGTGCGCAATAAGCACCAACTTTTTCATTTCAACAATCATACTTTCACGCGTGCGTACGTGCGCACGTACATATTATATTCGTTTTCGTTTGACGAGCAGGCAAACAAAAGTTGTCACTCGCAAGCGGGGCAATACTTTTCAAGCAACGCATGAACAAGCTCGTCCGACGCTTTTTCAACGTCCGCTTTTTTGTCTTCAACCACCTTGTCGGCGGCAACTTTGCCCTTTTTGAGAATGTCTTCTCTCTTCAAAAGCGCGTTTGCGTTTGCCTTGTCCACTGCAAGTTTTCTGTCTTCCTTGCACTCTTTGAGCGTGGCTCTCTTTTGATTGTGAGCGTCGCTCTCGGCTTTTGCAACGATTTCCTTGCCCTTTTGGTTGGCGTCCTTTATGATGCCGTCGGCCTTGTCTTCGGCATCCCTGATTTCTTTCAAAATATCGTCTATCATAATCTTATTTTTGTTCGTTTTCGATCTCGGTGATCATATCGATGCGTTTTTGATGTCTACCGCCCTCGAATTGAGCGGTGTACCAAGCCTTGACAAGCACCTTCGCTTCTTCGGGAGTGATAACTCTGCCGCCAAGCGCAATGACGTTTGCATTGTTGTGGCGTCTTGTCATCTCCGCCATAAACTCGTTGGTGACAACCGCCGCGCGAATACCTTTCACCTTGTTTGCGGCAATGGAAATGCCAATGCCCGTGCCGCACATCACGACACCCAAATCACACTCTCCGCTCGCCACAGCGTCCGCCACTTTCTTGCCGTATACTGGATAATCCACAGACTCCGTGGAATACGTGCCAAAGTCCACAACCTGCGCACCGAGCTCTTCAAGCGTGCCGATCACCGCGTCTTTTAGCACAAAACCGCCGTGATCGCAACCAACTGCCACCTTCATAAGCAAACTCCTTGCCAATAGATGAATATATTATACACCACCCCAATTTTTTTTTCAAGGACAAAAATTTTCGTTTGCGTATATTAAATTGATTTTATTGTTTCACAAATGCGATTGGAGAAATAAATGAATAATTAATAATTAATAATTGAGGGTGGGACACCCACACCCGAATAGAAAATTGATATAAATTATTTTATCGTGCAAAAACTCGTGATTTAGATGAAGAGCGCGAAATCGGATGCTACTGTTAATTGCATAAAGCACGATAAATAGATGCATAACAAGAAAGGCACGGCTTGAACCAAAACCCAACGTACAAATGCGTACGTGATTTTGGGGCAAGCCGTGCCTGACGAAGTTAGGCGCTATTTAGCGCGCTTTACGAGTTTTTGAGTTGGCGTTTGCGAATTATAGTTCCCACAACACACACCGTCACAATGATTGCAACTGCCAACACGACACAGACGATGGTGGCAACCTTCCAAGGCGCGATGGATTGCGGGGTGACGTCAACAAAGACGATGCCGCTGACATAATCGGTCTTGTAGGTGAGTTTGCCGTTGTCAACCTTGTAGTCGGTGAGTTTTTTAAGTCCGCCTTGCTCGGTGACGGTGTATACGGCAATTCCCTTCATGTTCTTAACTTGCGAGGGGAGATTGACGGTGACGGTTGCCTCATTTCCGACCGAGTTGACAAGTTGATTGTCGAGATAGAAGCCGAGTCTGAGCACTGCCGCGACTTGCGCATTGTTCTTCAATCCTGCTTGTTTGGACAAGATTGCGACGTATTGTTCGATTGCTTCGAGATAGGACATATCGCTGCCGAGCACGCTTGAAGACTTGATTTCTTTGACAACGAGCTTGTTTGCAACAACGCCGCCGCCCGTGAACGAGACTTGGTTGCCACCTGCGTCAAGTTCGGTTGCGGTGAGTTCAAGGATTCCGCTTGCGCCGACAAAGTTGTAGTTGGCGGCAAGTTTGCCTTCGGAGTCGAGCACCACGGAGAATGCGTATCTGCCTGCGCTTTCGATGTTTTTGTTCCACTCGAGTTTGGTGTCCGCGTTGCCGATTGCGATTGCCGCATCGTTGCATCTGTCGTCCATCTTGACGGTGTATGCGACGTCGTAAATTCTTTCTTTGTCGTAAGTCGTCGAGATCTTGGTGACGGTTGCGCCGTTTTGCGTCTCGCTGGTCTTGTCATACTCGCCTTCGTTGATGTTGAAGGTGACGTTGACGATCGCGCGGATGACGGTGAGCGTGGTTTGCACGGACTCGGGCTTGTAGTTGGGATTGAGCTTCAAGAACTCGTCCGAGAGCGAGATGGTCACGCGATACGTGCCTGCGTTGACAACCTTGGTGACCTTGGAGTAGTCTTTGCCGTCAAACAGCTCATAGCCGACCGTGACGTCTTTGTCGCTGAGAGCAACGTCACTTGTGATCTTGTTGTTTATGCCGCTTGTCACGTAGACGTGTTCTTTGCCGTTGTAGTATTCGCTCATCTTGTTGGCTTTGAGCGCAACGCTCGCCTTTTCGATGGTTATCTTGACTTGGGTTTCGCCGCTCGTCCACACGATGAAGTAGCCGTTGGTGTCGCCTTCGTCCACTTTGACGAAACGTTTGACCTTGATGACGCCTTCATGCACGCCTGCGTTGACAGCCTCGGATTCCACTTCCACGCCGTCCACAACCTTGACGTAGGTGACTTCGTCCTTGTCCGTCTCGCCCTGCAACACGTCATAAACTCTGTTGATGCCCTTGCCGTCCTTGCCGACAGTGTAAACGTAGTTGTTTTCGGTGGAAGCAACGCTGATACCCTTCAATGCGGGGAGCGTGATTTCAAGAGTTGACGCTTTTGCTTGCATGGAAACGCTTGCAAAGTCATAGACAAAGCTCAGCACCGCTTTGCCGTCCGCATCGACGACGGGGTTGCCGTCTGCGTTGACAGCCGCGTTGGCTTTGATGTTTTGTCCGCCGAGAATGACGTTGTAGTTGGCAATGATGTTGGCATATTCAACGCCGTTAGGAGCTGCGAGATAGAATACGTAATACTCGTTTTCGCCGAGAGCCTTGCTTGTGGTGTCGCCTGCCGGTCTGCGAGAGATGAGCGCGTATTTGTCGGCATCGGTGATTGTGCCGGTCTTGCTGTTGTAGATTGCAAGTTTCACGACAGGTCTATAATCGACAGAGCCGATCTTGAACACGGAAGTCCAAGTCTCGCCCGAAACGATGCCGTCTTTGCCGAGAGAGTCGAGATAGCGCAATTCCACGGTAGGATCTGCCCCGCCGTAGGTCTTTGTGTAGGAGATACCCACCGTCACGACGTACAAGTCTTTCTTGACAACCGTCAGTTTGCTCGAAGTGCCGTCCGGGGAGTTGCCCGTGTATTTGGGCGCGAATGCAAAGTTCTTTGCACTGCCGTTTGTAAGCATGTAGGACGTTGCCACCGCTCCGCTGCCGGGCTTTGTTGCGGAGAACACGGCTTTGGGCTTGGGAAGATTGCTTATCGTGTCGTTCTTCGTGCCGCCAAGACGGATATATTCGCCAACTTCGGCATCCCCTGCTTTGACAAATTGATTGTCAAGGAAGTTGTAGGTGTTGCCATAGAGTTGTTTGACAAACGCTTCGTCCGCCGCCGCAACTGTTGCGGTTTCGTCCGTCAAGAATCCGACTGCAACGAGATATTGCTTGAAGTTCATATAGAACGAATTGCCGTCAAGCGTAAGGGCGTATCCGCCGAGCGTGTAGTTCACCTTGCCGCCCACGTTTGCAAGACTTGTGCCGTACGCCGTCTCGCCGTCTTCAAGAGCCGCCGTGACGCTGCGTTTGACGATTTTTGCCGTCAAATTGACGGTTGACGGTTTGTCGCTTGCAATGGTGTAGTTGTATGCGTCTTCGCCCTCGATGCCCGAAACGGAGAACACAACGTAGAGTGCGTCCGTACCTGCTCTGTCAAATTGAGCGGACACGTCTTTGATTGTGACTTTGTCTGTGCCGATGACGTTTGCAACGCTGCCTGCCTCGTAGAAGAATGCGTCCGTTTCGGCGGGCGTTGCGCCTTGCAAAGTGCCGTAGAATTTGGTCGTGCCGTCGTACTCTTTCTCATACGCCGTCGATCCGTCCACTTTCTTGATGCCGTTTGCCGCGATGTATACGCTTCTTTGCTCGATTCTGCCCTTTGCCTCAACGTACGGGACGGGAGTTTCGGTTGTGCCGCTGATCTCGCCTGTATAGTCGTTTGTCACAAAGTATGCCGCTTGCAACTTGTCCGTCACAAAGTAGCCAACGAGCTTGTTTTTCGCCTTTGCCGCGTCAAGTTTTGCAGTGTCTGAAACAAGCACGTATTTCTGGACGGTTTCAAGAGCGTAATAATAAGTGGTGACTGCCGCTCCGCTTGCGGGTGCGCCGAAGTGTCTGCCGTCTGCATCGTCGTATGCAAGGACTTTCTTGCCGCTTATTATTTTGTTTACACCATATACTAATACATAATTTATATATTTTTCTGTTTTGTTGGTGAGAGTGGGGTTGTACGCCGTGCCGCGTTTGTCACGCACGGTGGAGTTGCCGTATGCGTCATAGATGACTGCGCCGGATGCGTCGCGCACGACTTCGACGTTCTTGTCAAAGTAGTATGCGTTGTTTCTTGTCTGCACGTTGTAGTTGTCAACTTCCTCGGGCATGATGCCGTCAAGCGTATACTTGATGTTGCCCTTTGACACGTTGGGAGTGCCGTTGTACACTCTGCTTCCCAAATCCGCGTCGATGACGACAGGTCTTTCGATGATATTTGCGCTGGTCGTGCCGTTGTATCTTCTCAGCTCGTAGTTGCCGATGATGCTTGCGCCTATATCGTCAATCGCTTTGAGAGCAACGTTGTCGATCTTGACGTTGATGTTTGTGCCGACTTGCTTTCTTGCAAACGTGCCGCTCACTTCCACTTCGAGATGTTTCTCGTGTCCGAGCACCACTCTGCCTTCTTGCAGTTTGATTGTGATGTCTGCGCTCGTCGTGCCGTCATACACTTTGTCTTTGATGTCAAAGTCTTGTTGAACGAGAGAGATGACTTTCTTGGTGACTTTTGCCGCCTCGATGATTTCGTAGTCCGCAATGACTCCGCTTATGACCGATCCGACAGTGTTGTAGCCTTCAAGAGCGTTGTATCTCGAGCCGTAAATCTGATAGTTTGCAAGCAAGGATTCGTATCCTGCCTCCACCTTCACTTCCATGCCGCTGACAAGCACGTTGTGCATCTCGTTTGCGGTGACGTTTGCATCGGGCACGCCGTTGGTTGAGAGAACGTAGCTGACCTTGCTTGCGTCATAAGAGAAGTGTTTCAACTCCTCGTTGAGATTGACTGCGAATTGAGCCGTTGTAAAGTCGTTGCCCGCATTCTTTGTCACTGCAACGGAAGTCTTTGCATCGTATTCTTTTGCCACGAAAGTGACGTTGGGCATGAGTTTTGCTCTTGCGATCGTAACTTTCACTTTCTTTGTGGAATAGTAGGTGTTGAGTGCGTCAACATTAACCGTATAGTTGCCGTCCGACACAAACGTGTGCTCACTGTCATTGGAAGCGGACAAATCCGCCACGGTGACGTTGTGGTTGCCTGCGTTGCTGCTTGCGCTCACGCCCATGAGTCTAAGTCCGACAGATGCGGGAGTGTCCCCTTCAACAAGCGCGCCTTGTTTGAAGGTGTAGTTCATGTTGACGATGTCGGTTGCGTTGTAATCTCTGTCCACAGCCGAGATAGACTCGAAGCTGTTTTCGTCAAGCACGCGTTTGGTGATGGAAGCGGACATATTGGTGAGTTTCACCTTGATGCCCTTCACGCCGTTGATGACGTCCTTGGTGACTTCCACGTCGGGTTGATCGTAGATGCCGTCCGTTTCGATTTTGATCTTGTCGGTTTCATCGCCGAAGACGAAGAACAAGGTGACGTTGACAACGTAGTTGCTGCTGACGTTGACGCCCGAGAACTTGCCGCTTTCGATTGCGATGATTTGCGCTTTCTTGTTTTCAAGCGCACCTGCGAGCATCTTTGTGCCGATGCCCTGCTCGTTTTGAGTGGATGCGATAGACACGTGATTTATGGTGAGGTCTTGCGTCTTGTCGTATTGTTTTTCAATGGTGATATCGCTCTTTACAACGCCGATGATGCCGTTGATGATGTAGATAAGCTCGCTTGTGCCGTTGACGCTGACGATTTCGATTTGCTCAACGTCGGCAAAATCGTACGTTGTGTTTGCGTCAAGTCCGTTGACTTGCGCGCCGATTGCATCATTGACAACGGATGCTATCACGTAGTTGTGCGCCTTGTCGCCTGCAAGAGCCAAGGATTTGAGAATGATGCTTGCGCTCTCTATATTGCTGGGCGAGCCGACCTTGTTGTATTGCGCGCTGACGGTGAGATACACGTCGTCGCTTGCGATTGCGAGCATGCTTGCAAAGTCGTACACCTTGGTTGAGCCGTAGTTGACCGCCGTTGTGCCGTCATACACTTTGCTCACGCCGACAATGTCTTTGGTGTGGAGCGTAAGAGCCTTGGGATTGACCACAAAGCGAACCGCCGCGTCAAATTGCGCAACCACGACAAAGTTTCTGTCCGAAGACTTGAACGCGGAGTTTACGGCATAGCCGTAATAATCGCCGTCTGCGGACGGGAGAGCCACAACGCCCGTGCTGTCGGTTGCGTCGTCATAGCGGCTGCCGAGCCAACGCAAATCGCCGCTCTTGGCATATCTTGCTCTTGCAAACGTGCCGTCGATGAGATACTTGATCTCGTCAAAGGTCTTGCCTGCATAAGAGCCGCTTGTCACGTTGTTGACGCTTGCGATGCCAAATCCGATGCCGAACACGCTTTCAGGCTCGCCGTAGGTCTTTTGGGTTGCGGTGCTTGTGGGCTTGACAACCACGGTTGCGGGATTGACCACCGCTGTGGTGCTTTCCACAAACACTTTGTCGGCAAGTTCTGCGCCGTCTTTGACGAGTTTGGCATTTTCAAACTTGACGGTATAGCTGCCTGCATTGACAAGCGTTTCGCCTGCGGAAATGGTTGCCGTCCAGGTGATATTGTCGTATTCGCCCGCGTTCTTGCCCGTCACGTCAAACTTGGTTGCGTCAAACGTGATTGTCGTTGCGTTGTTCCATTGGATGCCGTAGACAAACTCGAATTTCACGCCGTCTTTGACCTTGACGACAACGGCGTTTTGCTCGGTGACGTAGATGATATATTCCGCATTTTCACCGAGAGTGACGTTGATGTTGACGTTTTGCGCCGTTGCAAGAAGCACGGCGTATTTGATTGCTTGAGAGTAGTTTGCGACACTTCCGCTTATGTCTGTACCGTCGGCTGCAAGAGAGAGCTTGCCGCTGACAATAGCTGCGATCTCGTCTTGCAAGTGCAAGTCTTCTGCGGCGATCGTGTAGGATGGAACAATTGCGCTCGGATCGGGAGTGGAGCCGAAAGGCAACACGGAGAATTGACCGCTTGCGTCAATGACCACTTTTCTCTTGATGATGTTGAAGTGTTGATTGTTTTGGATTGTGATGACGTAGTTGCTGTCAACGTCAAAGAGCGCGGAGTCCGCATTAAACTCGTATTCGCCGACGGTTTCGCCGGTTTGTCTTGAAATGCGGTCTCCTGCTTTGTAGAGATAGAAGTTTTCTCCGTCAAGCGTTTCGACGCCCGTTTGCTCGTATCCTGCGCCGAAGATTTCGTTGAGCACGCTTTCAACGCTTGCGGTGGTGTAGGCAAATTGATTTGCGCCAACGCCGAAGACAAATTCGGGATCGGAATCGCCGTACTTTTTGCTGTTTTCCCAAGTGTGGACGGTGATTTGGCGCGCAGTGATGACGTGTTCGTTGCTCAAATACGTCACGATGTAGTTTTCGACTGCGTCATAGTTGACGTTGTTGACGATGGTGTACGATCCGATGGAATACACCTTGTTCGGATCGAAATCTTGGATATTGAGAACCAGCGAAACGTTGATGCCTTCGCTTGCCATGTCTTCTTTTGCGATGCCTTCCACGTCATATTCGAGCATGATCTTCGAGCCGTACGCGCTTGTGGACGCTTTTGCCGAGATAGTCGCTCTACCCTTGATTATGCTGTATGCGATTGCGGTGAAAGTCTGATTGCCGCTCTCGTCCATTGCAAAATCGTCGGTGACGTAGCTGTCGTTGTCCTTGGGGATATAGATGTTGACTTTGTATTCGCCGGGCTTGACAGGCACGAAATACACGGGTTTGCCGTCCGCGCCGAGCTTGGCTTCCTCTGCCAAAGTGGTGGTTGTGCCGTCTTCTTTGAGATAAAGCTCGTTGCCGAGATTATCCACAAAGCGATACACGAAAGCCGCTTTGGACTTGACGTCCGAGAATGAGAGCGGCACGACGGTTTCTTTTGCGGTGTACGCAACGCTCGTGTTGGTGACGGTGTATGTCACGACCTTTCTGTGCGAGAGTTCAAACACGGTGTTTGCAAGATTGTCAAGGGAGTTGGGATCGTCCATGACGTATTGCACGTTGCTCACGTCCGTTTCGCTGAACGTCACAAAGCCTGCAAAGTCTTCGTTTGCGAGAGCGAAACGCTTGTTTTGCAAATAGTTTTCAAGCAAGACGGTGGAAGTCTTGTCGTTTTTGACAAACTTGAAAGGCACGTAGCCGTCTTCGATGCCGATGTTGAAGTTGACGGTTTGACCGCGCTTGAATTGGGTTGCGGGATTGCCGTCAACGTCTGTTTGAGCGATGTTTGCAGTCGAGCCGAGTGCGGAATTTGCCTTCACTATGGACGAAACGGTGTAGTTGTTTGCGTCCGCAAGCACGTAGTACACGCCAAGACCGGACACGTTGCCCGCTTGGTCAACAGCCCACGTGTACACAACGCGCATACCTGCTTCTTTGCTTGTGATAAGATCAAGATTGAGAGCGGTTTGATCTCCGTCAAGAGCCGAGCCGTTGGTGGTGTTGAGTCTGTCGAAATAAGCGTGCAAATCGTCCGTTGCCTTGAAGTCCGCATACTTGCTTTCGATGTCCAGCAAGCCCAAAGCTTGAAGTTCGGCAAGATTTTTGACCACTTTCATGCCGTAGAATACGGTGATGCCGCTTGCATAGTCGCTGTTGACGATGTCATCGCTGAATGCGAGATCCACCGTATAGCCCCTGTATGCGTCGGTGTACCACACTCTTCTGTCGGGGAGCGCAGTGTAGTTGCCGCCCAACGAATTGAGATAGGTGTCAAGCGCGTCCACGCTGTCGCTCAAAAGCGGATTTTGCGGAGCGGTCGAGTCGATAAGCACCTTGACGCCGCCCTTCCAATCGGTGTTGAAATAGGACACAGCCACGTCTTGTTGTTCCACGACTTCCGCGCTGTCGTATTGACCTGCGTACGCCGTGAATGTTGTCAGCCATGCCACGTTGACGTTGGTGTCGATCACAAACGTGAACACGCTCTTGCCTTCAACCACTTCGTACGTGACGGCCACAGTGGTCTTTTGCAAGTTGGACTCGATGGGGATGACAATACTGTTGCCGTCCGCCTGAGCCGCCGCCGAGTTGGTGGAATGATATTTGACAAGTTTGCCGACGTAGTTTGCGCCTTCAAACTCGCCTTCGCCGTCCACAACGAGAGTATGCACCGCGCCCGCGTCTTCAAACACGAGAGTGTAACCCGAGAAACCGCCGCCCGTGAGCGTGAGTTTCAACGTGGTCTTGCCCGTTGCCCATGCGCCGTTTTGCTCGGCGGAAATGGTGACGTTTTCGTTCTTTTTGTTGATGTAGGACAAATCCAAGTTGTAGGTGGGAGTGTCATAGTCAACCTTTGCATAGAAAGATTGCACTCCGCCCTTGTTGCCCGCAAGGTCGAATATGTAGAAGTTGAATCTATAATATCCGTGTCCCGTCACAGCCCCTGTCATAGAACTCGGGTTGCCTTGGTCATAGCTCTTTGAGCCGTAACTCTTTGCCTTGCCCTCGACAAAGTCATAGTCAAACGAGCTTATCTCTCCAAGCGCAATGGGCTTGATGCCCGCCGCCTTGATGTCTGCAAACGAGTTGAACGACATGATAGTCGACGCATTGAGCAAGTCAAGGTTGGGAGCTTTGTCCACGGTGTAGAACCAGACATAAGGAGAAAATCCCGCAGAGGTATCGTCTTCATTGATCTTGATGCTTGCGTCCGCGCTCAACTTGCTTTGTCTGAGCCACGCAAGAGCGTCTGCGCTCGATTTCAAGAAATCGCTGCCGACAATGGATGTGCCTGTGTTGACATTGCTGTCGGGAGCAATATTATCGATACCTTTATAGTCGATAGTTGTCCTATTGTTATAATCTCCGTAATCGGCGACTTCGGTAGAAATTCTTGCGTTTTTATATATATATGTGGAAACGCTTATCTTTGCACGATTTATTTTATGGACATAAGCCCACCCTACTATTTCTCCTTCGACGTAAATGTTTTTGCCAATACCTTGTCCTACTGCAATGTCGTATAGATTAAACACAGCAGCTTCAATTGGAGATTCGGCATCCATATCAATATACTTATCACCAACCGTAACCCGCTTAATTCCGGCTGCATAATTGATATTTATATCATCAGCCAGCATGTTATCCATTGTTTGCACATTTGTGCCATCAATACCATTATTAAAATCTTCAACTTCAGCATAAACACCGGGAAGGTAGTTATATGCGTCGATATATGTTATTTTTGAGCTTTTATAGTATTGTGCGCTGCCATTCTCTCCATTTTTCAGAATATTTGTGTACGAATACATTTTACCTTCGCCGTTAACAACACTATCAACATGTGAAGATAATTTTTTTTCTATAGATTCATACCAGACCGGCCAATCGGAAGATGATGTCGTATCTTTTCTATACGGATAGAATGTATCTTGCACCGTATCTTTATATTGACTTTCCACAACAGGGGCAGCACCATCTACCCTTGTAACCGTTGCAGAATCAGCGGTATTCACACGCACAAGTTTAACATTTGTCAGTTTAAGTCCTCTAAACGCTACTGTACAATCACCACTCGACTCGCCGACACCTATACATACATATATGTTTGGAGTTGCACGGTTGAGTGTTAGACCGGTAAAAGATATTGTACTATTCTTCCAACTTCCTTGTGAAGTGTCATTGTATTTATATCCGTACTCCCCCTTCTTTCCACCGCCTACCGTTGCTCCCGTTTGAGAATTATGGTCTGCATTTATTGCGCTCAAAGGAGTTGAAGACGTTGCAATTTTTGCACACGCTCTTTGCCAACTAAGCTTGTCTATTCTTTCGCCTTTTGAAACATCAACTTGTGCATCAAATGTCAATTTGTATTCTTCGTTAGTCGAGATAAGATTAAAGAGATACTCCGGCAATGCTAAATTGAAAACCATTGACAGAGAGTCATTGCCATCCAGTGGCGCACTAAAAAGGCCACCACCCAAACCATCGCTTGCATCTTTGCGTTTGGTTATTTGCAACAAATCCTTATAGTCTTCACTTGAGCCGTCGCCGCTTAAAATTTTACCCTTTTCGGAATTGTATGTAATATCGGTAATTTTATAGTCAAAATCAAAAAACTCAACCGTTCCTATATTCCACTCCGACTTATATGCAGAACCCTTACGCATTATACTTTCAAAACCTGTTCTAAATGCGGATAATGCATAATCATCTGGTGTAATACCGGAACGATAAACGTCTTTGGCATACAGGCGCCCGGAAATCGCATCGGCAGACGCGATTCTATCGTTTATTCCGCCGATGTTTCCGCTTGTCAACGCAAACGCGAACACCATCGTGAAACACAACGCCAATACGAACAATCTCGTTGCGTTGAGCAATACACTTTTCTTTCTGTTGCTATTTCTCATAAATTCCACCTCGGGTTTTGGTGATGTGCGCTCATACACGTATACGCGCGTATGGGCGCATTGTTATACATCTACAATATTACACGAATACAAAATCAATGTCAATACCAAAACGCATTTTGCCGAGTTGTTCCACAATCTTCCTGTTTTTTGTTGTGTATCGTTCACCGCCAAAGCACCACAACTTGTATTTCGACATTTTTTTTGCTTTTACGCTTGAAAAACTCTTCCTTTCGTTGTAATATTGAACAACCAAGCCGTGTACCGTATTTGTGTGTGGCAATTCCGTCACGGCTATCATTTTGTGGGTAAAGCATGGATTACGTTCAAGAACAGTTCGGTGCCAATCAATCTCTCGACAGCAAGGTGCAAAAACTTGTCATTCTTTTCGTGTTCGACAAGATGGCGATTCCCCTTGCCGAAACCACTTTGCTCGACATCTGTTCTGCCGACAACAACTGGCTCACCTATATGGAATGCAAGCAGTATCTTGCCGAATTGCTCGACACCAATCTCGTATACCGCTTGCCCAAGAGCGATATGCTCAACATCACCCAAGACGGCGTGAGCTGCTTGTCGCTGTTCTTCACCCGCATCCCTTCATCCATTCGTGACGAAATCGTGCAGTATGCGCGCGACAACCGCATGCGTTTCAAGAAACGTCAGTCCTATTTCTGCGACTATTCCAAAAACGCGGACGGCACGTACACCGTGATCATGCGCATCAACAACGACATCACCACCCTTATGGAGCTAAAACTCGTCGTCGCCAACCGCCAACTTGCCAAATATCTCTACAAGAGCTGGGTTGACAAGGCTTCCACCACCTATTCCATTATCTACGACAATTTGCTTGAATAAAACCGCAAGATCCGCCGATTGCGACAAAGCCACGCTCTTTCGGCTCTTGTGCGCAATCTGCAACCTTCAAGACAAAACAAATAAAAACCAAAATGAAACCAAATCGGTCACAAAAAAAGACACGCTCGCTGCGTGTCTTTTTTGTTGATTACAAATATCTAAGTTGTTGCTTTCCTTTTATTGCTCGATTTGCTCTTGTTTCTCTTGCGTATCGACTTCTTCCGCTTCGGTTTGCGTATTCTCGCCTTGGGCATTCTCGGTTTCAGTCACAACGGGGTTTTCGTCTTGCGTCTGGGCGTTATCTTGCTTTTGAGCCTTCAAGACAAGTTGCGTTTTCGGTCGCACTTTTTCAAGGCGCGCGGCATACATCACAAGCATTGCGATAAGCGTTGAAACAAGTGCTTGGACAATGTTTTTTGGCAGTGACGTAAGCGCGGATTCCATTGTGCCGTACATAAACGCTTTGCACACAAAATAGCCTGCCGCCATAAACGCCGTGCAACACACGCATGTGATTGTCGCAAAGACGATTTTGAGAGCGACGTCTTTTTTTGTCGGATTTTCGATTTTGTCAAAGCGTTTGTAGATGAAAGTGAACGCTATGCCCGCCACAAGACCTTCGATTGCCTTGATAACCAGCGTATAGAGCATTGTTGCAGGATATGTCGTAAGGTCGGCAAGGAACGCGCCCAATCCGCCTGCTATCATTGCCGTGAGCGGATTGAACATCGCCGCCGTTATGAGAATTGCACTGTCGCCTATGTTGAAGTTTGCAACAGGCGTTGACACGCCAATGAGCGTACAAACGTAAACGATTGCGGTCATAAGACCCGTGTAGGCGACAAATTTGATTGAAAGTTTGCCTTTTTGATTGTTTTGCATAAAAAAATCTCCGTTTTTGTTCGGAGAAGGAAAACGAGCGCACGCAAAAGCGAACGCATACTACTCCTTCCCAGTCTGACTTTACAGGCGGTTGCGGAATCTCACCGCATCGGCTGTTGGGGCTGTTGGACTTGTCCGCTTGAAAACGGCATCACCACCGGTTGGGATAACCCACCCAAAGAATAGATATTTGCTACGTTGCTATTGTAGTACGCCAAGAATTTACTGTCAAGGGAAATACGCAAATGCACTTTCGACAGACAAAATTTGTAAGCCATTCAAAACAACTTTTCGTTTCGGGCGCATAAAGTATCAATTTCTCCTTGTCATCCTGAGCGTAGTCGAAGGATCTAGCGTAGCGAAAAGAAAAAACAATTGCGCCCGATAAGTTTTTTATAAGTTCTCGGCTCTACAAAGGGTGAGCGTTTGAAACCCTAAATAGAATTGCCCCATCTTTCCGGTCCGCGCCGGTATTTCTTCCACCACTCGTATAGAGTGCTTTCTCTACAAAATTATCCGTCGCTCGCGGGGAAGACAGTCGGCACTCGCATAGATAGGTATCATCCCCTTATTATGCCACTTCGCCTGCGTGGCGGCTTGCGCAACACAGTGCCACGCATTCTCGTACAACCGTCAAGCTCGGCACTTATTTGCTCGCCGCCGTTGCGGCTCGTGTTCCGTCTTTGAAGTCGCACATTCCGTTTATAAGTACGCTCCGAATAAGTTTTCGTTTCGGGCGCAACCCAAAAACTTTGTCATTGCGAGCCGACTTGTTCGGCGTGGCAATCTCGTGGAAACGAAACGGCAAACTTTTTTGCGCCCGCACCGCAATTATTCATTATTAATTATTAATTATTAATTCAAACCGCCGCTTTATCCTGCCATTTTGACAAGATAAAGCGGCGTTTTTGTCATTTTCTCACTTTTTGTATATGCTGTTGCCTTTTGAGTCTATTGCCACTATGCAAGGAAAATTCTTCACTTCAAAGGCGCATATCGCCTCCGTGCCCAAGTCTTCATAACACAGCGTTGTCGAGCTTTTTATCGCCTTTGCGCACAGTGCACCTGCGCCGCCGATTGCCGCCAAATATACTGCTCCGTTTTTTGCGATTGCATCGTACACTTGCTTGCTTCTGTCCCCTTTGCCTATGGTTGCCACCACGCCTTCACCGTACAATGTCGGGGCAAATTTGTCCATTCTCATGGACGTTGTCGGACCTGCCGAAATCACTCTGCCGTCCTTTCTGCACGGGCCGACGTAGTATATGGTTGCGCCTTGCAAATTTACGGGCATTTGCTCGCCCTTTGCAAGCGTGTCACACAGCCTTTTGTGCGCCGCATCTCTCGCCGTGAGTATCGTCCCCGAAAGGTACACTCTGTCGCCGACTTCAAGTCCTGTCACATCCGCTTTCGATACGGGAGCGGTCAAATGCACGGTTTTCATCACAGCACCGCCTTTGCCATTCGATTGGCATTGCATTGTATGTTGACTGCCACGGGCAATGCGGCAATATGCGTGGGGTATTTGCCTATATGCACGCCAAGCGCGGTATTTTCGCCGCCGAAGCCTTGCGCGCCTATGCCAAGCGCGTTGATCCTTGCAAGCAGCTCTCTTTCCATATCGGCAAGCGTAGGATCGCCGCTATGCTCGCCCACTTCTCTGAGCAGTTGCTCTTTTGCAATCTCCATAGCCTTCTCGGCAGTGCCGCCGATGCCAACGCCCACCACGATCGGCGGACAAGGATTTGCGCCTGCGTCCTTGACGGCTTGCACCACGGCGTTCTTCACGCCGTCAATGCCGTCCGACGGTTTGAGCATGAACAGCTTTGACATATTCTCGCTGCCAAAGCCTTTTGGCAAAAACGTGATTTCCAACTTATCGCCGAGCACGAGCGAAATATGCACGATTGCAGGCGTATTGTCCTTTGTGTTGACTCTCGTTATCGGATCGAGCACGCTTGCGCGATAGCCGTGTGTTTTGTAGCCTTTACGCACGCCGTCGTCGATTGCGTCTTGCAACAGTCCGCCTTCGATATGCACGTCTTGACCGAGCTTGACAAAAAACACCGCCATACCCGTGTCTTGACACACGGGCAAGTCTTGCTCGGTTGCAACTTGGGCGTTTTCAAGCAGCGTTTCAAGGGCAAAAAGCGCGTTGGGGCTTGTTTCGCTCTCAAGCGCGCGAGCGAGTGCTTTTTGGCAAGACAAAGTGAGCTTGGAGCATGCGCCTGTCAGCTCCGCCACCGTTTGCACGATTTGAGAATATGTTATCGTTTTCATGTCTACATTCTATATCATCGCTCGCCTTGGCGCAACCTTTTGACCAAAACTCGCTTTTTTCTTGCGCGTTGGCGCGAATTGTTGTAAACTGTCGATATGCCAAACGCGCTTTGCGACAAAACATCGAGTTTTCATTGCCGCGATTGACACAAAATCATATTCAAGGCTGGTTTTTATGGATTACAAACAAGAGTCTTTGAAAAAGCACTTTGAGTGGAAAGGCAAGCTTGAAGTCGTCTCCCGCGCAAAAGTGAAAAACAAGCAAGATTTGTCGCTTGCATACACCCCCGGCGTTGCCGCGCCTTGCCTTGCAATCGAGCAGGACGAAAATTTGTCTTACGAACTCACTCGCAAGTGGAACACCGTGGCAGTTGTCACCGACGGATCTGCGGTTTTGGGGCTTGGCAACATAGGTCACAAAGCAGGTATGCCCGTGATGGAAGGCAAGTGCGTTTTGTTTCACGAATTTGCCCAAATCGACGCTATCCCCCTTTGCATAAAGTCACAAAACGTTGACGACATCGTGTCCACCGTATACAACGTCAGCGACAGTTTCGGCGGCATAAATCTCGAAGACATTTCCGCCCCCAGATGCTTTGAAGTGGAGCGCAGGCTCAAAGAGATTTGCGACGTTCCCGTCTTTCACGACGATCAGCACGGCACGGCGATTGTGCTTGCCGCCGCGCTCAAAAACGCACTTAAAGTTGTCAAAAAGGACATATCAACTGCCCGTTTGGTTGTCAACGGCGCAGGCAGCGCAGGCATAGCAATCACGCAATTTTTGCTCGCATCGGGCGCAAAAGACGTTGTTGTGTGCGACAGACTCGGCATCTTGCAAGACGATGAACGTTTCAATTCCGCTCAACGAGAACTTGCAAAAAAGACCAATCCGCGCAAGGTGAACGGCACTTTGAAAGACGCAATAAAAGACGCGGACGCATTCATCGGAGTCAGCGCAAAGAACGTGCTTTCGCAAGATATGGTCAAGACCATGGCAAAGGATGCCATCGTCTTTGCAATGGCAAATCCCGATCCCGAAATTATGCCCGATCTCGCCCTTGAAGCAGGCGCGCGCGTCGTGGCTACGGGCAGGAGCGATTTTGACAACCAAATCAACAACGTGCTTGCCTTCCCCGGCATCTTCCGAGGCGCGCTTGACGCAAGAGCAAGCGACATAAACGACGCGATGAAGATTGCCGCATCGGACGCGTTGGCAAACCTTGTCGAACACCCCGACGAAACGCACATCATCCCCGAGCCGTTTGACAAACGAGTTGTGCCCGCCATTGCCGCCGCCGTCAAACAAGCGGCAATCGACAGTAAAGTCGCACGAATTTAACCCACGTTTTGCATTGCACATCACATAGCGGCATAAAACCGCTCACGTGCTTTGCACTTGCTTGTGTTTTCAATCTTTCAAAATGCTTGTCACAAAACCGACAAGCATTTTCCTTTTGCTTTATTCTGTTTTTCATTCCGTCCGCTGTCCATTATTGCCTTTCGCGCCGTCCTTTGCCCGTTTCTTATGTCTTTCGATTGCAAGTTCTAACAAACGCAATGTCGTCATAAATTTTTCGTGTGAAAAAAGCATTCAAGACGGCGGCATTATACGTTGGCACGGCAATCGGCGCGGGCTTTTCTTCGGGACGTGAAATCGCGCTGTTTTTCGGCGATGCGTCCCCTGTCAACGTGGCGATATCATCTGTGTTTATGTCCCTTCTTTGCGCGCTGTTTCTTGTGGCGGGCAAGCAAAAGATTATGCCCAAAGGCGCACTTGTCAAACTCGGCGTTTTTCTTGCGGCGAGCATATCTTTGTGCGCCATGCTTGCAGGCGGCGATTTCATCACCTATTCGATGACGGGCATCCCCCTTGCGTTCGGGCTTGCGATGATCTTGCTTGCGGGGCTTATCGTCGTGTTGGGTATAGAAAAAATCCGACTTCTCAACGCCATTCTCGTGCCGTTGATAGTGCTGACGATAGCCCTCGTTTTTGCAAAACTTCCAACGCCGATTCACACCCTTCCTTTCTCGATCTCAAAGCCGATAATGTACAGCGGTCTTGACGTTTTGCTTGGCGGAATCATAATTGCCGAAGAAGGCGAAAATTTGACGTATAAAGAGATAATCATATCTTGCATTTTGATTTGTGTTTTTATGTTTGGAATGCTCTATATGCTCCAAACAATAGTTTTATCCGACCAAAACGCAAGTTTAATGCCCGTTTTGGCTGTTTCGGACAAATTGAACGTGAAGTGGGCATGCGGTGTTCTTATTGCTGCGGCGATATTTACGACTCTTGTTTCATCGCTGAAAATCGTCAGCGACTGTGTGCGTGATTTCTCGTCAAAATTCGCCTTTTCTCGTGCGCTTTGCAAGGACGAAAACAAGTCCCTTGCGGTGTTCGGCTGTCTTGTGGTTGCCTATCCTTTGAGCTTCTTCGGCTTTGACAACATAGTTGACAATCTCTACCCTTTCAACAGCGTATGCGGCGTTGCGCTGACCTGTCTTGTCCTAGTTAAATATCTTGCGAAACTTGCGTCCGTCATCGCAAAAAAGGCAAAAGAAAAGCACGCCCGAAAGCGTGCAGGAAATATATAATTGTCCGATAAATCATTGTGTGTTCACGCAAAGGAGGTCAGTGGCGGTGACAATCGCAGTCGTCATCGTCACAGTCATGATGATGGCAATCGCAGTCATCGTCACAGTCGCAGTCGTCATCGTCACAATCGTCGCAATCGCAATCTTCTTCGTCATCACAGTTGTGGCTATGCTCGTTGAAATAGTCTTCAAAGGGTGATTTGCGGCTTTCTTCGTCCACTTCGTCAAGCCCTTTCAAAAAGCGGTAGAACGGATCGTCCGAAAAATCTTGTTTGAGATCGAAATCTCCGCCGAGTTCTTCAACAGCGTTGCGCAATTCCATATACTCGTTGTAGTTCGGCTCATAGTTTTCGCAGAAGGTTTTGAGCACTTCAACGCCCTGCTCGTCACCGTACGCACCGATAAGTCTTGCAAACAGCGCAACGTCTTCGCCTTTGTAGAGATAGCTGACAAGTCCCATGAAAATCGCTTTGTTGCCCTTGTACTCGGCAAGCACTTCCATGAGCATTTTGCCCGTGTCGCCGTCAAGAGTGTAGATTTTGTCGATCATATCTTCAAGGATAGGCTCGCAGTCTTCCAACAGATACTCGTATGCGTCAAGACGTTGTTGATACGGCTTGTCTTCGTCAAGCATAACAGAGAGCATATTTAGCATCTCGTCTTTGGTTTTTTCATGCAAATCAGGCAAATTTTCGCCGCCTTGCAACATATCAGAGTTGTTTGTCATCGTATTCACCGTCCTTGTCTTGTATCTCGTCTTCGCCGCCGAAAACGATCTTGTAGTATTTGTCAAAAGTCTTTTCGGCAAGCCCGTATCTTTCGAGCGTGACTTCTCTCATATCTGGTCCGTCTTCTTCATACACCTTGCAAAGCAGCACGCCCACAAGGGTTTTCATGCTCTTCATTGCCGAGATCTTGTGTCCGCTGTTAGAAGCAAATTTCAGCTTGCCGTTGTCGTCAAGCGACACGATCGAGTTGACAACGTCCGTGAGCGCGGCAAGATAAATGTTTGGCTCTTCATCGGTGTAAACGATGTCAACAATGCAATATTCCACCGCCGCGTGCAAAACGCTGGGCAACTTGAAATAGGCTCTTGGCAAAGTGACGTTTATGCTCTTGAATCTGTCTTGCGCCACCACGTCAAAGGAAAAACGGAAACGATTTTCGGGCATAAGGCAGAATATCAGTCTTGAAGCAAGATCAAAGGACAAATCAACGGATATAAGCTGTTCTCTCACAAAATCTTCCGCCCACGCGCATCTGACCATAGCCAAGCGGTCGATGATGAGCAGTTTGAGCTTTTCGTTGTCGTCCACAAACGCCCAATCGATGATTTTTTTCAGCTCTTTCGCGTCCTTGTCTTCGCTATCGAGCAGCACCGCAATATCCGCAGGCGACATCTTCAAGAAAGCGTCGAGCAACTTGTATCTCGCAATTTTTTCAACGTAGGGCAAGCCCATGGAATACGCCACGTTCTCGGGATCGGTTGCGTACAAGTCGAGATAATAGTCGGCAGGTGAAAGCTCTCCGAAAACGGTGCGCACCCTGTGCATAACCTTTTTCGCCTCTTCCTTTTGACCGAGATTGTACAAGCCTTGCGAGAGCCAAAGCATCATATTTTGTTGCAAATCGGCATTGGCAAGCACTTTTTTTGTGTATTTGACCACTTGCGCGTGTTCTTCGAGATTGACGATGAGCGGCAAGATCATAAGGATGTCTTCAATCCTGTCGTACTCTTTTTTGAGAATATCGTCAAGAGCCGCATAAGCCTCGGTCATCTTTTCTTCCATAAGGTAGGCAGTTGCAAGCGCGCATTTGACGGCAAGGTTGTCGCCGTCTTCTTGGAGCATCTTTTGCGCATTGGCGATGACGCTGTCAACGTCGTTTTTCATCATCAACGACACAAGCACCACGTGATTTGCCGCGCCCTTGCACTTTGCGCCCCTGGGGATCTCGTCAACGACTCGGATTGCCTCGTCGAATTTTCTGTCGCGCACAAGCTCGTACGCTTGGGCAATGAGCGTTTCATAATAGTCTTCGCCGCGCGGATACACCACCTTGAACTCGCCTTCTTCCTTTGGCGGATCGAAAAATCCGTCGGGGATTTGGATGTCGTAGGCGTCTTGGATGTCGCGAAGATAATACTCTGCAACGTCAGGCATATTGAGATCTGCAAAATTGACCGCAAGTTGATAAAAAATGCGCCCCTGATCGTCTTGACTCGGGTGACGAGCCAAAGACTTGAAAAGAGTCGCATTGGAAATATCCCACGCTCCCAAAGACGCATACACCATAGAACGAGCAATCGACGCGTCGACAAAGCGCGCGTCAAGTGCCAACGCCTTGTCGAGATACGTGATGCTTTTTTCGGTTTCGCCCTTTGAAAACGCCGAATCGGCAAGGCTAAGATAATCATCTTTTGAAAGATCGAATCCCAGTATCTTTGCCATTATTTTTTCTTTTTCTTCTTCGGATTTTGATAAGGTTGCTTTTGAGCGTTGTTTTTCTTCTTGGGAGCGGCGTTTGCATTGCCTTGCGCGTTTGCGTAGGGATTTTGTTTTGCCGCCTTGCGTTGCTCGATTTGAACGGTCTTTTCTTGTTCGAGCTTTCTGTTGTGACACTTGACCATGCCGCGATCCACCATTGCGATCCAGCAAAGAGCCATAAACGTGCAGCCGATAAGCGACATCGCAGCATATATGATGAATCCCAGGAAGTTGTTGACCGCAAGCAGTCCGAGCGGAACTGCGCTGATGATTGCAACAAGCGGAACGATGACAAGGTTGTTGGCGATGATCACGAGCGCGTTTTTGAAACATTGCGCAAAGGTGAGATCATAGGAAGTGTAAAGCCCCATCATCGTGACGGGGATGAGAATGAGCGGCACGCCGAAAAGCCAGGTGAACACAACCGCGCAATACGCGCCTGCGCCCGCCGTGCCGAGCGTTTGTTGTTCGAGCAAATAAAGGATGGACTCCACCATGCCGAGCCCGACAACCACCATGAAAAGCCCCGACACGAAGAACTTCCACCAATATTTTGCAAAACCCATCCAGAACGTTTTTGCAAAATTCTTGTAATAATCTTGATAATAGCTGCGTTTTGCGCAATAGAACAATCCCGAAAGACCGAGAGATGCAAAAAGCAAGCATGCGCCGTACATTGCCATGACGGGCATTTTGACGTTGCGATAAAGGTTTGCCACGCTCACTGCGATGCTGTCGCCGCCGCCCGGGAAACCGATGCCGATGTCACCCATGAAGTTGTACGTGCCGCCAACCACGAGATTTTGGAAGTAGCCGGCAAACCATGCGTATATCACGATAAACGGAACGGTGAACAAAAGGAAGAAGAGTGCGGATCTGAAAAGTAGGCTCATCTCGCCGCGCATAACCGCCGCCGCCCTTTTGAAAAAGGTGTCGGGATATTCTTTTTGCGGGTGCGCCTCAACAAGACCTGCGACTATGGTTTTCTGTTTCTCTTCGGGCTCTTTGCGCACTTGAGCGTCCGTGAAGAGCTTTGCGAGCAACAGTTTTTTTGGTTTTTCGGGCAAGGAGTATGCCGAATTTGTGTTGTTGTTTGCCATTGATGACTCCTATTTTGTCATAATTATATATGATTATACATTATATAAAAGCAAATATCAATTAAATCACCGAAATATTTGCCTAGCACGCGCCGACGATTTTGCGCATATCTTATAAAAAAGACAAATAAAACGCAGAAGAATTGACTTTTTGCTCTCGCGATGTTAAATTTTTACGTGCAAGACAGTACATAATACTTGGAGGCTGTATGAAAAAGTTTAACGTCGCCGTGGTCGGCGCAACAGGCATGGTCGGAAGCAAATTCCTTGAAGTGCTCGGCGAGAAACAACTCCCCGTTGACAACTATTATCTCTTCGCGTCCGCAAAAAGCGCGGGCAAAAAAATACAATTCATGGGCAAAGAACACACCGTTATCGAGCTAACCCCCGACAACGTCGCCGCACTTAACGGCAAAGTGGACTTTGCATTGTTCTCTGCAGGCGGCTCTGTGTCAAAAGAGTATGCGCCGCAATTTGTCAAGATCGGCGCTACCGTGGTGGACAACTCCTCGCAATGGAGAATGTACGACGACGTGCCGCTTGTCGTGCCCGAAGTCAATCCCGAAGACGTGAAGTGGAACAAGGGCATCATCGCCAATCCGAACTGCTCCACCATTCAAGCGGTGGTCGCGCTCAAACCCTTGTATGACGCTTTCGGCATCAAGAGAGTGGTCTACTCCACCTATCAAGCGGTGTCCGGTGCAGGCGTTGCGGGATTCAACGATCTCAAAGACGGCGTAAACGGCGTTGCTCCAAAGAACTTTCCCCGTCCGATCGCGTTCAATATGCTGCCGCATATAGACGTGTTTATGGAAGACGGATACACCAAAGAAGAGTGGAAAATGATTGAAGAAACCAAGAAAATTTTGCACGACCAAAGTTTGCGTGTGACAGCCACAACTGTGCGCGTTCCGGTGTTCTACGGTCATTCTGAGTCGATAAACGTCGAGTTCTGCAAAAACACCACTCGCGAAGATGTGAAAAAAGTGCTTGAAAATGCAAAGGGAATCATCGTCATGGACGATCCCGAAAACAACGTCTACCCCACTCCCTTGGACTGCGAAAACCGTGACGAAGTGTTTGTGGGACGCATCCGTATGGACGCAAGCCTCGAAAGCGGCGCAAACATCTGGGTGGTCGCGGACAACATAAGAAAAGGCGCGGCAACCAACGCCGTGCAAATCGTACAACTTTTGATAAACAACGCGTGCGAGAATTGACGCAAATATCATCGGGGAGAAAACGATATGATCTTCAAAGGCGTGGCGACGGCTCTTGTCACCCCCTTCACCGAAGACGACCGAGTGGACGTTTCCGCTCTTGAAAGAATTGTCGAATATCAGCTTGAAGGCAATGTGGACGCGCTTGTTGCGCTTGGCACGACAGGCGAGCCCGCAACTCTCAGCCGCAAAGAAAAAGAGCTTGTCTTGAAGACGGTTGCCAAAAAAGCGAAAGGCAAAATCCCCGTCATTGTCGGCGCAGGCTCGAACGATACAAAAAGCGCAATCGACAACTGCGCTTTTGCAAAAGACAATGGCGCGGACGCTCTGCTGCTTGTCACACCCTACTACAACAAATGCACTCAAGAAGGACTCGTCAGACATTTCGGCACGATTGCCGATGCGACGAGTCTTCCTATTTTGCTCTACAACGTGCCATCGCGCACGGGCGTGAATATGCTGCCCGAAACGCTTGAAAAGTTGCTTCCAAAGAAAAATATCGTTGGCGTGAAAGAAGCAAGCGGCAATATGGAACAAATCGAAAAATGCATTGCCATGGCGCAAGACAAGGCGGTTGTCAGCGGCGACGACGCACTCACCGTCGCAACGGTCGCATTGGGCGGACAAGGCGTGATAAGCGTGGCAAGCAACGTTTGCCCGTCCTATGTGTCAAAAATGACGCATTGCGCCTTACAGGGCGATTTTGACAAGGCAAGAGAGATGCAACTGCGCCTTCTTCCCTTGATATCCGCACTGTTTTGCGAAGTCAATCCCATACCTGCAAAATACGCCATGAGCGCGCTCGGTTTTTGCTCGGCGGCTATGCGCCTTCCGCTCACCGAGATGACAAACAGCAACGCCACGCGCCTGAAAAGCATGCTGTCGCATTTTGTCTGAAACCGTCGGATATGAAAAGATGATTCGAATATAACGAAAAGGCGAGAGCTGTTTGCTCTCGCCTTTTTGATTTTGTTTTGACTATACATCACTTATATTCGTGCAGATTATGCAACCGTGGGAACGCTCGTGAGCTTTGCACAGCCGTAGAATGCATCCGTTTCGATTTTTTTAAGTCCGTTTGCATCGCTGAAGGTAAAGGATGCAAGCTCTTTGTTGTTCTTGAAGCAGTTTGCGCCGATTGTCTTCAACGTCGATGCGACTTTGACGCTTGCAAGGCTCAAACAACCTTCAAACACGCTGCTGTTGAGATCTTCGAGCTTTGTATTGCCACTCAAATCGATGCTGTTAAGTCCGCTGCCTGCAAAAGCGTTTGAGCCGATATAAGCGAGATTGACCGCGTGCGTCAAATCGATTGTATCGAGGCTTATGCAGTTTTCAAACGCGCTTGCGCCGATGTAGGTGACGCTGTCGCTGACGTACGGAGTCGTTGTGAGCATAATGTCGGCTGCGCTTGCGTAGATGATAGGCTCGATCGCATCGCCGTGCGGCAAGCTCTCTGTCGCGCTCTTCTTGTAAATCGTGAAGAGATTATAGACGGTGTCGGGCAGGAACACTTGCTCAACGCCTTCGGGCAGAACGAGTCCGTCAACGATTTGCACGACGTCATAGACCACTCTGCCGCCCTCGCCTTCCACAACGTATTGCGAGCCGATTGCAAGCACTTTGTCTGCGCCCACGGTGATTCCGTCAAGGTTTGCCACTTTGACTTCGTTGATGACTTCGCCCACACCGTTTCTTGTCGAGAGAATCTCGAAGTTGGCTTGCGTGAGAGCCGCCTTTTCGGTGTCAATTCTCTTGACGGTGTACACGTTTTCAAGCAACGAGCAGCCCGCAAACGTCCTTGCATTGATTGATTGCACGTTGGTGGACAAATACACTGCTTTGAGCGCGGTGAAGTTTTCAAACACACCGACTTTTGCAGCGGTTTCGCCGATTTGCGTGACCGTGTAGGTCTTGCCGCCGATTGTGACCGTTGCAGGAATAACGATTGTATCCGCAGTCACGGCATGGCATTTGACAATCTTTGCAGTCATCTCTCTCTCGTCCGCAACGGCGTATTCAAAGATGCTTTCGTCCGCATCGAGAATGACGGAATATACGATTGTTTGCACGATAGGTTCTGCCGCATCCGACTTGCTGTATCTGATCTTGAGCGTGTGCATACCAAGCTTTGTCGTGTTAACAACGTTTGTGAGCACGCCGTCCACTTCGATGATGTCAAAGTTGCTTGTGCGCAATTCTTTTTCCGTCTTCAAGCCGTCTTGTCCGACAAGGTTGACGGTGAAGTTTGCAAAATGCGTTGTCGCGTTGCCGTTGAGCGGAATGGACACTGCCCCGTTTTGCTCGATTGCAACAAACTTGGACTCTTGCACCGCATATTTGATCTTGAACTTGTACACGCCCACGTCATAGAAGTTGACCGTGAAGACTGCCTCGCCTTCGAGCTTGGTCGTGACGGTGTTGAAACCTGTGATTTTGTTTTGTTCGATTTTGATCTTTTGCACTTCGCCCGTGACGTCACGATAGCAGAAGAACACGTCAACGCCGCTGTTGGACGTATAGAAGGTGGGATATTCCGCGCCCTTCACTTGTCCGTCAAAGCCTTCAAACCAGAAAGCCGAGTTGTCCGCGTTTTTGCCGAGAGCGTCGATGATTGTTTCGTTGGAGCCGTATTTGTCAATGTTGGACGTGTAGAACGTCTTTGCAATTGACGCGTCGTCGATTGCGTTTGCAACGGTGATGACAAACAAATGTTGATCGTGCGGATTGATTTCGCAGCCGTCAACCTTTCCGTCATACTTGAACGTCACAACGTATTTTTCTTTGCCTTGCTCATAGAGATATCCAAAGCTCTTGTCGCCTTCGACAACTTTTTTGAGTTCTACGCTGTTTTTGACCAAATCGAGCGTTTCTTTTCTTTCAACGCCGGTGTTTCCGAGTACAACGAGAGCTTGTGCAATGGTGTCGCCATAGGTGAGTTTCAACACGTCTTCGCTTGCGGCAGTGCGCAACAATTTGTCTGCGATGATGTCTTGGTTGATCCACACGTTAGAGATTTCTTCGGTGATGAAGTTTGCCTTGTTGAGCTTGTAGAAGGTATACCATTGATTTGTCACGGTGTCTTCGCTTGTCACGGTGCCGCTTGCCATGCCTTCAAAGAATTTCATGACTTCGGGCTTGAAGAAGAAACGCACGCCGTCAATGAGTTGTCCGCTCTTGTTTGCAAAAGCGCTGGACGAGATTGCAGGCAAACCGACAATCTTGCCGCCCGACACCGCGGATTCCGTGAAGATCACGCTTCTAAGGGACGTTGCGCCTGCAAACGCATAGTCTTCTATCGCCTTGACGTTTGCCTTGATTTGCACGGTTTTGATGTATTGCGCATAGGTGTTGAACGCCCACTCGCCTATTGTCGTCACGTCCGAAGGAATGATGAGATTGACTTTTGACGCGTCGTATTTGTCCACGAAATATTCGCACAAAATGCCGTTGACAACGGTGAATCCGTCATTGACGCATTCGCTGCCGTTAATTTGAATCCAAGTCGTGTTGTAGAACGCGTTTGCGCCGACAAACAAAATCTTGTCCTTGAACATTATGCTGACATTTTCGACGTTGCCGCGACCTCTGAACGCGTCCGCTGCAATAAACGGAGTTGCGCTGCCGCTGATGGTTGCGGTGGTCGCCGTCTGATCGATAAAGCGATAGAACACCTTGCCTATGACAATCGCCTTGTAGGTGTCGTTGTACGCTTTGCTTTCAGTGCCGAGGAAATGCTCGCAACCTCTGAATGCGTCTGCCGCAATCACTTGCAGTTTGCTTGTCGCGCTTACGACAATGTTGTCAAGAGTCGCAACGTTTTCAAACGCGCCGTCATTGATTGTCTTGATGTTGTCGCCAAAGGTGATGGTTTCAAGAGCCGTGCAGTTTTCAAACGCGCCGGTTGCGATTGTGGTTGCGTTTCTGATTTGCAGATTGAATTTGGTGATATTCTCCGCTCCTGCGGTGCAGTTGTCGGAGTTGTAGTATTCTTCTTTGGAAAGGTCAAGAGCCTTTTTGCTCGGATCGCCGACGTATTTGTAGACAACCTTGCCCATGACGATAAGTTCCTTGCCGCCGTAGATTGTGGTGTAGTTGTTTTCAAAATGCGTCCTGTAGAACACGTTCTTGCCCACCGCCGTGACGTTGTCGTTGACGGGCGCGAGAATGGTTGCGAGATTTGTGCAGTGCGCAAACGCTTGCTCGCCGATTGCAGTCAAATTGCTCGCCGCCGAAAGATCGACTTTGGAGAGAGCTTTAAGGTTCATGCACGCTTTTGCGCCGATTTCGCTGACGGGGCGCACGACTCCGTCAATCTTCAATGCCGCAGGGATGATGATTTCGTTCAAAGAATCGTCCGCGATCTTGTCGATGCGCACGCTGCCGTCCGCCTTGATCGAGATGCCGTCCTTGAACACCACGTTGACGTAGTAGCCGCTGAGTCTTTCAAGTTTGAGCTGAGCGTCGTCCGTGTCGTTGAACATCCACTTGATGTATGCAACGTCATCCACAAATCCGTGCTCGTCTGCAATAATCGTGTTCATATTTGCGGGCACGGTGCATTGATAATCTCTGAAAGTGCCGTCGTCCACAACGTAGTCCGCGCTGCCCTTAACAAGATTGGCTCTCACTTCGTCAAGAGTGAGATACACGCTCTTTGCGGGGGTGCTGTCGTTTTGTCTTGCCTCAACTTCGATCTTTGCGACGTATTCGCTGAAATTGTGTCCGTATGCAAGCCCCGAGAACGTAATTCTGTTGAGTTTTCTGTCTTCAACGCCAAAGCGAGTGGCTGCGCTCACAACGGTGAGCCCTGCTTTTGCCGCCGCCTCGTCGCTGTCGATTTCCACTTGTTTGCCGCCCACCGTCACAACTGAGTTTTTCACGTTGTTTGCAAAAGTGCCGCCCATCGTGTAGAGCGTGAAGGTATAGGAGCGTTTTGTCCAGCGCGCGACAAGTTTGATGTCGTCTTCGCCCACGATTTGCGAGAAGCTCCAAAGCGTATCGCCCTCGTCCCACTTGCCGTTGCCGTTGACGTCCTTGTACCAGCCTGCGAAATAGTAGCCGTTGAAGACGTTGAACGTGTCAACCACGGGAGCTGTCACTCTGCCGAAGTTGCGCTCGACCGATTGATGTTCGACAAAATTCGGGCGCGGATCTTCAAGACCGAGAATGACGGTTGCGTCGCTCGGCACGTCAAGAGTAAATTGCACGTCGATGACGTTTTCCGTCCACGTTGTCGCAAACGTCTTGCCGTCAAAAGATTGGTCTATCGTGAAGGGGAAACCTTTTGTGCGAGAAAGTTCTTTGCCAAGGGCGGTCACTCTGTCAAGTGCCTTGCCTTTCAAATTCATTCTGAAAGCGTTGGTGAAATCGTCCCAAGTTGCAAAAGACACGCCGCTTTCCACGGTGACGATGGCTTTTGTGCCGTCCGCGTTCGTTTTGCCGAAAGACGCTTGCGCAACCTTTTCGCCGTCACGCAAATCAAAGGTCAAAGACACGGTGGGTGCAGGTGTATAGCGGTCTTTGAGGTGGAGAGCAAAAGATCCGCTCACAGTCTTGCCGTTGTCAAGATTTGCCGTTGCGTGCACCATAAAGTGACCTGCCTTCCACGAGATAGGCGTGCCACCCCAAACATCAAGCAAGTTTTTCAGCTCGCCGGTTTTGTCATCGACGCTGCCGTCCGTGACCTTGGTGATCATTGCGTCCGTCAGATGTCCGCCTGCGACTTCTCTTGTTATCGACTCGTTGGTGTAAACCACGGAATACTCGACTTCGGACGCGTCAAACTCGTCGCAGAACATTGCGTTGAATATGCTTGTCACGCCCTTTGGGAAATAAAACTTCAAATAGGTGTCAAAATTGGTGTTGTTCTCTTCGCCGCCGATCACTTTGTCGGGGTTGATCTCATCGGGCAACTTGCCGATATTCTGAGAGCCGTTGCACGCAACGAGAGTTGCCAAAAGGACGGCACTCAAAATCAAAACCAAAATTAAACTGACTCTTTTTCTCATTTTCCACCTTACGTGTGCGCACAAGCGCACATAAATATAAGAATACAGATATAATACTACATTATTGCAACAAAATTGTCAACATCAAAAGCCGATTGCAAGTCGCCGCATAAGAAAAAACCGCCTTAGAATGCGGTTTTTCTCAAAAATTTGATTGCAAAAATATTTTCACTATTTGTCCGATTTGAACATTTGCTCTATATACAGCACGTATTTCGTGGACGGCATGCGCTCGGCAAACATAAAACGATACACATGCTTGTCGTCGTACATATCTATGGACATGCCCGGCATATTTGCCACCGTATCGCAGCGGCGAATGGGAAATTCTATATGCCGAAACTCGTCTTCAACAGGCTCGAATCCCGCCTTTTGATTGACGTCATAAGTCATGCAATTCACGCCGTATCTGCTCTTGACGTCCTTTGGCCGCTCGGTCCAATCGGTGTCGAAAGCGAGCTTGTTTTCATCGAGCGTCATCACGCCTTCGGCAACAAATCTATATCCGTTGTTCTTCTCGTTTTCCACAAAAAGATTGACTTTGTCGCTTATTGAAAAACCGCCTTGCTCCACTTCCTTTTCCACGATTTCCCTTTGTTTTGCATACCAAAGATCTATCCTGTCAAGGCTCACGCTGTTCTCTCTGACAGGCAAAATTTGCCCGTTGAACGTGTATTTGACCTCGTTGCCGCACACCGAGCAAACCATACGATCGCCGTGCGTGCGATTGGCAAATTCCGCGCCGCATTTGGGGCAATAATACAGCAATCTTTCAAGCCCTTCGGCATAGCGTCTGCCCACAAACTTCACGCCGTTTTCCACCTGCCACTTATGCTCGTTGTGGTCAAGCGCGCCGACGATTTTGTCGTATATCTCGTCCTTGGAGAGCGACTTTGACTCTTGAGCAGTGAGAAGCATATCGCACTCGCTGTACACCTTTCCCCTGCGTATAAAACGCAAATTGTACGCCCACTTAGGTCTTGCGAGGCTTGCGCCCTTCATCTTCACAACGCCCACGGGGTATCCCAGCCACTGCACAAGTCGAGCAATGGACGGAGCAATCGCGCCCGTCACACCGTCCGCCGCCACTTTGCCTTCGGGACAAATAAGCACGGATATGCCGGCGTCGAGATATTTTTTGATGTTCATTATGCAATGTATGTCCGCAAAATACTGTTTTTTGGTGATAGCGTGATATCCCGAGAGCAGTTTTGCGAAAATCGGCATGGAATACATCATGTTTTCCGCCACCACGAAATTGAGCGGCGCGCCGTACATTGCCGCCGAAAAATGAATGAAATCGTACGCCGACAGGTGATTGCACACAACAAGCATCGCCCCGTTCTTCTTTTGAGCCTTGAACGCGGCGGACTGTATGCACTTGCCGTGCAAAAACGGCCTTACAAATCTGCAAAGCCCCAAAAAGAAACGGCTGTACGCTCTTGAAAATGGCACGGCGGACTTCTTCTTGTCGGTGTTTTTGTCTTTCGTCAATGTTTTTTCACTCATACTTTTCTTTATACCAAATACACGCGCACGTGTCAATACACAAATCGAAATCGGAGAGAAAATCTCCTTGCCGACCGCCGTTTTATCACCGCCGCACCGAAAATATCACACCGCCCGCCAACATCACACCGCCCGCCAATACCCCTATAAAGCGCAACGCCGCCATCAAGGCAAAACACGTTTGTCACGGCAAAATGCGTTGTTCACTCAATCAAAAGCCTTTCAATCGCAAAACAAAAACTCGCTCATATCTTGCAAGATTTTGTCGTTGCCGTCAAAATTCATTGCACCGATATATATTTTTTCAAGCAAGCCGTGCGCCTGTCTTGCTCTGTTGAGTCTTTCAACGGCAAGCGCAGTCTGCACAAGCTCGTTGTTTTTCTCGTCAAGCGCGTCTTGCGCGTTGAAATGCTCATATCTTTCAAGGTCTATCACTTCGCCTTCTTGCTTGTTTGCCCTTTCGCTATCCACGATCGCAACGTCACCCTGCACCACTCCTTCAAATGCAAGGGGATCGAGCGGATGACGAAAAAACGTTCCCTTTGCCATATTGCGTATCTCGTCAAAAAACACCCTTGTAGCAAACGCTCCGCCCTTGACCTTGTACACGCACTTGTCTTTCAAGTGGTCGAAAAACTCGTTCTCCCCGGACGGACTTATCGCCCTTGAAAACAGCACTCTGCCCCTTGTTTCGTCATCGTTTTCAAGCAACAGTTTTTGGCAATATTCGCTTGCGATGCGGCGTATTTTTCTCTCGTCAACGTCTTGTTTTTCAATCTCCAAAAGATTTGTATAATGACACAAAGCGCACTTTAAGTGTTGATATGCTCTTGTAAAGTGTCCTTTCTTGCATTTTATCAAATTTTCGATTTCTTCACGTTTGCCTGTCAACTTGCCATTTTCGATGTTGCTTGCAACGTCAAAAATCACGTCTTTCACGCCAGGCTCGTCCGCGCCTATCGCATGCGGCGACGTTGCGTCCACGGCGGCTCTTTTCAACTCTTTTATATACACTCCGTCAACGCTTTTGGGATCTCCCGAGCAATGCCATATCTCAACGTCATACCCCTTGTTTTTTGCCGACACGGCAATCTTTTTCAGCAGCGTGGATTTGCCCGTGCCACTGCCGCCCTTGATCAAAGCCACTCTGTCAACGTCTTTCAATTGACTGTCGTATTCGCTCCAAAATCCCCTGCCCGAATTGCTTGCCAAAAAGTATCTTTCCATACATCCCCCCCCCTTTGTGCATATTATGTGCGGTTTGCGCTTATCCGTGCATTAACTCATTTTCAAAAATTCGCATAGCATACCGTATGGACACAAAAAAATCAAGCGTAAATCGCTCTCAAAAATACAAGTTCAAAGCCGTTGTGCACGAAACGGACGAAAGAATGTTTTATCTCAAATCCATGCTTGACGACGAGCGTTTTTCCACTCCCACGCACGTGTTTGCGCCCAACGTACTTGTCGAGGCAAAGACTCTGTCCGATGTGGAAGACGGCGCAACCGTATATCTTTCTCGCTGTCTTGACGAGGCAAAAATGCTTGCCAACAGCCGAGATATAACCATATTTTCTTTTTCGTCTGACGAAAAGTTTCAAGCAGTCAACTCTCGGCTCACAGCGGAAGGCGCGCTTGCGATTCTCATCGAGCACTCCAAAAAGTCGGTGGCGGATTGCCACGTGCTTGTGATAGGCTTCGGGCGCACGGGCGCGGCAGTGACCAAGATTTTGTGCAAACTCGACGTCGCAATTGACGTTGCAACGTCGTCGTCACTTCGCCCTGCGCATGCGTTTGCAAAGCGTATTCTTCCCATGCACGACTTCGACTTTTCGCCCTACGATGCCGTCATCAACACCGTCCCTTCTCCGCTTGTGAGCGACAAAGAGCTTATGAGCATGGCAAAGGACTGCGTGTATATCGACCTTGCATCCGTTGCCGCAATCAATCTCGAATACGCGCGCTATCTCGGCATCGATGCGCAAATCTACCCCGCATTGCCCGCAAAAACCTGCCCCGTCAGCGCGGCAAAGGCGATGTGCGACTATATCAAGGAGAACAGACTATGAAGATCGGACTTTGCGTCACAGGCTCGTTTTGCACCTTCAAAAACCTATTGACCGCCATTGACAGCCTTGTCGAAGACGGACACGATATAACGCCTATATTTTCCTACAACGTATCCACGCTGGATACTCGCTTTTTCAAACAAGCGGACTTTGAGAAGGAAATAATACGCAAAACAGGCAAACAGCCCCTAAAAACCATTGTGCAAGCCGAAACGATTGCAAAATCGGACATTCAGCTTATGCTCGTTGCGCCCTGCACGGGCAATACGCTTGCCAAAATCGCGCACGGCATCACGGACACGCCCGTCACAATGGCAGTGAAAGCCACTTTGCGCAACAACCGCCCTGTCGTGCTGAGCGTATCGTCAAACGACGCTCTCGGCGCAAACGCGCGCAACATCGGCGCATTGCTCAACGCTCGCCACGTCTTTTTCGTGCCTTTTGCCCAAGACGCGCCCGACAGCAAGCCCAACTCGCTCATCGCCGACACGTCCCTTATCCTGCCCACAATCAAAAGCGCAATGGACGGCGTACAACTGCAACCTATCTTCTCTTAGCTCAAAATCAAAAACAACACTTGAAACAAAATTGTACGCAAACCCAAAACTTGTTCGCAAGCCAAAATCCATACGTTAAATCGGATTGTATTAAACAAAAATATAAAACACGGCAATAAAAAAAGCACTCTTGCGAGTGCTTCTTTTATTGATTGATTTCAATTACATAGCATCTTTGACGCCTTGTTCGGTGCCGTAGTAGCAAACGGTGCCAACTCTCTTAACAACCATCTTCATGCCTGCGACAGAACCGACAGGAACGTTGGATTCATATTTCTTTGCATCGTCTGTGTTGGAGAACTTCGTAACGGTGACGCCGTCAGCATTGAGACCTTTCTTCTTTGCAACGACTTTCCATTCGATTTTTGCGCCGTCGTCATCTTTGCCTGCTTCGTATTTTTCGCAAGCATAACCTGCTTTTTCAAGCTTATTGGAAATGCTTTCTGCATTACATGCAACGAGGCAAACGCCGAGAATTGCAACGAGAGCGATGACTGCTATGATTGACATAACTTTTTTGTTCATTGTTTATCTCCTCCTAAGAGTTTTTGTATACGTATATTATATTAAACAAGGCATAAAAAGTCAACAATTTATATTTAACAATACACGTATGCAATTATGTCGGACATTTTGCACGATACGTTGCACGTTTGGCATATCGATCTATCGTATTCTTACAAGCAAAAAACCACTCGATTTTGCGTGGCTTTCACATATTTTCATATAT
This sequence comes from uncultured Eubacteriales bacterium, assembly GCA_900548005.1. Taxonomy (GTDB): domain Bacteria; phylum Bacillota; class Clostridia; order Christensenellales; family CAG-917; genus CAG-475. Next base: position 6,868 of record URIZ01000013.1, on the reverse strand, counting down.
TTTCGTGCATATTAGCGGCATTTTCAATACTTCGCTTTTGCGATATTTCGCCTTTGATCTTTATTTGTTTTGCGACTGCCCCGCACTCTCCGCTTGCGGCATGGTTTTCAAGCTTTCGTCACAATATGATTGGCGCCGTTTTCAAGTGCTTTTTCTCTCTTCCACGCTTTTAGCTGAACGATGTACATCGCAAAACCGATTGCTGTCGTCACCACTTCGGACACGGGAAATGCAATCCAGGCATAGTCAAGTCCTATAAACGAGAACGCATAGAACAGCGGCATAAGCCCAAGGAATTGGCGCACCACCGACAACACTATGCTCTGCACCGATTTGCCTATGGCTTGGAAGAACACCGGAAACGTGAGCGAGAACACCGCCGGGATGAAACTCGAGCCTATTATACGAAATGCGGTCGCGCCGATTTCAAGCGTTTTCTCGTCCCTTGTGAATATGCCGATAAACGTCCTTGGGAAAAACTCGAAGCATATAACTCCAAGCAGCATAAACACGGCGGATATGATCAGCGTGTCGTTCATTATGCGTACGTCACGATTGTAGTTCTTGCGTGCGTAGTTGAAACTGATCACAGGCACTATGCACGTTTGCAGCCCGAACAATGGAATGAAGAAGAAGGACTGCAATTTGTAGTAAAGCCCAAGCACCTGCACCGCCTCGTCGCAGAATTTGCTCAAAATCGCATTGAGCACCACTATGTAGACCGTAAACATCATCTGCATGAATATGGACGGCAAGCCGAGTTTGTAGATTTGCTTTGAGCAGTCGGCAAATTCTCTCGGTTTTTGCCACTTTTTGCTGCCCTTCACGCCCACGATGATCGCGGATATGAATTGACCGATCACGGTTGCGATTGCCGCGCCGAGAACACCCATAGGCTTCAGCACGCCCACACCGAGAATAAATATCCGGTCAAGCAATATATTCGTGCCCGCACCCGCAAGCTGCGCAATCATCGGCACACGCATGTTTCCGTGCGATTGATGAACCTTTGACCATACGCCTTCAAGAAAAGTGCCAAGCGAGCCTATGCATACCACCATGCCGTATTGATAGGCATATTCGATAGCTTCGGGAGCGTTTGCCATTGCGGTGATATACGGGCGCATAATGCCTGCGCAAATCGCCGCAAACACCGCCCACATAAGCACCGCAAGCATCGTGCCCGTGCCTGCCGCCGCATTGGCTTTTTGCACGTCGCCTTTTGCATACATGCGCGACATAAACGTGTTTACGCCCACACCCGTACCCACCGCAAGCGCGGTTATGACAAGTTGCAGCGGATATATCACCGAAAGCGCAGTCAGCCCCGCACCCGAATATTTTCCGACAAAAAGACTGTCCACGATATTGTACATGGACAACACAAGTTGCGACAGCATCACAGGCGGCGATATCTTGAGCAGTATCTTCCAAATGCTCTCCGTCCCGAAAAACTCCGCTTCGTTTTCAATTTTCGATTGCGCTTTCGACATGCGTATTCTCTCTCGCTTGCCACTCAACAATCTCCGAATGGCAAAATCTTTGGTGATTTACAAATCGCCGCTCTTTCAAGCGACGTTGATAGAGATTATACGCTTAAACAACAACAAAAGCAAACGTTCCGTCCCACATTGTCATGATTAAAACCACAAAAAGTCCGTTTTCTCATCCCCGCTCGATTTTTATCATATTTCACCGTCTTTCTCGCAGGATATTGCATAAAAGACATAAAGAAGTGAGCGATAACTTAAACTAATACAAATTTGCAGTACCATCAAAACAAAGCAACGTTGCGCTTATCATTTTGTCGGCAATTTGCAAGTTCTTGTTGGCTAAACACTTATAAGGACTTAATATAAGTTTTTGGAATATAAAACAAAAGACATACACAAACGTGTATGTCTTTGTTTTGGAAACCGGCATCTACATATCCTCCCAGGCTCGTGTCCGCGTCACACTTCGCCCTTTTGCTCGTCATCAGAAAATCAAATATAATTCACGCACAATCGTCCATTGCCCAAAATGCCGTAAAAAAATCGAATATTTTCCAAAACATTTTTCTGATGCTTTCACTTTCGGTCGAGTGCTCCTTTTTGCAAATTCCCAACCTAAAGTAGATTTGCCATTTCAAATCATTTTAGGCAAAAAAAATAAACGCACCGCCTTTCCATTTGTCGCGCATATTCAACACGCACAAATCAAAGCAACGTTGCGCTTATCATTTTGTCGGCAATTTGCAAGTTCTTGTTGGCTGGACACGGCACTCTGACCGTGCAGACACCAAATATCCGTTGTAGAAAAGAAAAAACACACTCAAACGAGTGTGTTTTTCTTTTGGAAACCGGCATCTACATATCCTCCCAGGCCGTGTCCAGCCAAGTACTTTCTGCACAACTGAGCTTAACTTCTGTGTTCGGTATGAGAACAGGTGGGACCTCAGCGTCATTGACACCGGTAATGGATGAAGGTCGTTGCGCTTTTGCGCTTCGTACATTCACAACTGCATAACATTGAGAGTTTTTGCTGATTAAATTAGGATTAGGCAAATTTTGTATTTTTTTGATTGAAGCCCTCGACCTATTAGTATCGGTCAGCTCAACGCATTACTGCGCTTACACACCCGACCTATCAACCTAGTGGTCTACTAGGGGTCTTACTTGATAAACAAAGGGATATCTTATCTCGAGGCTGGTTTCACGCTTAGATGCTTTCAGCGTTTATCCAATCCGCACATCGCTACCCTGCTATGCCACTGGCGTGACAACAGATGCACCATAGGTGCGTCCACTCCGGTCCTCTCGTACTAGGAGCAGAGCCTCTCAAATATCCTACGCCCACGATGGATAGGGACCGAACTGTCTCACGACGTTCTGAACCCAGCTCGCGTGCCACTTTAATCGGCGAACAGCCGAACCCTTGGGACCGACTACAGCCCCAGGATGTGACGAGCCGACATCGAGGTGCCAAACCTCCCCGTCGATGTGAACTCTTGGGGGAGATCAGCCTGTTATCCCCGAGGTAACTTTTATCCGTTAATCGACGGCAATTCCATACTCTACCGCCGGGTCACTAAGTCCTACTTTCGTATCTGCTCGACATGTCTGTCTCGCAGTTAAGCTCCCTTCTACCTTTACGCTCTTTGGATGATTTCCAACCATCCTGAGGGAACCTTAGAACGCCTCCGTTACGTTTTGGGAGGCGACCGCCCCAGTCAAACTGCCCACCTGGCACTGTCCACCAGCCGGATTACGGTCTAGTGTTAGAGGTCCAATGATTCAAGGGTGGTATCCCAAGGGTGACTCCGCAGAAGCTGACGCCCCTGTTTCCAAGTCTCCCACCTATCCTGTACATAAATCACCGAACTTCAATACCAAGCTACAGTAAAGCTCTACGGGGTCTTTCCGTCCAGTCGCGGGTAATACGCATCTTCACGTATAATACAATTTCGCCGGGTCCCCTGTTGAGACAGCGCCCAAATCATTACGCCATTCGTGCGGGTCAGAACTTACCTGACAAGGAATTTCGCTACCTTAGGACCGTTATAGTTACGGCCGCCGTTCACTGGGGCTTAAGTTCCGTGCTTCGCTTGCGCTAACACATCCCCTTAACCTTCCAGCACTGGGCAGGCGTCAGCCCCTATACATCATCTTACGATTTTGCAGAGACCTGTGTTTTTGGTAAACAGTTGCTTGGGCCTCTTCACTGCGGCCTGCTCGCGCAGGCTCCCCTTCTTCCGAAGTTACGGGGTCATTTTGCAGAGTTCCTTAACAAGGGTTATCCCGTCCGTCTTAGGATTTTCTCCTCGCCTACCTGTGTCGGTATGCGGTACGGGCACCTTACAGCATATTTAGCAACTTTTCTCGCCAGTGTGAATTCATCAACTTCGCTACTAATTTTCGCTCCCCATCATCGCCCAGCCTTAAAGCACGCGTACTTCACTACGTGCAAGCCTCACGATTTAGCCGCAGAAATCCAACTCCGCGGATTGACTATCCTACTGTGTCATTGCCTCATTTAAACGCTTTCGGTGGTGCAGGAATATCTACCTGCTGTCCATCACCTACGCCTTTCGGCCTCGGCTTAGGTCCCGACTTACCCTGGGGGGACAAACCTTCCCCAGGAAACCTTAGGCATTCGACGGGGAAGATTCTCACTTCCCTCGCGCTACTTATGCCGGCATTCTCTCTTCTATGCAGTCCACGGCCCCTTTCGATACCGCTTCAGCCCGCATAGATTGCTCCTCTACCAATGTAATAAATTACATTCCTAAACTTCGGTGACAAGTTTTAGCCCCGGTAATTTTCGGCGCACCCTCTCTCGACCAGTGAGCTATTACGCACTCTTTAAATGAGTGGCTGCTTCTAAGCCAACATCCTGGTTGTTTTGGAATTGACACATCCTTTACCACTTAACTTGTACTTAGGGACCTTAGTTGTAGATCTGGGCTGTTTCCCTTTTGACAACGAAACTTATCTCACGCTGTCTGACTCCCTGAAAACAATTATCTGACATTCGAAGTTTGATAAGGTTCAGTAAGCTGTGAAGCCCCCTAGCCCATTCAGTGCTCTACCATCAGTAATCTATTCAGAGGCTAGCCCTAAAGCTATTTCGAGGAGAACCAGCTATATCTGGATTCGATTGGAATTTCTCCGCTAACCACAAGTCATCCCCGGTCTTTTAAACGAACGTGGGTTCGGTCCTCCACAGTGTCTTACCACTGCTTCAACCTGCTCATGGTTAGGTCATCCAGTTTCGGGTCTACGTCACGCAACTATGTCGCCAGTTTCAGACTCGCTTTCGCTACGGCTCCGTGACTTAATCACTTAACCTCGCTACGCAACGTAACTCGCCGGCCCGTTCTACAAAAAGTACGACACCACACATTAAGTTGTGCTGTGTCTGCTTGTAAGCATATGGTTTCAGGTTCTCTTTCACTCCCCTCCCGGGGTCCTTTTCACCTTTCCCTCACGGTACTATACGCTATCGGTCACCAAGTCGTATTTAGCCTTATGAGATGGTCCTCACATGTTCACACCGGATTCCACGTGTCCTGTGCTACTCTGGATACCCGCCATCTAAAATCGATTTCGCCTACGAGACTATTACTCTGTGTCGTCCAGCTTTCCAACTATGTTCGACTATCGATTTTTTGAATTATGCAGGTCCGAACCCCTTCAAAACAAGTTTCTCAGGTTTGGGCTCTTTCGCGTTCGCTCACCACTACTTACGAAATCGTTTATTTACTTTCTTTTCCTCCGGGTACTTAGATGTTTCAGTTCCCCGGGTTCCCTTCCTATACACTATATATTCATGTACGGATACTTCCGCATTACCGGAAGTGAGTTTCCTCATTCGGAGATCTACGGGTCAAAGCTTATTTGCAGCTCACCGTAGCTTATCGCAGCTTGTCACGTCCTTCTTCGGCGCTTGGTGCCAAGGCATCCACCATATGCCCTTATTAGCTTTAATCATATACGTCTAACCTAATAAGATCATTAAATGAATCTCTTGTTAATTTACTCAGCAAAAATATCTGTGAAGAATTTCCGATGAAATGTTGTTACACATTTTCGTATTACTCTAAACTTATAGATATTTTACTCTCTTACTTGACCAACAGAATCCTGAGTTCTATTCTGTTGGCTGCTATGCAGTTGTCAATGTGCGATGACCAAAGTCGTCCCCATCAATAATTGAACTTGGAAAAGGATTTATGTGAATCCTGTACATTTTTTGGTAAGTTTGTACAAACTTTCGATTTTCGACCTCTCGGTCGACAGTCGTTTTCACAACTGCCTTCACAGGATTGCCTTTCGGCTCCTTAAAAGGAGGTGATCCAGCCGCACCTTCCGGTACTGCTACCTTGTTACGACTTCACCCCAGTCACTGATCCTACCTTAGGCGGCTTCCTCCTTGCGGTTGGTGTACCGACTTTGGGTATTACCAGCTCCCATGGCGTGACGGGCGGTGTGTACAAGGCCCGGGAACGCATTCACCCCGACATGCTGATTCGGGATTACTAGCAACTCCGACTTCATGTGGGCGGGTTGCAGCCCACAATCCGAACTGAGACTATCTTTTTGAGATTCGCTTGCCCTTACGAGTTCGCAGCTCTTTGTAATAGCCATTGTAGCACGTGTGTAGCCCAAGACATAAGGGGCATGATGATTTGACGTCATCCCCACCTTCCTCCGTGTTATCCACGGCGGTATGAACAGAGTTCCTAACTGAATATTGGCAACTGTTCACGAGGGTTGCGCTCGTTATCGGACTTAACCGAACATCTCACGACACGAGCTGACGACAACCATGCACCACCTGTCTGCATGCTCCGAAGAGAAGCTATGTTTCCATAGCGGTCATACGATGTCAAGTCTTGGTAAGGTTTTTCGCGTTGCTTCGAATTAAACCACATGCTCCGCTGCTTGTGCGGGCCCCCGTCAATTCCTTTGAGTTTCAACCTTGCGGCCGTACTCCCCAGGCGGGATACTTATTGCGTTTGCTGCGACACGGAGGGAGTGAATACCCCCCGCATCTAGTATCCATCGTTTACAGCGTGGACTACCAGGGTATCTAATCCTGTTTGCTCCCCACGCTTTCGTGCCTCAGTGTCAGTTGCTGTCCAGATAGTCGCCTTCGCCACTGATGTTCCTCCTAATATCTACGCATTCCACCGCTACACTAGGAATTCCACTATCCTCTCCAGTACTCAAGTCTAACAGTTTTAGATGCAGCACCCGAGTTAAGCCCTGGGTATTACACATCTAACTTATCAAACCACCTACACACCCTTTACGCCCAGTCATTCCGGACAACGCTCGCCCCCTACGTATTACCGCGGCTGCTGGCACGTAGTTAGCCGGGGCTT
>URIZ01000012.1 GCA_900548005.1 uncultured Eubacteriales bacterium | reverse complement strand
ATAAATAGATGAAGAACAAGAAAGAGCCACGCTATCGGCAACCCTAATGTACAAGCCGTACATGAGTTGACGGGAGCGTGGCTCTGCCGCAGTTATTCACTATTTAGCGCATTTTTAATATAACTTAACGCCTAACATATCGCTCAGCAAATCCTTCTCCTCAAAGAACTTTGCGCCGCCGATGGCAATGGCGTTTTCGATGTCTTTGAGCGGAGTGACGGGAAGCTCGAGAGCTTGCTCCATATACTCGATAAGACCGGGGATATGAAGTGAGCCGCCGCTGACAAAAATGCCTTTGCGCAGAATCTCGGCAGAAAGCTCGGGCGGAGTCTGATTGAGCACGGACATGATGACTTCGATAAGATCGTCAACAAGCGGAATGACCGCGTTGCGCATATCTTCGGCAGAAACGTAAAGACTGCGAGGAGAGCCGTCCGCACTGCCGCCGCTGACTGCATAGCTGCCTATGTCGTTGACATAGAAAGACAGAGCGGATTTTTTGAGATTTTCGATGGTAAACTCGCCCACTTTCACACCGTAATTTCTGTACAAATCATCGATGATTGCGTTGTTGAAAGCGTCGCCTGCGATGTTGACCGAGCAGCCTGTTGCTATGCCGTGATTGGTGACGGCAGAAATCTCGGTTTTGCCGCCGCCGATGTCCACGAAAAGTCCGCCGATGCTGTTGGTGTATGCAAGAAGGCTAAGCCCGGATTCCACAAGCGTGACTTCCTTTATGCCTGCTTTCAGACAGCATTTTTCAACGGCGCGGCGATCGGAGCTTGACGACGATTCGCAAATGGAAACGATCGCCTTCACGCGCGGCGCAAATAAGCCTTCGGGCATGATTTTTTTGAGAAAATAGGATATGAGCATCGTTGCCATCTCTTCGTCAACGATGATGCCTTCTTTGATGGGAGCAATCACTCTCGCGCCGCCGAGCGAACCTGTCATAACGCTTTCTGCCCTATAACCCGCATCGCGAATTTCAAGGCGATTGCGCGATTTTGTGGCAATTGCGATTGCCGGCTCGCGCAGCACAAGACCTATCCCCTTTTGAAAAATGGTGATAAATTTGCTTCCCAAATCGATTGAAAGTTCAATTGTTGCCATCGTACACTCCCACTTGCGCCAATACCGCCGCAAGTTTTGTCTTCGGCAGCCCGAGAATGTTTGAGTAGCTGCCGATGTATTTTTCAACCACCACGCCGTCTTGTATCCCGTACGCGCCCGCCTTGTCGAAGGGCTTGTAGGTGTCAACGTAGTCTTCTATTTCTTTTGTCGAAAGGTGCTTGAATTTGACCTTTGACGCGTCGCAAAAAACCTTCTCTATGCCGTCCGACACAACGCAAACGCCCGTGTACACCACGTGCCATTTGCCGCTTAGGCGAGATATGACGTTGATTGCGTCCTGCCTGTTTTTTGGCTTGCCTAGCTCTTTTGCGCCCTTGACGACAATGGTATCTGCCGCCACCACCACGTCTTGTTTGTGCGACTTGAAGACGTCGCGGGCTTTGGCTCGAGCGAGTTTTTTGACGAGAATTTGCGCAAAGGGCGAGTGTATCTTGTCTTCGTCAACGCTTGACGGCACAACAACGAATTCCACGCCCATATCCGCAAGAATATCTTTTCTGCGCGGCGATCCGCTTGCGAGAATCACGCGCTTCGATTGCAAAGCCATATCTTACAAAATCTCGAGATTTTTGCCGTATGCAGCCTTAAATTCCGCAGCCGCACCCATGGCGTCCTTCACTTCGAGCGCGCAATCTCCGCCGTTTTCACATTCGGTCTTGACGATTACGCTGTCGCCGAGCACGTCACAGTTGATGCCCGTGACAACGCCGCTTTGACTGCGGTCGAAACTCTCGGCAATACGCAAAATCACGCCGAGTTTCTTGATGGCTTCAACGTCTTCTGCATTGAGCATATCTTTGTATTTGAGGATTTCTTCTCTTGCGTTTTCGGATTTTCTATGCCCTGCCGCAACGAACGCCGCCACGACGATATCCTTGTGCGGAACGCCGTACAAGTTGCTGTTGAGAATGATATACGCCGAGTGCAATTGGTGATTGTAGAACTTGATACGCATGCCGCTGTCGTGCATGAGCGCGGCGATTTTGAGCACTCTGACATAGGCTCTTGGCATCTTGTGCAACACTTTGAGTTGCTTGAAGAGCTGGATCGAGAGATTGTAGACGTGTTCTGCATGATCGATGTTGAGATCGTGATATCTCATTTGCGTGTAGAGCGAATGTCCGAGCACGTCGCTGAGCGGTCTCTCGTTGACGCCGGGCACTGCGTATCTGAACATCGCGCCTTCTCTGAGTCCGCAGCCGCTGATGGTGATCTTCTCAAAAGTGAATTTGGAAAGCACCGCTTTCATCACCGCAAGTGCGCTCGGGAAGATGTCCGCCCTTGAAGACGAGAGCCCCTTTATGCGCGCGGTACTGTTGAGATCGAGCTTTCTTATGGTGTTGTAGATGTTTTCAAATTCGCTGACGGGCAACTCGTAGTTGTGCGTCATATTGAAAGGATATTTCTTGATAAGACGGCTGATTCTGCCTAGATTTCTGAACGATCCGCCCACGCCGACAAACGCCGTATCCGGTTCTACGGTGTCGAGCCAGCTGATTTTTTCAAGCTGTTCGCCGATAAAGTCTTCGATCTTCTTTGCTCTCTCTTGCGGAGTGGAGCTGTCGTTCTTGAAAAGGTCGGTGAGAGTCACCGCGCCGAACGGAAGAGTCTCGAAGTGGATGAGATTTCTGCGGTTGTAGTATATAAGGTTTGTAGAGCCGCCGCCCATTTCCATGATAAGTCCTTTGGGGATGTCCATGGAGTTGATGACGCCTTGATACACGAGCATTGCTTGCTCTTCGGGGGTGAGCACCTTGATCTTGATGCCGCAAGTCATTGCAACTTCGTCAAGGAAGCTCTTCTGATTTTTTGCACGTCTAACCGCAGCCGTTGCATACGCAAAGATCTTGTCAACCTTGTTTGCGTCGCAAAGACGGCGGAACATCGTAAGCGTTTTTATCGTTTGGGCAATTCTTTGCGGCTTGATGAAGCCGTCCCAATCCATATCCTGCCCAAGCCGTACCGTTTCTTTGAGTTCGTCAAAGACGACGAAATATCCGCCGTCCAATACGTTGACGAGCACGAGTCTTGCTGAGTTTGAGCCAATGTCGATAATCGCTATTTTTTCCATACTGTTTCTCCTAAACGGCTTTCGCCGCTCCCCGATTGCGGGGCGTTTGTTTCAATTCTTATTTTCTCTATTTTCCCTTATATCTCCGCACATCCGAGCGATGCGGATATTTTGTTTTACCACTGTTAAGCGGATTATTCCGCAGATTTGATGCACTTTTGCGGACACTTTTGCATGCAAATGCCGCATCCCGTGCATTTTGAATAGTCTATCACCGCAAGATTGTTTTGCACGGTTATCGCTCCGTTGGGACAATTCTTTTGGCACAAACCGCAGCCTATACAGCCGCTCTTGCATATCGCGCGCACTTCCTTGCCCTTTTGGCAATTGGAGCAAGCCACGTACACTTTTGCGTCCGCAGGTATGCGCTTGACAAGTTTTTTGGGGCAAGTGGAAACGCATCTGCCGCAACGTATGCACTTTGTTCTGTCCACTTCGGCATATCCGTCCATGCCCACTTGAATCGCGCCGTAGGGGCAAGCGTCCACGCACGAGCCCATGCCGAGGCAACCCCACTTGCACTGTTTGCGACCGCCGCAAAGCAATTCCATACTCTTGCAGTCGCCGTAGCCCATATATTCGTATTTGTCCTGAGCATTGTTGCCGCCGTTGCAAGCCACCACGATCTTGGTGTCTTCGGCGGACACGCTTGTGCCCATGATTTGTGCGATGAGTTTTTTGTTGTCCGCGCTTGTTGCGCAGCAAGCGTTGATGTCCGCCTTGCCTTCCACAATCGCTCTTGCAAACGCGTCGCAGCCTGCATATCCGCAACCGCCGCAATTCGCGCCCGAGAGCTTGTCTCTGACTTGGCGTATTCTCTCGTCTTCATGCACGGCGAGTTTTTTGCCGAGCACCGCAAGCACTATGCCGAACACGAGCGCAAGCACGAAAAGCACGAGTATAGACCAAAGTATCGTCAAGGGATTGACCGCTGAAAGTATCATATCGTCACCCCCGTCAGTTGAACAGCAGGCTTATTGCGCCCGACGACGAGATAAGTCCGCCGAAAGCCACAAATGCCATGCTGAGTATGCTTGCCGCAATGAGCGTGATGGGGAAACCCCTGAACGCTTTGGGTATCGAGTCTTGATCCATCTTTTCGCGCACGCCCGCAAGCAGGAGTATCGCGATAAGGAATCCGACGCCGCTGAATACGCCGTTCAAGAAAGATTGAAGAAGACTTATTCCGCTTGCGACGCCATAGGTGTCGATGTTGAGAATCGCAACGCCGAGCACAGCGCAGTTGGTGGTGATGAGCGGCAAATATACGCCCAGCGCGCTGTATAGCGACGGCATATATTTTTTGAGCACCATTTCGATGAGCTGCACAAGAGCCGCTATGACGAGAATAAACGCAATGGTTTGCAAATACTCTACGCCGAGCAACACAAGCACCTTTTGCACGCACCACGTGATAACGCTTGCAACACCCATGACAAAGGTGACCGCAAGCCCCATTCCGAGCGCGGTGTCCGTCTTTTTGGACACGCCAAGGAAGGGGCAGCAACCCAAGAATTGACTGAGCACAAAGTTGTTGGTGAACATTGCTCCGATGATAAGCAAGAAGTATTCCATCAGTTTGCACCCCCTTCGTTGTTGCTGTCGGCTTTATCCGTTATGCCGTTTTTGTCTTTATTGTCTGCCGTATCGGCGGTGTTTGCCGTCGCGATTCGGCTGTTTTCAACCTTGTCTTGCGCATCGTCTTGATTTTGAGAGTTGTCAAGGCTTGCTTTTGCGTCTTCGATGTTTTTTGCGCTTTCAACCGCTTGCGCCTGCTTTTTCTTGGCTTTGCTGTCGGTGATGGCATTGACCGCCGCCATAAGCAATCCCAAAGTCATAAAGCCGCCTGCGGGAAGGACGAAGAATTTGAGCGAATACTTTTGCGCAGATCCCAGCGACAATCCGAAGGACAGACTGCCGAGAGTGCCTGCAAAAATCGTGCCGTTGCCGAGCAATTCTCGTATGAAACCGATGAGCGTTAGCGCAAGCGTAAAGCCCAAGCCCATGCCCAAGCCGTCGAGAATGCTGTCGCCAACTTTGTTGGAGCTTGCAAAGGCTTCCGCTCTTGCGAGAATGATGCAGTTGACCACTATAAGCGGCAAATAGATGCCTAGCGCGCTATACAGCGTCGGAACAAACTTTTTCAGCACCATTTCAAGCAACGTGACTAGAGTTGCGATGATAAGCACGTAGGCTGGGATGCGCACTTTGTCGGGTATCACCTTTCTCAAAAGGGACACCAAAGCGTTGGAACATATCAGCACGAGAGTTGCCGCAATGCCCATGCCAAAGCCGTTGAACGCGCTTGTGGTGATGGCAAGCGTCGGGCACATACCCAACACCAGTTTGAAGGTGGGGTTTTGCTCGAATATGCCGTTGGATACTATTTTGAGCTTGGAGTTGCGTTTCATGCCGCGCCTCCTTTGTGCGTCTTGTCGTAGTGCGTCCTAAACGCATACACGGCGGATGCAATGGAGTTGTGATAGCCCGTGGACGTGTAGGTGGCTTGGCTCACCGCGTCAATTTGACCGTCTTTGTTTGCCGAGCCGGACTTGACCAATTCGAGCCTTTCGATACTCTTGCAATCGATGCCGACGTACTTTTGTTTGTTGGCTTTTTCCACTCTGTCGAAATAACCTGCCGTTTCGCCTTGCTCGTACACGTGCACGTCCTTGATCACGCCGTCCGCGCCGATGAACACAAGTGACGACAACGAGCCGTCTTTTGCGCCGCCGCCCACCGTGTAGTAGCAATATCCGAGAATTTCTTCTCCGCTCTTTGCCCCAAAGCAGGACACGACGTAGTTGTTTTTGTCATAGTCGTAGGATGCAAGCTGCTCGTCTTTGACCACTTCCGTGACCGATTGCGAGTCCGCCCAAACGAACGCCTTGCATTTTTCCATAATCGCACTGTCGGGATCAACGTACGTTGCCCAGTTGACGATGCCGAGCAAAAGCCCTGCAATCACTGCTATGACGACAAGCACGAGCGAGCATTTTGTCACTTCGCTCATCTGTCTTTTTTCTTTCTTGTCTTTTTTGTCTTTGTTATCTTTTTTGCCGCCGTGAGCATTATATCCGCTTGTTTCGCCCGTGTCAATATCCGATTTTTCTTTGGCCTCGGCATTTTGAGCCGAAGACAGCGTCGTATCTGCGGATTGAGCGCAATCTTTTTCAAGCGTTTGTGCGTTTTCCATGTCGAGAGCGGTCTCTTTTTCCATCGCTTCGTCTTCTCGGAGCATCTTTTCGTCAGTCATTTTTGCCCCCTTCCAAAGCGACGTCTTTTCGCTTGTGTTTCATAAGTTTTGCAAAATTGTTTTTCTTTGGCGCGCCAAACGCTCTCGGCGTGATTTTTTCAAGCAAAGGCGTAAGCACGTTCATGATGAGAATGGCAAAGGACACGCCTTCGTTCATAGTGCCGAATTTTCTGAACACCACCGTCAAGAACCCGAGCCCCACGCCATATATGACCACCGCAAGACAAGTCTTGGGGCTTGTTGCGTAGTCGGTTGCCATGAAGAATGCTCCAAACATAAGACCGCCGCCGAGCAGATACGTCCAAACGTATTGCCCCACGTATTCCGAGCCTGCAAAGAAGATTGCCGTGAACACCACCGTCGAGCCGATGTACAACGCCGGGATGCGCCAGTCTATGACCTTGCGGATGAGAAGATAAATTCCGCCGATTAGTATTGCAATCGCGCTCACTTCGCCCGCACTGCCGCCTATTCTGCCAAGGAACATGTCAAGAGCCGACAATCCTTGCGCGGGATTCGTGCCTGCAGCTATCGACGACTTGACGCCTGCAAGCGGAGTAGCGCTCGTGATTGCACTGATGTCGATATCCACCGCTCTGTCAAAGAACAAGAACAAGTTCATGCCGTTTGACAAATCTATGGGCTTGACAAAACTTGTCATAACGCTCGTCCAGCACAACATAAGGAATATGCGCGCGGTGATTGCGGGGTTTGCAAAGTTTTTGCCGATGCCGCCAAAGAGCATTTTGACCACCACTATCGCGAAAAATCCGCCCACGATAGGCACGTAGAACGGCACGACCGGCGGAAGATTGAGCGCAAGTATCATGCCAGTGACAATCGCCGACAAATCGCCCACGCTTTGATATTTTTTTGTGACGATGTTGAACAGCCACTCTGCAAACACGCACGTGCCCACGCAAAGTATCATCATGCAAAGCGGATAAAAGCCGTACAGCAGCACGCTTGCGATGGTTGCGGGAATGAGCGCGATGATCACGTCGAGCATCATTCTCTTGGTTGTGAACGTCGTGGATATATGGGGGGATGAGGAAACGATATATTTTGCCATATCACTTGATCCCCCTGACTTTGATTTCTTTCTTTGCAAGACGCATTGCTTGCACGAGCGGACGTTTTGCCGGGCAAGAATAGGAACACGCGCCGCACTCTATACAGTTGAGAACGCCCAGCTTGAAGGTGGTCTCGAACTCTTCCTTTTGCGTTGCGCGCTCGATTTCTCTGGGCACAAGCGACATCGGGCAGTTGATGATGCACTTGCCGCAACTTATGCACGGCGTGGTGGGGCTTGTATTGAACTCCTTGTCCGTAAGGAACAGCAAGCAAGACGAGCCTTTTGTGGTAGCGGCTGTCAAATCCGCTTGCGCAAAGCCCATCATCGGACCGCCGCTTATCACCTTTCTCGTGACGTCTTCTATCACGCTGCCGCGGCAGGTGTCGTATATAAACTGATAAGGCGTGCCGTTGCGCACCCAAAAATTGCCGCGCATCTCCACACCGCCGCCCGACACGGTCATGGCGCGCCTATAACACGTTTCGCCATCCCTTACAGCCTTTGCAACGCAGTATGCCGTGTGCGTGTTGCACACAACGCAGCCCACCTTTGCAGGCAATGCTCCCGTGGGAACGGTGCGATGAGTGATTGCGTATATGAGCTGTTTCTCCGCGCCTTGCGGATATTTGGTCTTGAGCTTCATCACGTCTATCTCGGGCGGAACGAGTTTCGCAAGCCTTTTGATCGCAAGCGGCTTGTTGGCTTCTATGCCGATGTAGGCGTGCTTGACGTCAAGAGCCTTCATGATTAGCTTCACTCCGTCAATGACGCGCACCGCCTCTTCCAAAAACAAGCGGTAGTCGCAAGTGATGTACGGCTCGCACTCTGCGCCGTTGACGATGAGCGTGTCTATGGGATCTTTGGGCATAAGTTTGACGTGAGTGGGAAAAGTCGCTCCCCCCATGCCCACGATGCCGGCGTCTTTGATACGCTGAATAATCTCATCTTTGCTCGGTTCGCTCAACGCGCTCAAACGCTGCTCGGTGTACAAGTGGTCGTTTGCAATCTCGATATGCGTGGCTTCTGCTCCGTTTGCCGTGGGCAAGATGCAAAATGCCTTGACCGTGCCCGACACCGACGAAACGACGTTTGCGGACACAAATCCGCTTGCCGACGCTATGACTTGTCCGACGTCCACGTGATCACCGACGGCAACCGTCGGCGTTGCAGGCGCGCCGATATGCTGTGACAAGCAAATAAACACCGTATCCGGTGTTGGAAATTCTTGCAAAGGCGCTTCTTTGGTGAACTTGTTTGCAGGCGGATGTATGCCCCTGCGGAAAGTTCTCAAAGGAAATGTCATATTGTTTGTCCTTTAACTTAAACTAGTAATATGATTATACAACACGAGGCGCGCAATGTAAATACCCCTTTTTGCAAATTTTCACGAAAAATCGCCCTTATTTTTGCAAAAAACAAGGCTTTTGGAGGCATATCGATAAGCAGGTTTCTTATGTCAATATTTTTTTAGCGTTTTTGAAAAAAAGGAGCATATCGACAGCGCGACAAGAAAGCCGCCAAACAGTTTTTTGAGAAGCTCGCCGCTTGTTTCAACCGCAAAAAACGAGCAAGCCACGCACGTTGCAAGAGCGGGGACAAGAAAGAAAAGCAAGTTGTCTTTTTTTACAAGCCCGTTCTTGATATGAAGAGCAAGGCTCACCGCCCCCGACGGCAAAAACGACACGAGATTGGCAAACTGCGCCGTGAGTTGTCCCACGTCAAGACACAACACAAGCAACGGCAAAGTGAGCGTGCCGCCGCCCATGCCCATACCTGCCAAAACACCGCCCGCAACCCCTGCGAGCAAAAGATACAAAAATCTCATTTTTCACCTACAAATTGCAAAACTTGCGGTTTTATCGTCGAATTTGAGTATATAAACCGCTTGTTTTGTCAAAATATCATTTTGAGCCCTGCAAACAACATAAGCGCGTAAAAGAGAAAAGACACCACGTTGGACGAGAGTTTTTTGAGAAGACACGCGCCCAAAATTCCGCCTATCGTCACGCCCAAAACGGTGGGCAAAATCACGCCGTTTTCAAAGCTCGCACCCACACCGTAGGCTATGGAACTGACAAGACACAGCGGCAATATCAGAGCGATTGCGGTGGCGTGCGCGCTCTTTTCGTCAAGCGAGCCTATATAGGTCAGACAGGGCACGGCGAGCATTCCGCCCCCTGCGCCGAACAGCCCGTTGACCGCGCCGATGAAAAGGCCTGCAAGTATCATTGCCGCTTTCTTTTTGCCGCTTGCTCGTCTTTTTTGCTCGTCCGTTTTGAAAAGGTTTTGCGCCTCGATGATTTTTGTCTGCATGGTTTTAGTTTTATTAATTTACGAGAAAGTATGAATTTCGATTGCAAAAATAATGTTTTTGTATTAATATAGGAAAGCATATTAGTATAAATTTGCGCGTGCCGTATGTGCGTGCGTACGATTTATAAAGATATGACTACAACAACAAAGGGCGCAAGCCCAAGCAAAATAAATCTTTTATAGGTTTGGTATGAACAAGAAGAAAATCGTAATTTTATCACTCATGCTTGTTGCGATTATCGCGCTTTCATCGGCGCTGTTCGTTGCGTGCAACAACGACACTCCCGAAGCGGATAAGAACAACACGACGATTACCGAAACCGAAGGTTTGCTCATCAAAAACGGCGACTTCAAGGTTATCGACACAAAAGCCACCGACTATCCGCGCGCTATCACAAGCTGGACGGGCGGCAAAATGTATTCGTCGGGCAGCTACAAAGACGATGTGACCGCCGGCGTCATTTCTCTTTCCAAAGCCATCTACGACGCAAACAAGAGCAAGTGGAACGACTCTGACGATTCGCTCTACAAAAAGCTCGTTGCAGGCGGCAGATACGGCGACGACGACAAAGTGAAAAACGCTCTTATGGTCTATATGCCCGAAGAATCCACCAACTCCGACGGCAAAAAAGTCCACGGTCCGACGGCATACGGATACACTTCCACTTCTTTCACTCTTGCGAAAGGCTCTTATTACAGACTCAAAGTGGACGTTCTCACCCACAAGATCGGCGGTGCGAACGAGACCGACCGCGGCGCACGTATCTACCTTTCTTCCAACACTTATGCGGAATTTTCAGGCATCGACACCGAGGGCAAATGGAAAACATACGAGATTATCATCGAATCTTCTCCCGTCAGTTCGACAAGCCTCAACGTGATGCTCGGCCTTGGAAAATACAACACGTATTCGCAAACCGGTCTCACCACGGGTTACGCTGTGTTTGACAATCTCACTCTCGAGAAAATCGAAGACGACGATTCCACTTCTCAAGTGGAAGGCAAAGTCGCATACGACGAAGCAGTGGGCAAAGAGCTTGCAGGCGACAAATTTGTTGCAACCACGACTTTGAAAGTCCCCAACGGACGTTTTGATTTCGGCACGACTTCCACAACTTCTTCAAGCACTCCCAACAACTGGTCCTTGGTCAACGGCAACAGCGACAAGAGCGACAAAGCTCCGACTTCTCTCGGCTGGAACGCTGTGGTCAACACCGCAAATTGGGCAAACGTCTTCTCCACCCTTTCAAGCACCTACTACACTCAAGCGGGCGCAAATGCCACCAAGGAAAAATACGTTCCTGCGGCAGAGCTTGAAAACGTCAACATTGCCGACTACACCGGCAGAGTGGGCAACAAAGTCTTTATGCTCTCTCAACAACTCATGACCGCGCAAGGCATCAAATCCGCGCGCACCATCACCATCGAGAAGAACAAGACCTACGCTCTTTCCATCGACCTTTACACCTACGGCGTGCACGGCGCAGGTGCGTCTTTGGTGCTTTCGGGCAGTGACGGCGAAGACATCGTCATCAAGGGTATCTCTTCAAAGAAGAGCAGCGACGTGCTCATCGGCAGCACCGCAATCGACCCCGACGACAACGGTTACACCAAAACCACCGTTGACGGCGCAACCACAAACGGTTGGACGACCTACACTTTCTATATCAAGGGCAACCAATTCAAAGACTACAACTACAACATGACTGTATGGCTCGGCACGGAAGGCACAAACAGCAACACCGCAAAGACCTATTACAGCTTCACCAGCAACTCCAAACAAACCACCTACACCGCAGACGGCACGTTCTCAAACGGTTGGATGTTCATCGATGAGTTGCAACTCAACGAAATTGCGGAGCTTCCGAGCCAAGATGCGGCAGCAGGCATCTACAAGGACGGCAAACAAACTCTCGACGTTGCCGAAAAGGGCGACAACTACAAAGCAATCGTGGTTGATCTCACTTCTCAAAACACCGTGTTCGGCGAAGGCGCGTCATACGTGCTTAACGACACCACTTCTTTAAGCTCCAACGCAAAAGTCGAGCCCATCGGCGCAGGCGTTCCGACGGGTTGGACGAGCAAATACGACACCGACAACACCGACAACGCAATCGTCAAAGACATCGTTTCGGAAGGCGTTGTCAACATCCAAGACGAAGAGTCCTTCAACGGTCTTGGCACATACCCCAAACTCCCCTACGCAATTCAAGACAAGGTTGCGTATCAAATGAACGCAAAGAGCGACAGCTATTACGAGATAGAATCCAAACCTTTCACCGTGAAGAAAGACACGGCATATCGTATCTCCGTGTGGGTGAAGACGGTTGACGTCAAATCCACAAGCGGCGCGTACGTTTCCCTTCTCAACAAAGACAAGGACGACGCAGTGCTTGCATCCTTCTCCAAGGTCAACACCGAAGATTACGATGAATATCAAAACGACTGGTGCGAGCTTTCTATGGTCATCCGCGGCAAAGACGAAGACGTCAACGTCGCACTCAAATTCTCGCTCGGCACGGGCAACCGTTGGGCAGCGTCCACCCTTGCAAAAGGCTCTATGTTCGTTGCAAACCTCAACGGCACGACCATTACAAACTCCGTGTTTGAAGGCACTTCCACCGGCACGTACGTCAAGTCTGTGGATTTGACCACTTCCGACACCTACACCTTCAAGAACGGCGGCTTCGACTCCTACAACCGCGACGACGCAAACCTTGAAGAAAACAAGGCTTTGAACGAACAAAACAGAGCGGCAGCTCCTTCCGATTGGACGTTCAGCGACAACAAACTCAAACCCAACACCGACGAGAGCAAACTTGCTGCGGGCGTGATCGCACTCAACACCACCGACAACAAGACCTTCTCTTCAAGCTATCAAACGGGCAAAGTGTTCCCCAACATCCCGTCAAGCACGTTCGATTCCTTCTACGGCTCGATCACCGATCCCGCAACCGACCTTGACTCTCTCCCCGGCGAGAAAGCTCAAATCCTTGCAATCGGCTCAACGGACGGCACGACAAAGTATGCGGCAGGTTATTCTTCTTCAAGCGTAACTCTCTCTGCAAACTCCTTCTACTCGCTCTCCGTCTACGTCAGAACGGTGGGCAACACCAAAGCAACCGTCTATCTCACGGGCGAGTCTTCTCTCTCAAGCGGCGATAACACCTTCACCATCGAGAACAGCGGCAGCGATTGGACAAAATACACCTTCTTCATCAAGACCGGTCAATCAAGCGTGTCCGTCAAGCTCAACTTGTGGCTTGGTCAAAACACCGACTATGTGACCGTTGCGGGCGCAAGCG
Organism: uncultured Eubacteriales bacterium; assembly: GCA_900548005.1. GTDB lineage: Bacteria > Bacillota > Clostridia > Christensenellales > CAG-917 > CAG-475. Next base: position 47,359 of record URIZ01000012.1, on the reverse strand, counting down.
CGGATGAACAAGCCGAAAATGCAAAATCCGCAGGCGCAGTGTTCTTCGACAACGTTGTCTACAAGACCATTGACGAGGCAGTCTTTGACAAGGCAGTTGCAGTTGCAGACGCAACCAACAAGGTTCTCTCCTTCCTTACCGACAGCTTTGACTCTCTCTCTTCGACAATCGAGTCAAGAAGCAAGCTCACCACCCCGAGCGGTTGGTCGGGCACAGTGGGCACAAACCAAAGCTCTGCAAACACCAAGAGCGGCGTCATCTATGCCGACGAACAATTCCTCAACACCAAGACCATCGAAGGCCTTGACGGATCGGACGCATACGTTGACATTCTCGGCGCAGAATACAAGGTGGACGACATCAAGATCACCGATGAAGAACTTGCCGAAGCAAAGAAGGACAGCAAGTATGAAGGCAAGAGCGACGAAGAAATTCTCTCCGCTCTCAAAATAGCAAAGGCAATCGAGCTCAAACAAAAGAATTGGATGCCTTTGAGCCAACTCAGCGGCATGGCGCACAGCGGCAAGCAAATGCTTGTGATCAACAACACCGAAAAGAGCGCGTACACCTACACCAGCTCTTCCTTCACTCTCAAACAAAACAGCTACTATGAGATCAGCTTGTGGATGAGAACATACGCTCTCTCCGACGGCGAGAAAGAAGGTGCATACGTTGAGATGTATCTCGGCTCTGCAAACGAAACCGACAAGCCCTTCGTCTTCGAGGCAAAGGCAAGCGACGGCTGGAAAAAATTCAAGTTCTACGTGCAGACGTTGGACGATGACGTGACAAGCGCAACCGTTAAACTCTCTCTTGGCAAATACATCGCCAACGACGTGAACGGCGAGACTGTCGTGACAGGTCTTACAAGCGGATATGCTATGTTCGACGACGTGAAGATCACCAAGGTCACCGAAGAAGTTTACAACACCGCAAAAGAACAAGAATCCACCGTTGACAACGTCAAGACCCGCAAAGTTTCCAACGAAACCAAGGGTAGCGGCGACGACAAGAAAGACGACGGCAAGACCAACACTCCCGGCAGCACCTTCAACACCGAAGCTTTGTGGTGGATGGTTCCCACAATCGTGCTTGGCGTGCTCATCATCGTGGTTGTGATCGTTTGGATCGTCCGCAAGGTCAGAAAGCCTATCGGCAAGAAGAAAGAAAAAGCCGCAGCATCCAACGTTGACACCCCGTCGCTTGACACAAAACACAACAAATACGACGACAACAAAGAATAATCTTTGTTCTCGACAAAAAACGCTTGCTTAACCGCAAGCGTTTTTTTTGTTGCCGTTTTTGCTGTTGCGATTGTTCCAACACGTTTTCTTTTTCTTGTATCCTTCTCGATTTGCATCGGCATTTTTGCTCGCTCTCGATTGGTTTTCGCTTTTGTTGATATTCGCAACTTCCCTTTCATATTCTTTTGGTATGAAAAACACGGCTCAGTCTTTTCTTGTGGTGACAGTCTTTTCGGTTGCGACAAGACTTGCTTCTTTTATATTCAAGATGTGGATGTCCCACTCTCTCGGCGCGCAAATCGTGGGCGAATACCAGATTGCGCTGTCTGTGCTGCTTATGCTCTTCACAATCACGGCAGGCGCGCCCACGGTGCTGTCGCGCAAGATTGCCGAGCTTGGCGTAACGGGCGACACAAAGCGGCAAAACGGATTGCTTGCCGCATCCGTCATCATGGGGCTTTGCGTGTCGGCGGCAATTTGCGCCACACTGTACGCAATCGGGGACAAACTGTCCTTTCTCTTCTCCAATCCCAGCAGTATGCCCCTGTTTTTCATCATGCTCCCCACCCTTGTCACGTCCACGCTGTACGCGTCCTTGCGCAGTTGGTTTTGGGGACGGAAAAAATTCGTTGCGTTCTCGTCCACCGAGCTTGTTGACGAGATTGTCAAAATCATTCTCTCAATCGTGTTTGCGGGCGGATACGTGGCAAGCATATCGGGCGCGCGCGGTATTGCTCTTGCAATGACAGTATCGGACGCGTTTTGCGTCCTTGTGCTTGTCGTGATATTCTTTGCAACGGGCGGAAGATTGACAAAACCCTGCGGATTCAAAGACCTGACAAAAGGCACGATTCCCTTGTCTATGACACGGATAATCACGTCTTTGGGCGTGTCTTTGACGGCTTTTGTCATCCCGCAAATGCTTGTCAAAAGCGGCTTGTCCGTTGCAGACGCCACCGCCGAATACGGACGAGTGGCAGGCATGGCTCTGCCTCTCATCATGGCTCCCGTGACGTTCATAAGTGCGCTTGCCGTCGTGCTTATCCCCGACGTTGCGTCCTTGCGCTCACAAGGCGATACGCAGGCATTGCGCGCCAAACTGTCGTCTTGCGTAACCTTTGCTATGGTGATTGCTTGCTTTTTCTTTTCCGTCTATCTTCCGCTCGGCTTTGCGCTTGGCAAACTGCTTTTCGCTGACGAAAAAGCGGGCGCGTTTGTGTCCTACTGCTCGATGATGCTCTTTCCTATCGCCGCCGCGCAAGCAACAACGCCCATGCTCAACTCACTCGGCAAAGAGAAAAACACTCTCTTGCACACGCTCATAGGCGCGCTTGCGATGATACCTTGCATCGTTTTTATGCCAAAATATATAGGGATATACGCCATGGCTCTTGCATCGGGGCTGTGCTTTCTCATCATAGCGATTGCCAACTTCATAGTGCTGAAAAAGGAAGTCGGCTCGTTCTTTGACGGCAAAATGGTGTTCGTTTTGACCTTGCTGTGCGTGCTGTTGTCCGTTGGCGCAACCTTCCTTGCGCGAATATTGCGCGCCTATGCAAACGACCTTACGGCAATCATTGTCGTGGGCGTGTACGTGTGTTTTCTCTTTTTCGTTGCGGCAAACGCGTTTGACGTGATAGACGTTGTGGGATATTTGCGCCTTCTTGCGCCCAAACGCACCAAAATCGACAAAAAATAAATAAAATCTCAGCCGAGCAACACACTATAGGCATGCTCAATTTGTTTATACGCTGTGTGATACTCTATTTCGTCTTGCTGATTGCAATGCGCCTTATGGGCAAACGTCAGCTTGGCGAATTGCAACCCTTCGAGCTTGCAATAACGCTTGTTGCAAGCGATCTTGTGTGCATACCCATGGCAGACTCGTCCATACCGATTTTGTACGGCGTGATCCCCGTCTTTTCGCTGTTTCTTCTTCACATCATCATCACAAAACTCGCAACCAAAAGCATCCGCTTTCGCAAATTTCTCAACGGCAAACCCATAATCATCATCCAAAACGGCAACATACTGCCCGACGTCATGAAAGAGCTCAATCTCAACGTTGACGACATCATGGAAGCCTTGCGCGGCGCAGGCTATTTCAACCCGAGCGAAGTGGAATATGCCATTCTTGAAACCAACGGCAATATGAGCGTCATGCCCAAATCTCAAAACAGACCGCTGTCGCCAAACGACGTGGACGTCAAGGTGGACAAGGCGCAAATCCCCGTTGCAGTCATCATGGAAGGCGAATTTGTCGCCGAAAACCTCGGGTGCATTGACGGCAAATCCAAAGAAAAGGTGCTTGCTTTTCTCAACAAGAAAAACCTTGACCGCAAAGACGTGCTTGTGGCTCTCGTGGCAGGTGACGAAGTGTTTGTGCAGCCCTACAAAGACGACTATATTGTATCCACTCTGACGCCTGCAACCGACAATCCGCACGTTGTGCTGGGAGATGACGCAAAATGAAAAAAGTCGTGCTTGCAGTGCTCATTCTCATCTTGATAATCGTTGGCGGCGTGCTTGAAAACGTGTATATCACTCGCACATTTCAAGCGCTTGATCAAAAGCTAAAATGCCTTGAATCGTCCATAAAATCGGAAAGCAAAACCGCCCTTGACGACATAGCCGAGATCAACGATTGGTGGGCGAAAAAGCGTGAGTATATCGAGCTTTTTGCATATTCGCCGGACGTGAGAGCATTCTCTGTTGCGCTTGCCGAAACCCAAGGCTCGCTTGAATGCGGCGACTTTGACAATGCCCTTTCAAAATGCCACTCGCTCATCGTCATGGCGGACGGCATAAGGCGCGTGCTTGACTTCAACGCAGCGGACGTGATATAAAAAGACGAGTATCCCCGATTGTGTGTTTTCGCAATTGGGGATACCCGATATTACCGACCGTACATACGCGCATATTCATATATGCACAATTGTTTTTTATTATCTTTCTTGCACTATTCTCGTTTTAGCCACTGCGCATTTTTATATATGTTCGATTGCGCATATTTGCATATTTTCAAGCCTTGTCATAGGGCAACTTGTCTTTCAAGTCGTATATATCGCCTGCGCCGAGCATAAGCACGATAGTATGTTCTTTTGCGTATCTTTTGACAAAATCGACAGTTGATTGTGCGTTTTTGAGAAGATAAACGTCACGATTGCAAAATTCGTCGAAAATTGCGATTGCCAATTCGCCGCTGTCAAGCCCCATGGACTTGTCTTCTCGCGCGGCGTAAGTAGGCATGATTGCAAGCGTCTTGACGCCGTTTAGCTCATCGCCGAGCACGCTCACGAAATCATCGAGATACGCCTTTGTGCGAGAATAGGTGTGCGGCTGAAAAACACACAGCACGTCGCCTTGTTCGCTTGCTCTTTTCAGGGCTTGTTTTATCTCGCTCGGATGATGCGCAAAGTCAAAAATCACTCTTGCGCCGTCAACGTTGTCCACATACTCAAACCGCCTTTTCACACCTTTGAAAGTTGAAAGCGCATCGATTGCAAATCGCAAATCTATGCCAAGCCGTATTGACAGAGCAAGCGCAAAAGTCGCGTTTTGATTGTTGTACTCTCCGCCGTCTTTCAGCCTTATAGTCCCGACGAGATTGCCGCCAAAAACAACTTCCGCTTTATCTTTTTTTATATCGGCATACAGTCTTTCGATTTTATCGTCCGAAAAAATCTCGACGCAGAAATTTCCGCATTTTTCGTTGCGCGATTCACCCACACGTTTCTCGTTTTCTTGCAACAGAAACTCGTATTTTTCGGATACGATTTTGCACTGCGCTTTTGCAAGAAACTTGCAAAACACATCGTCAACGTCTTTTTGCGATTTATAACAATCGGGATGATCGCACTCCGCGTTCGTGACGGCGGCAACGCTCGGGGCGAGAGAAAGCAAGTTGCGCTTGTATTCGCACGCCTCGCACACGAATATGCAATTTTTCAGCTCGCCAACACAGGTTGCGCTTGTATTGTTGACATAATTTGCAAATTCTACACTCTCGCCGCCGATCATTGCGACAAATCGTGTTCCGCTTTTGAGCAATATGTGCGTGAGCATTGCGCTGACGCTTGTTTTGCCGTGCGTCCCGCCGATTGCAACCACGCAAGAAAACATGCCTGCAATAAGTGCGAGAAACTCGTGCCGCTCCATTGTCTTTATGCCTTTCTCTCTTGCTCTTTTCAGCTCCGGGTGGGAGGCAGCGATTGCGGATGAAAACACCACCCAATCCGCACTTTCCGCCTTTTGCGCGTCAGCCCCGATCGTGACGGAAATGCCGGACGATTGAAGCCTTCGCGTTTCTTCGCTTGTTTTTGCGTCGCTTCCGCTCACTGTTGCTCCGAACTCGTGACAAAACGCCGCAAGCGCGCTCATGCCCATGCCGCCGATGCCGACAAATCGTATCTTTTTGCCTTGTATAAACATAGTTCAATATATGTATCGGCTTGCAAAATCGTACTGCCATTTTGCACGATTTCACGATTTATCTCGGTTTTTCACTAAACCTGCGGTTTATTGTGAAATATTTTTTCGGCTTTTTTCAACAAATATTAACAAATTGTCAAATAACTATTGCTAAATTTCAACAATAATGCGATAATATCTTTATCAATTCATTGGGAGGCTAGATTATGTTTGACATCACAGATATTAAGATTAGATTAGTAAACGCCGACAGCAAACTCAAAGCGGTTGCATCCATTGTCATTGACGACTGCATCGCCATCCACGACATCAAAATTCTCAGCGGAGAAGGCGGAGATTTCATCGCTATGCCGTCAAGAAAAACTCCTGACGGAACGTATAGGGACATCATTCACCCCATCAATTCCGAAACGCGCGAAATCATCAAAAATGCAATTTTCGCAAAATACCAACAAGTGAAAGAAGACGAAGAATAATCATAAGTTATTAACATCATCGTTCAATAATTAAAATTTTTCACGTTTAACCGTTCACGGCACAAAATAGGAAAAACATCGACCACATTCAATGCGGTCTTTTCGTCATTGCGCAAGTTGCCTTTTTGTGCCAATCGAAACGGCAAACGGCATTTCAATTTTTCACCAATCGAGCCGCAGATGTTTTCAACGATTAAATCCACTGTCGAAAAATGGTGCAAAACGACACTTGATTGAACGTGAAAATGCAAATATGTTCATTTTTGCAAATATGCTCGTCTTCACCGATGTGCATTTGTCCTAAAAACCCAAAAATCTCTTGCACATATCTGCATATAATGACAATTGAAAGCATTGACGTATGCGCATTTTTGCATATCCGATATTCAATTCCACAACACGCACAGCCACTCCCCTGCCTATGGCAAATTGTTTGAATATAAAACAACATCCGCTTGAAGTCAAAGGGCAAGCCGTTTGACACAAAAAAAAATTGCGCAAGGCAAGCCTTACGCAATTTTTTCATTTATTTGTCGCCAAAAGCCGTTTTGCTTAGAAATTGGCAGGATGCTCGTCAAGAGCAAGCGTGCCGCCCGGGTTGAGCGTGTTGTTGGGGTCAAAGTGCTTTTTGAGTGCTTTGAGCACGTCAAGGGACGGGGTGCCGATCGAGCCTTCAAGGAAGGGCGCAAAGAGCTTGCCGATGCCGTGGTGGTGCGAAAGTGCCGCGCCTGACTTCATGATTGCTTCAAGGATGGACGAGTGATATTTCTTGAACGCGTCAAGGTCGGTCGTCTTGATGATGAAGATGAAGTAGAGGTTTGCGCCGTTGGGATAGCTGTGCGAGATGTGGCATGTGCAGATCGCCTTCGGCCATGCCTTGACGACTTTGCGCACTTCGTCGTGCACTTTTGCCATGTTGTCCCAGTTGACGGCACATTCGAGCGTGTCGATGATGATGCCGTAGTCTTGAATGGTGTCTCTAAGATACGGATCGCTGAATCTGCCGTGTTCCCAAGCGGTCGTGACGTATCCTGTGAGATAGAGTCCGTGATACTTTCTTGCAATCTTCTTGATGTTTTTCACGACGTTCTTTTGATAGCCGTCTTCGCCGTCCGTGAAGCCCAAAAGCAAGCATCTTGAATGTTGTTTGTAGCCCTTTGCGGCAAGAATGGGTTCAAGCGGAGAGCCGATGATGCCGTACATGTGGCTCATCATATCCGTTTCTTCTGCGTCGGAGAGTCTGAATGCTGACGGATGTCCGAACTCGCCTTGCATGACTTCGCGCATGACTGCCATACCGTCTTCCCACGTGGGGAACATGAAGGAGAATTTTCTGTGTTTCTTGGAGAGCGTGAACACTTTGAGCGTGACTTCGGTGAGAATTCCGAAGCATCCTTCGCTGCCCATCATGATTTGGTTGATGTCGGGGCCCGTTGCCTTTCTTGGCGCATTGTCGGTGACGATTCTGCCAATCGGGGTGACGTACTCTTGTTTGAGAACAAGGTCTGCCGCGCATCCGTAGTAGGTGGAGTTTTGACCGCTGCCGCGAGTGACAACCCAGCCGCCCACGCAAGAATACTCAAACGATTGCGGGAAGTGACCGCAGGTGTATCTCTTGGATGTGCCGAAGTTTTCGGGAGCGTTGTTGAGAATCTTTTCAAGATCCGGACCGCTGATGCCGGGTTGAACGGTGATTGTGGAGTTGACTTCGTTGAAAGCGATGACTTTGTTGAAGTTCTTGCTGATGTCGATCATGATGTTGGGAGACACCATAGGCTCTGTGCCGCGCGTGACGCTCGATCCGCCTGCGTGGACGTAGATCTTGATGCCGTTTGCATCGGCGTATTTGACAAGACCTTCGATTTGATCGGAAGTGCTCGGATAGACAACGATATCCGGCACGTTTTCGACAATGCCTTTTCTAAGGCGCATGATGTCGATCATGGTTTTGCCGTATGCAAGACGCACTCTTTCAAAATCATCGGTGGTTGCGTTTTCCTTGCCGACAATTGCGCTGATTGCGTCGATTTGTTCTTTTGTGAGCGCGCTCTCAACATGCACGTCGCAAATATCTTCACCCGTGTCAACCATTTTCTTGAAGTCGTCGTCGGTCAAATCGAATTGTTGTTTGATCAACTTGTAAAGACCTTCTTTGGGTGCTTTGTAGATTGCGGGGTCGCCCCATTTCATGATAGCACGGAACGACTTTTTGTCGGGTGCTTGAGTGATCCATTTCGGTTCAAAGTCCTTGTAGGGTTTTGACATAATTCCTCCAAATCGTGCTTTATCTGTCACTTTCGACAAGATAAAACCCATTTTATTTATTTTTTTGTTTTTTCGTGTTGTACGGCGCGCATCAAGATATTGCTTTTCGCGCGCTTTTTTTGCTTGCGACTGCCCTTTTGACAGCCTGTCGTTTGTCAGTGTTGTTCGCTTTCGGGTTTTGCCGAGCGAAGAATGACTTTCAGATCGTCATAGAGTTTCTTGTTGTTGGGATAGATGCGGCGATAGATACGATTGTAGAGCTTGTTGTACAAATCGTGCTCTTTCATATCGGGCTTGAACTCCTTGGAGATTTGCACCATGTTCTTTGCCGCATCTTCAAAGGATTTGTACACTCCGAGTCCCGTGAATGCGGTGATTGCCGCGCCGAGCGACGACGTTTCATAGGTTTGCGCGCGTCTTACCGGCACGCCCATGATGTTGGCGGTGATTTGGCAAATCTCGTCACTGGAACTTCCGCCGCCCGAAACCGCGATGAACTCCACTTTGATTTTGGTCTTGCGCTGTATGGACAACAGCCCGTCATACAAGCCGAAGGCGATACCTTCTATAATCGCACGGTAGATGTGCGCGCGGGTGTGGCAATCGGCAAATCCGAGAATCGCGCCCCTTGCGTTGGGGTGTTTGATGCCCGGCGTCCAATAGGGCTGAAGGATGAGCCCTTCGCATCCCGGGGGAACGTCTTGAAGGTGCTTGTTGAGCAACTCTTCCGCCGATATGCCGAGCTCCGCCGCTTCCTTGACTTCCTTGTGCGCAAACTCGTTCTTGAACCAAGACAGCATCCAATATCCGCGGTAGATTTCCACTTCGGGATTGTACTTGCCGGGCAGCACCGCCGGGTAGGACGGCACAAACGGTTCGGGCTCGACATACTTGTCGGTGGTCATTTGCACGGTTGCGGTCGTGCCGAGCGAGAGCGACGCGCCCGTTGAGTCGACACAGCCCGATCCGAGAGTTTCGCAGCCCTTGTCCGAGCCTGACGCGATGAGCGGCAATCCCGGCTTGATGCCAAGATCTCTGCCGGCTTCTTCGGTGATATAACCGATGATTGTGCCGGGTTCTACAAGTTCGCACATATTCTCCGCTTTCAAATCGAATATCGGAGCGGTGATTGCGTGCGCGCCTTGCCACGTCTTTTGCTTGTAGTCAAAGGGGATATGCCCGATTTGGTTGGCAACGGAGTCTTTCATAACGCCCGTGAGCCTATACGTCATATACCCTGAAAACATCAAGAATTTGTGCATCTTTTTCCACACTTCCGGCTCATACTCATGCACCCAGTTGCAAGCGGACGTTTTGCATTGCGCCGCCGCCATGTCGTACATGTTGATCAGTCGAAGGAGTGATTTGAAACCTGCGCCGAATCTTGTCTTGTCTGCGTCCTTGACTTCTCTTTGGTCGAGCCACAAGATGATGTCGCGAAGGGGTTTGCCGTCCTTGTCAACGATGACGGCGGTGTCCCTTATGGTTGTGACGACAACTGCTTTTATATCGTCCCAAAGATCCGCACACTGCGCTTTAAGACCGAGAGTGGCTTCTTTGAGCCTGTCCCAATAAAACTCGGGAGTCTGCTCTGCCCAACCTATCTCCTTTGAGAAATAGGGTTGTTTGAAATGCACTTTTTCCTTGCCGTAGTCTTTGCCGTACTTGTCAAAAAGCATGGCTCTGACGCTTTGCGTGCCGAAATCTATCGTCAACACAAGTGGTTCTCTCATAATTTTCTCCTATTATCTTTTTTCTCGCCAAGCCCCTTACCGCTCGGCGATCCAATTGTCTTTTCCTTAATAAATAGACGCGCTTGCCACAACGTCGACGTCCGTGCCGACAACCTTTTCAATGACAACGTCGCCGCGCTTGATTTTTTTGTCAACCACGACCGCGTTGATCTCTTTCATAAGGTCTTGTATCTTGTCTTTGGGGATTTCTCCGTTTGTTCTGACGGGAAGAACGGGATAGTCTTCAAACGTCGTTGCCACCGTTGAGCAAACCGTGCGCATGGGGCAAGTCATCTCGGAGAGCGCAAACGCTTCTCCCCTTTTGCAACCGTTGCCCGAAACCACTCCGTTTTCCACATTGATTCTGCATCCGCGCGGACACACTATACACACCAGTTCCATTATTTTTCTTCCACCTTTATCTCGATTTTTGAATTTGCCGTGATGCCGAACTTGGAGAAATCTATCTCGAGTCTTTGCATCTCGGGCGGACGCAAGAATGCGAAATTCTTCTTGAACACTTCGTTGCCGTCCACGCTGATGTAGAGCGTTGCTTTGTCCATATCCTTTGCGGCGCGGAAGAACAACACCACCTTGTCGCAAGGCTTGTCAACGTCGATTCTGTGCGGCACGAAACTCAAAAGTCCTTTGCCTTTTTCTATGCGAACGCTTCTGCCGGACGGCTTGAAATCCACCGCGTTTGCGCCTGCGTCTTTTGCACATTCCGACACATAATCGACCAAATCGAACACATTAAGTGCGTTTCCTGCCGAAAAAACGCCGTCAAGAGATGACATATACGTCTGATCGCAATCCGCGCCTTTGGTGAAGGGATTGATCTTGACTCCAAGACTTTCGGCAAGCTCGTTTTCGGGGATAAGACCGACCGACAGGATGAGCGCGTCACAATCTATGCGTCTTTCCGTGCCCTTTATCGGATTCATCTTGTCGTCAACTTTTGCAACCTCCACCGCTTCCAATCTGTCTTGACCGAACACTCTTGTCACGGTGTGCGACAAATAGAGCGGAATGTCAAAATCGTGCAAGCATTGGTGAATGTTTCTCGTAAGTCCGCTCGGAGTGGGTTTGACTTCATACACGCCTTCCACCGTTGCGCCTTCGAGGGTTAGACGGCGAGCCATGATAAGACCGATGTCGCCGCTGCCCAAAATGACGCACTTCTTTGTGGGGAGCTTGCCTTGCAAGTTGACAAAGTTTTGCGCCGTGCCTGCCGTGAATACGCCGCTTGGACGAGTGCCTTGGATGAGCACTTGTTTTGCCGTGCGCTCTCTGCAACCCGTTGCCAAAACGATTGCTTTTGTAAAGAACTTTTCAATGCCGTCTTTGGACACCGCGCTGATGACAAATCCGCCGTCTTTCTTCTCGATTTTCGTGACGAAAGTGAGCGTGAAAGCGTCGATGTCAAGCTCTCTGACAAAATCGATGTATCTTTCGCTATACTCGGGACCTGCGAGCTTTTCGCCGAAACGGATAAGACCGAAACCGTCGTGCACGCATTGTTTGAGTATGCCGCCGAGTCTTGCTTCTCTTTCAATAATTGCGACTTTGCCGCCTTTTTCGCATGCGCTTTGCGCCGCCGAAAGACCTGCAGGACCGCCGCCTATAACGATAACGTCGTAATTTCTCATTTCTCTGCCCCCTTCACGCCTTTGGTGTCGCCGTACACGACCACGCTGCCTTCGTCACCTTTGAGCACGTCTTCGATTTTTATGCCTTCATGCTCTGCGATGATCTTTGCAACGAGCGGAGAACAGAATCCGCCTTGGCATCTTCCCATGCCGGGGCGCACTCTGCGCTTGATACCGTCAATGGTTGCCACTTTGAGCGGACTGTTGAGAGCGTCGATGATCTCGCCCTTGCTGACTTCTTCGCAGCGGCAAATGATCTCGCCGTAGTCGCCGTTCTTCTTGATGTACGCTTCTCGCTCTTTTTCGGGGAGATTGGCAAGTCTGGGGGTGTGCTTGTAGATAGGATTGAAGTTGGTCTTGTTCTTTGCTTTGAGATCTTCCTTCACCCAATCTCTGATGTCGCACGCGATTGCGGGAGCGGCGGTGATGCCGGGAGATTGAATGCCCGCAACTTCATAAATATTGCTCGTGAATATGCCCCTGCGCACGACAAAGTCTTCTTCATAGGTCGCAGCGCGCGTGCCCGAGAAGTAGGTGATGATGTCGCCCTTGTTGAGCAAGGGTTGAGCAAGTTGTTGCTTTTTGATGATGTTGTTGATGTCGCTCATGCTCGTTGAGTAGTCTTCTCTTGACGGCACTTCGTGAGCGTCCGGACCAACGAGAATGTTGCCGTCCACCGTGCGCATGACGCCACCGCCCTTGGTGTGTCCGACCTGCTCTTTGTGTTCGGGTTGGTTCTCCTTGGGAAGCGGAGCAAAATAGCTGCGCGCAAAAGACGAGAACGCATAGCCGACTTTTTTCTTGTCAAGAATGATGTCCGTGCCTTTTCTGGGGTGAATGGTGAACGTTCTGTCCCCTGCCATATCCGCGATGACGTCGGAATAGATGCCTGCGCAGTTGACAACCGCCTTGGGATACACCGTACCGCGATTTGTGTGCACCGCAACGATCTTGCCGTCCTTGACGTCCATGCCTTCAACTATGGTGTTGAGCGACACTCTCGCGCCGTTTTGGATTGCATTGTCGCAAAGAGCAATGGTTGTCTTGTACGGCGAAATTATGCCTCCCGAAGACATGAACATTGCGCCCTTTGCCCACTTGGGCGGATTGGGCTCCATTTCTTTCAATTGTTTTGCAGTGAGATGTTTTACGCCGGGAACGCCGATAATTTTCGATTTGAGCCAGAAAAGAGGCGAAACGATTGCGTTTTCCCAATGCGTAGAGAATATAAACGTTTGTCCGCTCGGCTTGAGTTCGAGCCCCAGATCTTTGACGAGTTGTCTGTACTGCTCGTTGCCTTTAAGGACGTATTTGAGCTTGAGTTGCCCTTTGTGAAGGTCGATGCCCGGGTGGATGCAGCCGTCATTACGACCGGACGCGCCCGTTGCCACGTCGTTTGCTTTCTCCACGAGAAGAACGTCAAGATCGAGCCTTGAAAGCTCTCTCAACACCGAACATCCCGCGATACCGCCGCCGATGACGAGAACGTCGGGTCTTTGACCGTCGATTGCATTGTCTTTGAGCGTCGGTTTTTTGGGCTCTTCATGGAAGCCCTTGAGTTTCACGTCGTTGAGAACGCCAAGCGAGTGCTTGTCAACGGCGGCGATTCCGCACTTGTAGATAGTTGCCCAGTCGTCACATTCACCCGTCAGGCGAACGCAACCGCGCCACTCTTCGACAGTTACGGACGGGGCGATCTTATTGACCGCCTTGCGTATCCTTGCCAAATTCATAATTTAACCCCTTTATATCGATTTTTCCGATTTTGGTTCTCGGAAATTCTTTAACACATTCAACGCATCCGGGAATGTTCCAATGCGACATACGTTTTGCAACGTGCGCGATCACCGCTTGCTTTTGGCTGTCGCTTATCTCGCCTTCCACAAGCACCTTGATGAACGGCTTGCCCTTGACGCGATATTCTATGCACGCACATTCGTCAATAAACGGCAACTCCTTGACCACCTTTTCTATCTCGGTGGGAAAGACGTTGATGCCCGATATCTTGATAAGGCGTTTTTTGCGCCCCATAAAGAACAGCCTGCCTTGCTCGTCTTGCTTGAAATAGTCGCCCGTGCGCACCCACGTCTTGCCGTCAAGGCTGATGAGAGCTTTCTTTGTCGCTTCTTCGTCACCGACATAGCCCGACATCATTTGCTCACCGCTGACAAGCAATTCGCCAACGCTGCCGACAGGCACTTGTTTCAACTCATCGTCGACAATCTTGACAAACACGTTTTCAAGCGGCTTGCCCACGCTGCCGTCCACAAAATCGGACTTTGTGACCGTGCATACGCTTGCCGTTTCCGTAAGCCCGTATCCCGGGGACAACGTACCCTTGCCGCCACACTCTTTCATGCGCTCGTCAAATTTGCCAACAAGCTCTTTGTCAACGGTGTCGCCACCCACAAACACGTCTTCTATCGAAGATATGCCTTCTCCTCTGAACTCATCGCACGCAAGCAGCTTTTGCACCATGCGCGGCACGGCGAGAATTGTGGTTATTTTGTGCTTTTTGATTATCCTTGTCGTGCGTTTTGCATTGAATATGGGTTGCAAAACAACGTGCATATCCGTGCATATAGCGGCGTGCATCCCCACGCAAAGCCCAAAGCCGTGAAACATCGGAAGGACAACAAGCATAGCGTTGTGGCTGTCGAACTTGTCATCGAGACGAGTGAGCAAATTGTATGCCATCGCATTGGCGCATCTTGAAGAAATCGCAACCGTTTTCGGCTCGCCGGACGTGCCGCCCGATTGCATATAAAACATAATATCTTCACCGTCGCCGTCGTATGGCTCAAAATATTTCGAGCGCGGCAGACCGATGTAGTCATACGAGCAAAAGTGGCAAAGCACCCTTCTTGCTCCGTGGCAACGAGCAAAATACGCAAGCCTGTTCACGTCGCTCAAAAACACGACTTTGGGGTGAAGTTTTTTGACAGCGGACTCAAATTCGTCCGCGGAGAGTTTTGGATGAATCATCGACGCAATCGCTCCGATTCTCGAACAAGCGTAGGTTGCGATTATGCTCTGCTGGATGTTGGGAAGAGCAATCATCACAACGTCGCCCTTTCTCACGCCCGCCTTGAAAAGACCGCCTGCCACCCTGTCGATTTCCTTGAAAAATCGCTCGTAGGTCATCTTGTGGCAGCCACGTATCACGGCGTCTGTCGTGCCGTCTTTTGTGCGATACGTGCGCATGAAATTGTACAGCGAAGTGTGAATGTCAACCATATAAAAATTATACGCTACCAAACAAATGTAGTCAATATTCAATTTTAGCCGACCAAAACGACATTTTACCCCTTTTTATTCGCTTACAATACGTTTTGTAGTTTAATTTTGAACTTTTTTTTCATCAACAAGTATAAATCTATCGATTGCTGTCAAAAATCAAAGCAAATCGGAGGTAAAAAATGAACAAATTTTCCATTGCAATGAAAAGATTCGGCGGTTTTATGAAGCGCAACGCATTCTATTTTCTCATCGTGCTGTGCATAGCCTCGGTGGCAACCGTCATCGCTCTTGCCGTCACAAGAGAGAAAGTCAACGTCAATCCCGACGCGTCCATAACCGAGCCGGACAAGCCCGTGATCAAGCCCGATCCCGTCGATCCCGATCCCGTCAATCCCGAGCCCGTCGTTGAAAAGCTCAAATTCTACACCCCTTGCAACAACGGCGAAGTGAAACAAAACTATGCCGACACGTCTTTGGTGTGGAGCCCCACTCTCAAACACTACTCCACTCACCTTGCGCTTGACTTCACCTCGGAAGACGGCAACGTCTATGCGTCGGCGGACGGCACGATCAAAGAAATCGGATACAATCAGCTTGACGGCAACTATGTGGTGATATCCCACAAGGACGGCTACGTCACAAGATATTTGTCGCTTGAAAATCCCTGCGCGCTCAAAGTGGGCGCAAACGTCAAGCACGGTCAGCTGCTCGGCAAGATGTCAACAAGCCAAGGCAGCGAATGTATGGACGGAGCACACCTGCACTTCGAAGTGCAAAAAGACGGCAAAAACATCAATCCGTTGGAAGTGCTTGTAAGCTCCGAAAAATAATCGGCGCATACGACAATTCATATCCTTAAAAAGAAAAATCCCGTGCTGACGGGATTTTTCATTGTATAGTCGATATGTATATTCGATTTCAATCTTGACAAAATCGATTTGATTTGCGCAATCGATTTGATTTGTCACTTTTCAAGCATGGGGATGATGTCCTTCTCCTTGTCAAGCACATAGTCGGGCTTGATCTTGGACTTGGGCAGCATATCCGCGGTCGTTTCACCCGAAAGCACGAGTATGGACACAAAGCCGCAGTTTTTGCCAAACGCCACGTCCGTGTAGAGCCTGTCGCCCACCATTGCGATTTTCTTTGCGGGAAGGTTGTATTTCATCGCAAGTCTTTCGCCGGCGGTGGTGTGCGGCTTGCCCATGATGATGTCGGGCGTTCTGCCCACTGTAAGCCGTATCGCCTCTATGAGCGCGCCGACGTCGGGCATCGGACACTCGGGCGCAGGACAGAAAAAGTCGGGGTGAGTGGAGATGTAAGGCAAGCCCTTGTTGACGTATTGGCAGAACTTGTAGAGTCTGTCATAGGTCAAAGACGTATCGAAGCCGATGACGCAGATGTCGGGATCTTCGTCCACCACTTCTATGCCGTAGAGCGCAAACTCGCTCTTCAAACGGTCGTTGCCAAGCAAAAATACGCGCTTGCCGCGATAGTTGTCAAGGATGTATTCGCAGGTGACTTGTCCGCTGGTGTAGATCTCGTCGGCGTACGTGCGAAGCCCCAAGTTGTTTAGACGAGCGATATAGTCGGTGTGCATCCTTGACGAGTTGTTGGTGAAAAAGCAGATACGCTTGCCCATTGCGCGCAGTTGATTGATTGCTGCAAAAGAGCCTTCGATTTCCGTATCGCCGATGTACACCGTGCCGTCAAGGTCGAAAACAAACAATTCTACGTCTTTGATGTTTTTCATAAGTGTCCTTTGTGTCAACCGAATTTGCTCATAAAGCCGCTTGCGTGGGCATACCCCAAAAGGTTGTCGCTCACCGCCCCTGCAAGAGCCATGCAAGAGAGAGTTTCGCTTGCGGTGATTTCGCCTTTGAGCCAATAGCCCGCGTCGTCGTACAACCTTCGCCAAAAACGTTGCATGCCGTGCAAATCTATGCCGGCGAGTTTTTCGAGAAAGTCCATTCGGTATTCGCTTAATATATATTCAATTCTAAAATACCCGTTAATGTCAAAAAAGTCAACGCATTTGAGCGGTATTGACTCAACTTTGAGCTCGGAGAGTTTGTCCATGTCCCCTTCTCTGTCGCAAGGCGGCGCGCCGTCTATGCCGGGAGAGCCGAGATAGAGAGAATAAAAGGACAAAATCGCCGCGCTTGCAAGAAAGCGATATTCGCCGTCAAGCCTCGGTTTTCTTCCCTTTTTCAATGCGAGCGCGCGCATGATTTTTGCCATTCGCTCTGCGCTGTCCTGAATCTTTTTGTTGCTTGAAAAGATGAGCACGCACTCTGCAAGATCGCTTGCGTCCGTGATTTTTTCAACGTCTATATCCACGCTCTCGGCACTGCCTTTTGACAAGACCTTTTGAGCAAACACGTCTTCAAAAGCAGTCAGTTTTTTTGCAAGCAAAATGCCGTATCCTGCCGCAATCTGCTCACAACGGCACTTTATCAACACATTTTTGTCAATAAACACTTGATTTGGCGGTTTTGCGACAAAAATGTCGTCACTTTCGGGCGAAGTGAGAAAAAGTGACCAGCCTATATCAAGCGTTGTCGCAATCCGCTTTGCCATCTTGCTTGCCGGCTCTGCGCCCACGGCAAAAACGTGCCTAACAAAATCGGGCGCAATCGACTTTTCGCGACAATTTTCGCACTCGCTCACGCTTGCGATAGTAAGACGATAGCCGCCCTTTTTGAGTGATTGTATCAGCTCGTCCGCAAGTAGTTTCACGTCGTCTTCGTATACAAAAAAGAGCGAGCCTTCTTGAAGTTCCGCTCGCAATCTCGGCACGACTTCGCTTACAAGATTCGCGCCCTTGAAAACTCGCGTGCTTTGCACGACTCGCTCTTTTACCGTTGTATTTTCCATATCCGCCTCCACCAATACGCTATCACGATATACGCAAAGATTTTCGGCGGATTTTCTCACGTTTTGGGAGATTTTGTCACAACTTTGCTTTTTTGATTGGCGATTTGTTTTTGTTTGCCAATTTTATCTTTTGCGTTCTAGCCTTGCTGTGACGCTATGCTTTGCGGTTTTGTCATTTTGCCTTCATATAGGTCTTGCATTTTGTCGAAAAAGCGGTGTCTTTCACTTCGATGCGAGAGTTGGCGCACAGTCCGTTGCTGTTGAAGGCGCACTCGCCCGCCGAGCATTGCACAAGGCTTTCAAGGTCTTTTTCGTATATGTCGTCGCCTGCTTCAACGTCCGCGAAGTTTTGCGCAAGCGCGCCGCCTTCTCGCTTGATACGGCTCATACACTTTGCGTTGTCGCCGATAGATATGACGCCTGCAAGGCAAACGCCTTTGAGATTGTGCTCGCAATTTGAAGTCGAACAACTGATTTTTTCCATATTTCATTCTCCTTTTGGTTGATAACGATAGTATATCCAAAAAGGCAGAATTTTTACATGATTTTGCAAAACTCGCATTTCTCTTGCACACTTTTCAAAATCGCGGACTATGTGATTGAAAATTTGCGGCGTTTGTGTTAATATATCATCAATATATATTCGCGCGCATATCGGCGCGCCGTTCAAGGAGATTTTTTTTATGAAAGTCATTCTTCTCAAAGATATGAAAGGCATGGGCAAAAAAGGCGAAATCATCGAAGTCAACGACGGTTACGCTCGCAATTTCCTTATCAAAAAAGGCATAGCCCAAGAAGGCACGCAACAAAACATCTACGTGGCAGAGCAAAGAAAGAAAGCCTACGACGCAAAAGTCGCGGCAGAAAGAGCCGCTGCGCAAGAAGTTGCCGCAAAACTTAAAAACGTCACCGTCAAAGTCACCGCAAAAGGCGGCGAAAACAACGGCAAAATGTTCGGCTCGGTCACAAACGAGATGATCAGCGGCGCACTTTCCGAGCTCGGTTTCGACGTGGACAAAAAGAAAATCGAAACAAAAGAAAGCATAAGAGATTTCGGCACTTTCGACGTGACGCTCCGTCTATACCCCGAAGTGACGCAAGTCATCAAAATCGAAGTGGTCAGAGCATAACATGTCCCAATACCAGACAAGGCTTGACATTGGCGATTATATCATCGTGCAAGACACCGAAGACTACGCTTTTTCGCAAGACTCGGTGATTTTGGCAAACCTTGCTTCGCTGTCAAAGACGGACACCGTGTTGGATCTGGGATGCGGCACGGGGATACTCGCAACGCTTGCAATAGTCAAAAAAGGCGTGGCGCACGCAGTCGGCATAGACGTGCAAGAGCATGCGTGCGATTTGGCGCGAAAAAGCACTCAAATCAACGGCTTGCAAGACAAATTGGAGATTGTAAACGGTGACGTGAGAGATGCAAAAAACCTTGTCAAAGCAGAGAGTTTTGACAAAGTGCTGTGCAATCCGCCCTACTTCACATCGGGCGCAAGCGACAAGGCAAAGGGCGTATCTCGCACGCAAAGCAGCGCGGATATCGGCGATTTCGTTGCCGCGGCGGCTTGGGCGTTGCGATTTGGCGGAGATTTGTATATCGTCTACAAGGCGGACAATCTCGCATCGCTGTTTTCGGCTCTTGACAAGCACAATCTTGCGCCGAAAGAGATGACGGTTGTCTTTGCAAAGCCTTCAAAAAATGCGGATATCGTGATCGTAAAGGCAAGAAAAGGCGGCAAAGAAGGGCTGAAAATCAAATCGCTCATCGTCAAAAACGAAGACGGTGAAGACACCGCCGAATTTAAGGAGTTGTACCGCTGATGGCAAAACTTTTCATCGTTGGCACGCCGATAGGCAATATGCAAGACATAACTTTGCGCGCTTTGGACACGCTGAAAAACGTGGACGTCATCGCTTGCGAAGACACGCGCCACTCTCTGCCCTTGCTTGAAAAATACGACGTGCATGCAAAACTTGTCGCATATCACAAATTCAACGAGCAGGAATGTTCGGATAGGCTCATATCTCTCATCGAGCAAGGACAAAACGTTGCTCTGATCTCGGATGCGGGCATGCCGTCCATAAGCGATCCCGGCGCGGAACTTGTGGCAAAATGCCATGAGCGCGGCGTGGAAGTGGTAGTTGTCCCCGGTCCTACCGCCGTGGCAAGCGCAATGGCTTTGTCCGGCATAAAAGGCAACGGTTTTACGTTTGTAGGGTTTTTACCCGAGAAAAACACAGATAAAGTGGCTGTTTTGTCAAAAGCGTCGCTTGCAGGGCTGCCCATAGTGTTGTACGTTGCCCCGCACGATTTGGTCAAAACGGCAAAGACTATACTCGGCGTGCTCGGCGACAGAAAAGTGTACGTGGTGCGTGAAATCACCAAAATCCACGAAAGCGTCACCGTCACCACCCTTGCCGACTTCAACGCCGAAGAGCGTGGCGAAATCGTCTTGATTGTCGAAAACGCAAATGCCGACAATCCGCTCAACTCGCTAACAGTGGAAGATCACATCCGCCACTACGTGAGCATGGGCATGGACAAAAAAGACGCCGTCAAAAAAGTCGCCCAAGACCGCGGCATCCCCAAGAACGAAGTCTATCAGCAAGCATTGAACATCTGAAACAACCATATAAAAAAAGAAAGGCAGCGAGCCTTTCTTTCTTTATACAAGCAAATTTAAGTGCGCGTTGAATAGACAGAATGGGTGTATAAGCGCGCTCCGAATGGGCAGAGTGTGTGTATAATTTTTTATAAGTTCACGGCTCTACAAGGGGTGGGCGTGTAAAACCCTAAATAAAACATTACCCCTTCCCTTCGGGCTTTCCCCTACTTCTCGAACATAGTGCTTTCTCTTTTTAGCCACACATCGCTCGAAGAGGGGAAGGCGGCACTCGCATAGAAAAATATCGTCTCCTTGTTATGCCACTTCGCCTGCGTGGCGGCTTGCGCAACACAGTGCCACGCATTCTCGTACAACCGTCAAGCTCGGCACTTATTTGCTCGCCGCCGTTGCGGCTCGTGTTCCGTCTTTGAAGTCGCACATTCCGTTTATAAGTACGCTCCGAATAAGTTTTCGTTTCGGGCGCAACCCAAAAACTTTGTCATTGCGAGCCGACTTGTTCGGCGTGGCAATCTCGTGGAAACGAAACAATAAAGTTTTCTGCGCCCGTGCCACAATTATTAATTATTAATTATTAATTATTAATTACAAAAACTGTGATAAATAGATGAAGAACAAGGAAGAGCCGTGCTAACGGCAACCCTAATGTACAAATAGTACATGAGTTGACGGGAGCACGGCTCTGACGCAGTTATTCGCTATTTAGCACAGTTTTTTGTGATTATGGAGCCACTCTTGGGATCTATCAGCATCCCCCAATAATCCACGCCGTCACCGATGAAGGAAACATAGTAATAATAGGTGGCGCGGTCGGCGGTGATGAGCTTGAGATAGATCTCGCGAGAAGGTTTGCCTTGGGCATATTCGGCGGCGAGCTTGTCTTTGAGCTCGGCGGTGGCGATGTCGATGACGTCTTTTGAGGTGAGCGCGCCGTCAAGGATTGAAGACAGGTCTATGTCATCGGTTTTGTCATTGGCGGTGATTTTGACGGTGGTGGGGACAAAGTCAAGAGAGATTGACGAGCAAAACTCGCCGTACGTGCCGCCGTCTATCGTGCCCGAGAGCGTCTTGTCCCCTGCAGATAAGACATACGAGATTTGTTTCAAGTCGTTGACTTTGAGGGGCGTGACGGTTATATCGCAAAAATCGATCACGTCGGTGACAACGCCGTCCGCAATGAAGACGCTCTCTCGCCTGCCCTTTTCCACGGTGACGGCAAAGTTTTCGCTTTCGCCGGCATAGTATTGGGTGGTCTCGCGAGAGACGTTGTCCGACGGGTTTTCTTGCGGTTTTTTGTTGCAGGCGCAAAGACAGATAAGGGACAAAAGCAAAACAAGCAGCGTGATTGACAATACAAATTTTCTTTTCATAGGCAAAATATACGCTCAAATCGGCTTGTTTATGCAAAATTTTATACAAAATGCATACAAATGGCAATTTTTTTGTTGAATTTCCATAAACATATTGATATACTAAATTTATATATGTATATTATCGTGTGCGCACGGCGTATACGCGCGCGTACAAAATATAGGGGAAGCAATGGACGAAAACGTCAAAAACACAATCGAATCACAAGACGAACAACAGCAGTTTGTCGAATGTGAAATCATAACCACCGACATGGGAAAAGGGTTGACCGCCGATGAAGTGCAACAACGCATAGACAGCGGCAAAATCAACGGCGATCAAAACGTCAAGACCAAAAGCGTGGCTCAGATCCTACGCGAAAATATCTTGACGTTTTTCAACTTTATTTTCATCGTGTTTGCGGTGCTTATTTGCTTTTTCATCGATTCAAGCGAAAAATTTCTCACCATAGTCGGCAATTTCGGATTTTTGATTCTCATCGTTTTCAACGCGCTCGTTGGCATCGTACAAGAGCTAAGGGCAAAACACACCATTGACAAATTGTCGCTCATATCCGCGCCCAAAGCCGTTGTCATTCGTGACGGCGAGCAAAAGGAGATTGCTGTGAAAGACATCGTGCTTGACGACATCACCGTGCTTGCAAGCGGAAGCCAGATTTGCGCAGACTCTTTTGTGGTGGAAGGCAGCATCGAAGTCAACGAAAGCCTAATAACCGGCGAGCCCGATGCCATACTCAAAAACGTGGGTGACAAGATTATGTCGGGCAGTTTTGTCGTGTCGGGCAACGCAAAGGCGCAAGTCGAGCATGTGGGCATGGACAATTTCGCAACCAAAATCAGCGCGGGCGCAAAGTATTTCAAAAAGCCAAACAGCGAGATTTGGCGTTCGCTGATGTTCATCGTCAAGGTGATGGCAACAATTCTCGTGCCTATGGGCGTGATGTTGTTCTGCGTGAAGTATTTTGCGCAAGAAAACCCCGAGCAAGCCGAGAAAATCATCACCACCCTGTTCGGATACAAAATCAATCAATATCTCTCAACAACCGTGCTCGGCACTGTGGCAACGCTCATCGGCATGATTCCGTCGGGGCTTGTCGCGCTCTCGTCAACGGTGTTCTGCGTGAGCGTAATTCGCCTTTCTCGACACAAGACGTTGGCGCAAGACTTGTATTGCATAGAAACTCTTGCGCGCGTGGACGTGCTTTGCCTTGACAAGACGGGCACTATCACAGAAGGCACTATGGACGTCAACTCCATCGAGCCCGTGAAAAACCGCGAAATAGCCGAGATAAAACAAATAATAAAGAACGTCACAAGCGCACTTGAAGACAACAATGCGACAATCAACGCATTGCGCGCATACGTGGGCGATATTGACGTGTCGTGCACTGCCGAGCAAATCGTGCCGTTCTCGTCCGCAAGAAAGTGGAGCGGCGCAAGAATCAACGGCGTATCCTACGTGATTGGTGCGCCCGAATTCGTGTTCAAGAAAAAAACGAAAACACTTGAAAAAACCACCGAAGAGATGGCAAAAAAGGGCTATCGCGTCATGGTCGTGGCATCGTCAAAGAACAAGTTTGCCGACAGCGAGTTGCCAAGTGCGCTCAAACTTGAAAGCTTCATTTATATCACCGACAAGATCCGCGCGGAAGCACCCGACACTTTGAGATTTTTCAAGCACGAAGGCGTAACGGTCAAAGTCATATCCGGTGACAATCCGGAAACGGTGCGCGCGGTTGCGATGAGAGCAGGGCTCGAAGACTGCGACAATATCATCGATATGTCCACCCTGACAACCGAAGAAGAAGTGTATGACGCGGCGACGAAATACACCATTTTCGGACGCGTTTTGCCCGATCAAAAACTCATGCTCGTCAAAGCGTTGAAAAAGGCGGGACACACCGTTGCAATGACGGGTGACGGCGTCAACGACGTGCTTGCGCTCAAAGAAGCGGACTGCTCCGTGGCTATGGCTTCTGGCTCGGACGCGGCAAAGAACGTAAGCTCGCTGGTGCTGCTCGACAGCAATTTCTCGTCAATGCCGAGAGTGGTGGCTGAAGGCAGACGCTCCATCAACAACCTTGAACGCTCCGCCGCCCTTTACATCATGAAAACCGTCTACAACACGTTGCTTGCGCTGTTGTTTATGGTGGTGACAGTGCCACTTCCCTTCACTCCGCAAAATCTCACCATTATGGGCGCGGTGACTATAGGCATGCCGTCCGTGGTGCTTGCGCTCGAACCGAATGCGGACAGAGTGACGGGCAGGTTCTTGCCAAAAGTGCTGTCCAACGCGCTCCCCGGCGGAATCACGGTTTTGCTCGGCGCGATTGCCGTGATACTGTGCAATCGGTTCTTCTTGACAAATCTCACCGACGCGCAGTCGCAAACGGTGTTTATTTGGGTTATCACTTTTGTGGGATTCTTGCTGCTGTTCAAAGTGTCACTGCCCACAAAACTGTCCACTTGGTCGGCTTTCTTTGGCATAAGCGACTTGATGAAAGAGCGTGAAAAAGCTGCGCAACAAGCCGAAAAAGCCAATATGGAAGCCTTCAACGAGCAAGAGAGAAAGGACGCGTGGTATAACGGCGTGGCTATGCAGGTCATCGACACAAAAGACGCAAAACAAGCAAAAAAACCGAAAAAAGAACGCAAAGAACACAAAAAACACAAGATAAACAAGTCAAAATTGCTCATTTTCTTGAATCTTGTGGTGTATTTGCTGATGATATTCATATTTGTGGGCATGTACTTCATCCAAATCGACGTCACGATCAAGGGCGAAACGGTGGATATCGTGGAGCAAATGCGCACGTTCTTCAATCTCGACAATCACATCACTTGGGAAATGGGCAAAGCTATGCTGGCGATATGCGCCGTGCTCACCGTCCTGTACGTCGGATTTGTCGCGATGATGAACCAAATCAAGCTCGAACACGGCGAGAGCATCGAACAACGTTTCGACCGTTTGGACGCAAAAATGCGCTCGAAAAATATGAAATTGAAATAAGGAAGGCAAACTATGAAACGCAACAATATGTGCCCGTTCTGCTATATCCGCAGTCTTTTCACGAAAAAACGCCCTACGAGCGTTAAACCTAATCTTGACGATTTTGACAACGGCGTTGCGCTCACTCCCCCTATGGGCTGGTCGAGCTGGAACACCTTCCGCAACCGCATCAACGAAAAGCTCATTCTCGACACGGCTCATGCAATGAAGGACAAAGGGCTTATCGATGCAGGCTACACCTACATAAATCTTGACGATTGTTGGCAATCTTCCCTTCGCGACGAGAACGGCGAGCTCGTGGGCGACTACGAAACTTTCCCGAGCGGTATCGCGCATCTTGCCAAAGAAGTCAACAAGCTCGGTTTGAAACTCGGCGCATACACGTCAAACGGCACTCTGACGTGCGAAGACTTGCCCGCAAGCCTCGGTAGAGAGCAATTTGACGCATACACGCTGGCAAAATGGGGCGTGGAATATTTCAAATACGACTATTGCCACCACATCCCCATTTCAAGATACGCGCCGCTTGTGTACAGCGTGAGCGTGTCGCAATTTGACGGTCATCCAATCGAATATTCCGTGCATAACGCAGTGCTTTCGGGGCTTGCTCGCTTTATGACGGACACAAAACTCCCCACCGGAAGCTATGTTTCGGGGCTTGACGCCAATCAGGGCGCAATCACATACAACAGCATCGAAGTCGACGAAGACGGCGAATACGTGCTGACAATAAACATCAAGAAAAAAGGCGCATACGAGAAGTATCTCATCGCCAAAATCAACGATGACGAAGAATACGAAATTCTATTCCCCCCGCAAAAAACTCCAAACGTCACCGCGCGTTTCCAAGTCATCGTGCGCCTGAAACAAGGAAGAAACGTCATAAAACTTTTCAATCCGGTCACAAGCAACGCCGACAGCGAGATGTATCAGTATATCCGTATGGGCAAGGCTCTTCAAAAAGCAACCGCAAAAGTCGCAAAGGAGCGCAAGCAAAAAGAAAAGCCCATCGTTTTCTCCATCTGCGAATGGGGCTGGGGCAAGCCGTACAACTGGGGCGCAAAAGCAGGCAATCTGTGGCGCACGACGCCTGATATTCGCCCTTGGTGGTGGTGGATTAAACTCATATACGAACACACCGTCAAACTCTACAAATACGCAAGCAAGGGGCATTACAACGATCCCGATATGCTCGAAGTCGGCAACGGAAAACTCTCCTACAATCAAAACGTATCCCACTTCTCGCTTTGGTGCATGATGAACGCTCCCCTTATTCTCGGCAACGATTTAAGAAATATGTCGGATCAGGTCAAGAGCATCGTCACCAACCGCAATATGATAGCAATAAACCAAGACTCGCTTGCAAAACAAGCAAAACGAGTCAAAAAAGGCGCAGTGGACGTGCTTGCAAAACCGCTTGCGGACGGCTCGGTCGCCGTGTGTTTCTTCAACAAAACCGCGCATGCAAAATCTTGCAAGTTCAATCTGAACACGCTCACCACGGACGAATACGTCGCGCTTTCAAAGAAGGACGAATACTCGCTCAAAGAGCAATGGAGCGGTCAAATCGCAACCACGGACGGCAACGTCAACGCCGTGCTTGAAAAACACCAAACCAAAGTGTTTATCGTCAAATAATGTTGCGCCACGTCAAACATCCCTTCCCCGCCGTAACGAGCCAAAACGCGAGAATTCTCATTCTCGGCAGCGTCCCGTCCGTCAAATCGGTGGAAAACAACTTCTACTATATGCACCCGCAAAATCGGTTTTGGCGGGTGCTTTCTCGTATTTTTGACGAAGACTTCACCGCTATGCAAACGCAAGAGAAAATCGCCGCTCTCCACCGCCACGGCATCGCCCTGTACGACAGCGTTGAAGAGTGCGATATCCAATCCAGCAAGGACTCGGCGATCTCAAACGTCATCCCTGCCGACATAGAAAAAATTATGAGCGGAACGGAAATCGAGCGCATATTCTGCAACGGCAAAGCGTCTTTCAACTATCTCGTCAAATATCATCCCGACCTTGCCGAAATTGCAGAAGTCTTGCCATCAACAAGCCCGGCAAACGCCGCCTATTCTCTTGATAGACTTGTCACCGAGTGGTCTTCAATCTTGCCATTCACTGTATAATGATTGAATAATTCGCGGCTCTACAATGGTTTTTTTGCGTGTACTCTAAATAGAAATACCCCATCTTTCCGGTCCGCGCCGGTATTTCTTCCACCACTCGTATAGGGTGCTTTCTCTACAAAACTGTCCATCGCTCGCGGGGAAGACAGTCGGCACTCGCATAGATAGGTATCGTCCCCTTGTTATGCCACCACGCTTTGTGCGCCAGCTCCGCAACAACACGGCGCAGTCGCTCGTACAACCGCCAAGCTCGGCGCTTATCTCGGCGTTCGCCTTGCGAACGCTCACTTTGAATAAGCACATTCCGTTAATAAGAACGCCCGCACGGGCTTTCGGATAAGGCTTCGCCTTCCACAATTATTCATTATTAATTATTAATTACAAAAAAATGCGATAAATAGATGAAGAACAAGGAAACACCCATCCGAAACAAAACCCAACGTACAAATGGTACGTGATTTTGGAGCGGATGGGTGTTGTAAGAAACGAAGTGACGGAATAGCGATTGTTGCGCTTTGCGTCAATCGCGTCCGATGTTATTCGCTATTTAGCGCATTTTTTACTTGAAGTAGCGAGCAAGAAGTCCCTCAAACGCCTTCCCATGACGTGCCTCGTCGCGCGCCATTTCATGAACGGTGTCGTGAATTGCGTCAAGGCCTTCTTCTTTGGCGCGTTTTGCAAGCTCAAATTTACCTTTGGTTGCGCCGTTTTCGGCTTCTACACGCTTTTGAAGGTTCTCTTTGGTGGACGGGCTGACGAGTTCGCCGAGAAGTTCGCAGAATTTTGCGGCATGCTCAGCCTCTTCAAATGCAGCCTTTTCCCAGTAAAGACCGATCTCGGGATAGCCTTCGCGGTGAGCGGCTCTTGCCATTGCAAGATACATACCCACTTCGGTGCATTCGCCTTCGAAGTTGGCTTTGAGACCTTCGTAAATGTCTTGGGGGACGCCTTGACCGACGCCGATGACGTGTTCGGCAGCCCAAACTTTTTGTTCGCCGTTGTCTTTGATAAATTTGCTACCCGGGCAGCCGCATTGGGGGCATCTTTCGGGTGCGCTGTCGCCTTCATGCACGTATCCGCATACAGGACATATAAATTTTGCCATAGTGTTTTTCTCCTTAAAACGTCTTATTTTTATTTTACCGCATAAGCGGATTTTGACTCGCAATTGTTGCATTCAGAGCATATTCCCCTGAAAAATATCTGGCTTTCAAGGACATTGTCCCCATCAAAGTTTACAACGCTTTCATCGATTTTGTCAAGATTGAAAAATACGTCCTTGACTTTGCCGCACTTCACGCAAGTGAAATGCCCGTGATCGATGGTTGTTTTGTCAAATCTTGACGGAGCGTCCTTGCAAACGACTTCTCTAATCTCGCCGTTTTTCACCATGTCTTTGAGCACACGATACACCGTGCCGAGACTGAGCGCGGGAATCTCTTCCTTTGCCTTGTCAAGCACCATCTCGGCGGTCGGATGATCGCAAGACGCTTTTACGATCCTTGCAATCACTTCTTTTTGGTGTGTATTTCTCGTTGCCATTTGCTTCCTTTTGGTGTTATCTGTTGATTTCTTATTGATAACAATTCTTATTACTTATAATATACACGACATAACCCCATTTGTCAATGCTTTTTTGAAAATAATTCAAACTATTTTTTAAGAAAAACATCTATATCAAAAAGAGAAATCTGATGGTTTCTCTTTTTGATAAAAAAAACGACTTGCGGTTGCAAGTCGTTTCTTTTATAGTAGGTGTAAAAATTACTTGAGTTCTGCGGTTGCGCCAACTTCTTTGAATTTTGCAACGAGAGCTTCTGCTGCGTCTTTGGGCATTGCTTCTTTGACGGTCTTGGGGGCTCCGTCGACAACGCCTTTTGCTTCGACAAGACCAAGTCCGGTTGCGTCTTTGACGACCTTGATGACTTGAACTTTGTTGGGGCCAACTTCTTTGAGAACGACGTCAAATTCGGTCTTCTCTTCTTCTGCGGGTGCTGCTGCAACTGCGCCTGCTGCTGCGACGGGAGCTGCTGCGCTGACGCCGAATTCTTCTTCGAGTGCTTTTACGAAATCGTTGAGTTCAAGAACGGTCATCGCCTTGATTTCTTCCATAAGTTTATTCAAATCTGCCATTTTTGTTTTCTCCGTTTAATTATTTTTTTTTGTTTTTGGTCACGCGACCAGCGTTACTCTGCCTTTGCCTCTGCAATCTTGTTCAAGCAAATAGCAAGTTTTGAGATGGGTGCTTGCAAAGAGCCAAGCATCTTTGAGAGCAAAATTTCCTTGGACGGAATTTCTGCGATTTGTTTCAAGCCGGCTTCGTCCATAAATGCGCCTTCAACCATGCCGCACTTTGTCTTCATCTTGTTGAATGCCTTGATGTTTTTGACAACGTACTTTGCAGGAGCGACTGCGTCTGTGGATGAGAATGCAACTGCCGTAGGACCGTTGAGAGCTTCGTCGAATTGGGTGTAACCGAGTTCGTTGAAAGCAATCTTCACAAGACGGTTTTTGAGCACTGCGTAGTCCACGCCGTTTTCTCTGAGTTCCTTACGGAATGCTGTATCTTGAGCAACTGTAAGTCCCATGTAGTCAACGATGACGATGGATTTTGCAGATGAGATTTTCGCCTTGATTTCTTCGACCTGTTGCTTTTTGGCCTCAAGAACTTCTTTGTTCATCTTTACCTCCTATAAAAGTTGGCGACTTTCGTCGCATAAAATTAAAGCGTCATTCCAAACGAGAATGACGCAAAAATACACAAGATATTGAGCGTATCCTCGGCAAGCGTTTGAGTGCTTACGGCATAGAATGCCACTTGCTGTCTTTGGAACGCATATATAATACAATTTTTCCGCTATCTATGTCAACCGATTTTGCAAAATAGTTTTTTTATTGTCGGCTTTTTGACACGAGTTTTTATCCTTGCAAGACTGATAGCAAAGATTTTCGGCGCAATTAAATTATTAATTACAAAAAAACTGCAATATTTAGATGAAGAACAAGAAAGAGCCGCACTAGCGACAATCCTAATACTACGCGTACATGAGTTGACGGGAGCGTGGCTCTGCCGTAGTTATTCGCTAAATAGTACGGTTGTAAAAACTGCGATATTTAGATGAAGAACAAGAAAGAGCCGCACTAGCGACAATCCTAACGTACTATGCGTACGTGAATTGGCGAGAGTGCGGCTCTGCCGAAGTTATTCGCTAAATAGCGCAGTTTTTCTTAGCCCATTCTGTACAAAACCTTGATGGACGGTCCCATCGTGGTTGCAATGTAGATGGAGCGGAAATACACGCCTTTTGCTGCTGCCGGTTTTGCCTTGACGAGTGCTTCCATGAGAGTGTTGAAGTTCTCTTGGAGTTTCTCTGCGCCGAAAGACGCTTTGCCGAAAGGCACGTGGCAGATAGCTTGCTTGTCAACTCTGTATTCGACTTTACCGGCTTTGATGTCGTGGATAGCACGAGTGATGTCCATGGTGACGGTACCGGATTTGGGGTTCGGCATCAAGCCCTTCGGGCCGAGCACTTTACCAAGTCGACCGACAACGCCCATCATGTCGGGAGTTGTGACGATGACGTCATAGTCGAACCAGTTTTCTTGTTGGATCTTTTGGATCATTTCTTCACCGCCGACGAAATCTGCGCCTGCTGCTTTTGCCTCATCGGCTTTTGCACCCTTGCAGATTGCGAGCACACGGACGGTCTTACCTGTTCCGTTGGGAAGAACGACGACGCCACGAACTTGTTGGTCTGCGTGACGGGGATCGATACCGAGTTTGACGTGCAATTCTATTGTTTCATCGAACTTGGACTTTGCGGTCTCAACTGCGAGCGCGATTGCTTCGTTGCTTTCGTAAAGTTTTGTGCTGTCGATGAGTTTTTTCGAATCAATATAATGTTTACCGCGTTTCATACAAACCTCCTTATTCTTCCACGAGAACGCCCATACTACGTGCCGTACCTGCGATCATGCTCATAGCTGTATCGATATTTGCAGCGTTGAGGTCGGGCATTTTGATGGTTGCGATTTCACGAAGTTGCTCTTTGGTGAGAGTTGCGACTTTCGTCTTGTTGGGGACTGCCGATGCGCTTTGCAAACCGCATGCTTTTTTGATGAGCACGGGGGCCGGCGGTGTCTTGAGAACAAAAGTGAAAGAGTGGTCTTGATAAATGGTGATGATAACCGGTATGATCAAGCCAGCGTCTTTGGAAGTTTTTTCGTTGAATTCTTTGGTGAATCCCGCGATATTGATGCCGTGAGGGCCGAGCGTAGAACCGACGGGCGGTCCCGGAGTCGCTTTGCCTGCGGGCAATTGCAATTTTACGACTGCTGTAATTTTCTTAGCCATATATCCTCCTGACTAACGTGGTTTTGCGACGGTAGGAATGGATTTGCCGTCTCCCACGAAGTTTATAGTCCTGCGACTTGCGTCCTGCAGACGCGATTTCAGAAATTTGCGTTTGCACGCATAAATCAGAGTTTTTCAACCTGTGCAAAATCAAGTTCGACAGGTGTCTGACGTCCAAACATTGCCACGATAACCTTGACTTTTTGACGTTCTGCACTTATGGAATCAACAACGCCGATGAAGTTTTCAAGTGCGCCGTTGACGATTCTCACGTCGTCGCCTTCTTTGATGTTGAAGTCTTCAATGCTGACGGTTTCAAGACCGATTCTTCTGATCTCTTCATCCGTGAGCGGAATGGGACGACCGGCTGCTCCGACGAAACTCGTAACACCGCGCGCTCTTGTGACCATAAACCAAATGTGATTGGTGTAGATCATCTTGATGAAAACGTAACTCGGGAATTTCTTGCGTTGGACGAGCTTTTTCTTGCCGTTTCTTTCAACGACATCGTCTTCAACGGGGATCTTTATATCAAAGATATAATCCTGAAGCGAGTTGTTCTCGATCATGTTGCGAAGGTCGGTTTCCACAGAATTCTCATATCCGGAATACGTGTGTACAACGTACCATTTCGGTTGTTCGTTTATTTCCATAGCGTCCCCCTAATTAGATGAACATGGTTGTCCACTTGCCGTTGACGATAAGTCCGAACAAACCACTGAGCACGTAGTCGATTCCAAAAAGAATCACGAAGAAAAGCACGACCACGATCAGAACGACTGCCGTGTTCTTTCCAACGTCTTTTCCTTTGAGCCACGTGACTTTTTTAAGCTCGGAGTTCATGCCTTTGATGCCTTTGCCCATTCTTTGGAAGATGTTGGGCTTTTTGTCGACATTCTTTTTCGCGGCCTTTTTCTTAGATTTGGAAGACTCATTTTTCGAATCGACGTTGACAGCCGCAACTTGTTTTTTCTCTTCTTGCGGTGCCGCGTTTTTTTCGATGGTCGAGGTTTCGGTTTTTGGCGTTTTCTTTGCCATATTGCCTCCTATCCTAGCCCTGCCTTACTTTGTTTCTCTGTGCAAGGTGTGCTTTTTGCAGAATCTGCAGTATTTTTGAAGCTCCATTCTGTCGGGGTGCTTCTGCTTGTTTTTGGTAAGGTTGTAGTTGCGTTGTTTGCACTCGGTGCAAGCAAGAACGACCTTAACTCTTGCTCCTTTTTGAGCCATAGTAGCCTCCTTTTTGTTCTTTTTCAATACGACACCCTACACGGCAAGAATTTTGCCGTGTAGAGCATTGTTGTATATTTTATTGAAAGAACAAATATTATTCGATGATCTTCGCAACGACACCGGAACCAACGGTTCTACCGCCTTCACGAATAGCAAAACGGAGACCTTCTTCGATTGCAATCGGAGTGATAAGAGTGATTTCCATGTCGATGTGGTCACCAGGCATAACCATTTCAACGCCAGCAGGCAATTTGATGGAGCCGGTAACGTCTGTTGTTCTGAAGTAGAATTGCGGACGATATCCGTCGAAGAACGGAGTGTGACGGCCACCTTCATCTTTCGTCAAGACGTAAACTTGAGCTGTGAAGTGAGTGTGGGGATGAATGGAACCCGGTTTTGCAAGAACTTGACCGCGTTCGATTTCGTTTCTTTGGATACCACGGAGCAATGCGCCGATGTTGTCGCCGCCTTCTGCGAAGTCGAGAAGTTTGCGGAACATTTCGATACCGGTGACGGTTGTTTCTTTCTTTTCGGTGGAGAGACCGACGATTTCAACCTTGTCGCCCATCTTGAGGATACCACGCTCAACTCTACCGGTTGCAACGGTACCACGGCCGGTGATGGTGAAGACGTCTTCAACAGGCATCAAGAACGGCTTGTCGGTGTCACGTTGAGGATCCGGAATGTAGCTGTCGAT
This sequence comes from uncultured Eubacteriales bacterium, assembly GCA_900548005.1. Classification (GTDB taxonomy): domain Bacteria; phylum Bacillota; class Clostridia; order Christensenellales; family CAG-917; genus CAG-475. The sequence goes on along the minus strand of URIZ01000012.1, from coordinate 14,015 downwards.
TGCATCGAGAAGTGCTTGGATAGGTGCAAATGCGGGATCGTCCCACTTGCCTGCAAGACCTGCTTCCATTGCCTTCAAAGCAGAACCACGGATGATCGGAGTGTCGTCTCCGGGGAAACCGTACTCGTTGAGAAGTTCGCGAACTTCCATTTCGACGAGTTCGAGAAGCTCTTCGTCGTCAACTTGGTCGCACTTGTTAAGGAAAACAAGGATGTAGGGAACACCAACCTGACGAGCAAGAAGGATGTGCTCACGAGTTTGGGGCATCGGGCCGTCGGAAGCAGCAACAACGAGGATTGCGCCGTCCATTTGTGCAGCACCGGTGATCATGTTTTTGACGTAGTCGGCGTGGCCGGGGCAGTCAACGTGTGCATAGTGACGCTTCGGGGTTTCGTACTCGACGTGTGCGGTGTTGATCGTGATTCCTCTTGCTTTCTCTTCAGGCGCCTTATCGATTTCGTCGTACTTCATCGCTTGAGCTTCGCCCTTGGATGCGCAATACATAGTGATTGCAGCGGTAAGAGTGGTTTTGCCGTGGTCAACGTGTCCGATAGTACCGATGTTAACGTGCGGCTTTGTTCTTTCAAACTTTGCTTTTGCCATACTAGAATTCCTCCAATATTGTTTTTTTGGTTTTTTTGTTATTTATTATCCAAAGTATTTATATATATAATATTAAACTATATATACGCTTACTTTTTGGAATCTCTTGCCTTCACTTCGCCGATGACCTTTTAAGGGACGCTCTTGGGAACGACTGCATAGTGATCGAACAACATTGTGAAGTTTGCTCTGCCCTGCGTTATGCTACGCAAGCTGGTTGCATAACCGAACATTTCAGAGAGCGGCACGTCGGAATCGACGACTTGCGCTCCGTTTCTGGGCTCGATGCCTTTGACTTGACCGCGTCTGGAGTTGAGGTTGGACATGACGTCGCCGAGATAATCGTCGGGAGTGACCACTTCAACTTTCATGATAGGTTCAAGCAAGGTTGCGCCTGCTTTTGCCGCGGCTTCCTTGAAAGCCAACGATCCTGCAATCTTGAACGCCATTTCGGAGCTGTCCACTTCGTGCATGCTTCCGTCAACAAGTCTGACCTTGAAGTCCACGCACTCGTAGCCTGCGATGATACCGCTTTGTGCAGCTTCCTTGATGCCTTCCCAAGCCGCGTTTGCAAACTCTTTGTTGACAACGCCGCCCACGATGCAGTTTTCCATTTCCAAACCTTTTTCGGGGTTGGGTTCCATCTCGATGACGATGTGGCCGTATTGACCGTGACCGCCCGATTGACGAACGAATTTGCCTTCCGCTCTGACAGGTTTGGTGATTGTTTCACGATAGCTGACTTGCGGTTGACCGACGTTTGCTTCCACTTTGAACTCTCTGAACATTCTGTCCACGATGATGTCAAGGTGAAGCTCGCCCATACCTGCGATGATGGTTTGTCCCGTTTCCTTGTCGGTGTACGCCTTGAAGGTCGGGTCTTCTTCTTGCAATTTGAGAATTGCCATATTCATTCTCTCTTGGCTGGCTTTCGATTTGGGCTCGATTGCCACCTTGATGACAGGATCGGGGAAGACCATGTTTTCAAGAACGATTTGGTTGTTTTTGTCAGAGAGCGTATCGCCCGTGGTGCTCTTTTTGAGACCGATGACAGCGACGATGTCGCCTGCATACGCTTCTTCGATGTCTTCTCTGTTGTCTGCGTTCATACGAAGGATACGGCCGATTCTTTCGTTCTCGCCCTTGACGGTGTTGTAGACCATGCTACCCGTCGTGAGCGTGCCCGAATAGATACGGATGAAAGACAACTTTCCGACAAATTCATCGGTGAGAATCTTGAAGACGAGTGCGCTGAACGGTTCTTTTTCACCGGGGTGACGAAGCTCTGTTTCGCCGGTCTTGGGATTGATGCCCTCGATGCTCGCGACGTCGGTCGGAGCGGGAAGGTAATCCACAACACCGTCAAGCATAAGTTGAACGCCGGTGTTCTTGTAGGAGCTTCCGCAGAAGACGGGGTTGAGCTTCATCTCGAGAGTGCCTTTGCGGATTGCCGCCTTGACTTCGTCGAGCGTGACGGACTCATAGTCTTCCATGATGAGTTTTTCAAAGATATTCTCATCGAAATCCGCCGCTGCTTCAAGCATCTTGAGGTGGTATTCGTCCGCGAGATCTTTGTACTCTGCCGGGATGTCCTTGGTGTAAATCGTGACGCCTTTGTCTTTTTGATCGAAGTAGTACGCCTTCATTGTTTGAAGATCGATAACTCCTTCAAATTCGGATTCTTTTCCGATCGGCAACGTAAGGGGGACAGCGTGTGCGCCCAATCTTTCGCCCATCATCTTGACTGCGTTGAAGAAATCTGCGCCGTTGATGTCCATCTTGTTGACGAATGCGATTCTCGGGACTTTGTAGGTGTCGGCTTGACGCCACACGTTTTCCGATTGCGGCTCGACGCCGCCCTTTGCGCAAAATACTGCGACCGCTCCGTCAAGCACTCTGAGGCTGCGTTCGACTTCAACGGTGAAGTCAACGTGACCGGGAGTGTCGATGATATTGATTTGATGTCCCTTCCACACCGCCGTCGTTGCCGCAGAAGTGATCGTGATGCCTCTTTCGCGCTCTTGCTCCATGTAATCCATGGTTGCAGAGCCGTCATGAGTCTCGCCGAGTTTTCTGTTCACGCCGGTGTAGTAGAGAATACGCTCAGTCGTCGTGGTCTTGCCGGCATCGATGTGTGCCATTATGCCGATATTCCTCACCTTATCAAGAGCATATTTTCTAGACATAAATTACCACCTATAATGTGCAAACGCCTTGTTTGCTTCTGCCGCGCGATGCATTTCGTCTTTTCTCTTGACTGCGCCGCCGGTCATGTTGTATGCGTCCATAAGTTCACCCGCAAGTCTTGCGTCCATGGTTTTTTCGCTTCTCTTTCTTGCAAAGAGCACGATCCAACGGATAGCAAGTGTTTGTCTGCGTTCGGGACGGATTTCCATCGGGACTTGGTAGGTAGAACCACCAACACGTCTTGCTTTGACTTCGAGCATGGGCATTGCGTTTTCAAGCGCTTTGTTGAAAACGTCCATTGCGTCGACGCCGAGTTTTGTTGCTGCTGTATTGAAAGCCTCGTAGACGATCGTTTGTGCCGTTCCTTTCTTGCCGTCGAGCATGATTTGGTTGATGAGCTTGCTCACAACCTTGCTGCCGTATACGGGATCGGGCAAAACGTCTCTTTTAGGCACGCCACTTCTTCTTGGCATATTAACCTCCTAAAATGAATACATTCGAAAAAATTATTTTTTGGGGCGTTTCGCACCGTATTTGCTTCTTGCTTGACCGCGTTTTGCAACGCCTGCCGTATCAAGAGCGCCACGGATAATGTGATAACGCACACCAGGCAAATCCTTGACTCTGCCGCCTCTGATAAGAACAACGCTGTGCTCTTGCAGATTGTGACCTTCGCCGGGGATATAAACAGTTCCTTCCATACCGTTGACCAAACGCACTCTTGCGATTTTACGAAGAGCGGAGTTCGGCTTCTTGGGGGAAGTGGTCGTAACGCTCAAGCAAATGCCGCGTTTTTGCGGGCATTGATCCATGATAGGCGTCAAAGACTTCTTGACCTGTTTTTCTCTGCCTTTTCTGATAAGTTGATTGATGGTTGGCATTATAGTTCCTCCTGTAAGATTTTTCGAATGTACCTGCAACCCAACAGGTGCAATCAAGACTCTATGCCTTTGCTTCGGTGATACCCACAACCGCGGCTGCAACTTCCACTCCCGCCAGTTCCCCAAGCCTCTTCTTTGAAGGGACGTAGGTCACGTCAACGCGACGAGCGTTTGCTGCGGCAACGATTTTGCGCCTCAAGTCCGCATCGGCGTCCAACGCTACGATCACACACCTGACGGTAGAGTTGGATATTCCCTTCAAAACCTGCTTGGAACCGACAACTTTTGAAGAGTTTGTAAGCATTTGTTCAAGTTTTTCTTTGTCCATAACTTTTTGCACACTAAAAAACTGCTTACGGCTTTCGTAAGCCTTTATATATTATCAATATTCCGCACCAATGTCAAACGAAAAACCGAAAGAAATCGAAAAAATTTATATATTATATAGATATTACAAGATATAGTTGCGCGAGCGCACGCTCACACACTATACGCACGCAAACACGCACAACGCACACACGACATACGCACGCTCTCACGCACAGTTTATTGTTTGCAGAACAAAAGCCGTCATAGCGGCAACGGCATCGCTTGCAAGCAAGCAACGCCGAGAGCCGCATTAGGCTTATTGTTCTTCTAACCGCGCCGAAAATCTTTGACAGTTCACGCACGGACAAAAACTCCTGCCGCAATTTCGCAAGATTGTCTGCTTGGTGCTATGATTGGGTGGGACACCCACACCCGATTGGAAAGATTCGGTAAAACTCAAAATTCTCCGTGTCATCCTGAGCTTGTCGAAGGATCTCGTGGAAACGAAACGTCACTATATAACCGTCATTTTACATCATTCCGCTACCGCGAGATTGCCACGCTTACGCTCGCAATGACAATATGGCGATATTTACATTTCTCCTTGTCATTCTGAGAGAATCGAAGAATCTATCGTAGCGAAAATAAAATAGCATTATTGACGGCACACAAGCATAAGATTGCATAGGGTGAAAAATGAACGATAAAAAAGAGATTGTCGTGTTGAGCGGCGCAGGACACAAAGGCATTGTCAAATACCAAAACGTGACGGGCAAAGACACTGTGAAAGGGTGTTGCAATCTCGATTTCAGACCAAGCAATGCAAAGCTGTATCTTGTGGGGGATGAAATTGCAGAAATAACACTTTATGACATCAATACGGCATTTGAAGTGCCGTTTTGTGCAAATGATGACGTTGCGTGCGTGGTGAGATCAAGTGCGCTCATCATGTTTGGCGGACGTGGCGCAAAGTGCAAAACGCTTGCCAAAATCGACGAATACAACAAGCAAAAAGCGGTGCAAAAAACGCTGAAAAACAGCGTTGAAACGTTGTGTGAAAGCGTGGCAAACGAGTGTGAAATAAGCCGTGAAAACATGCCGATTTCAAGCAAAGAAAGCATGCAAAACAAAGGAGAAAAGCAAGCGAAAATCGACGGGAAATCGCACGCTTTTTCGCTTGCGAACGAATGGACAAAGTATGACGGCAACAACTTCTATTATGCCGTAAAGCCACAGCTTGACGAGCTGTTTGTGTGTCATCCGAGAGAGAGTGCGCTTGACGATGCGGTGGACAACTCCAAATGGGTGCGTGTGGAAACAAACGACGGCTACTACGTTGTGGGAGTGCTGTTCAACGAAAACGAACCGTCTTTCATCTGCTACGGCGTGCCGTCCAAGGACAAGACTTCACCGCCCGACGAGCTTGAAAATGCGTGCGTGTGGCTGCCCTTGCCCGACGGCGAAAGCGGATATTGGGTGATATATCAATCCGCGCGCAACGGCAGCATCGTGAAGTGAGCAAGGCGTATATTCGCAAAAAAATGCAAGAAAAATGCAAACAAGCGGATTGAAAAATCCGCTTGTTTGATTGTTGTCTATCCGACCGAATTGTCGGTTAAGATAGCGTTGATTTTATTTTACCACAAGGCTTGACATTTTGCTAGCATTTGTGATACCTGTCAAGTCAATCACAACTCTGATCTCTCCGTCGGAAGGAATCGCGCAACTGCTCAACGTTCCTTTGTCTACGGTTCTGATCTCTTTTACCTTCGTTTCAAACAATTGCGAGCCGGTCGAGTCGTATGCCACCACCGTTTGTCCCGGCGCAAAATATCCTTGTCTTACCTTCAAATATACATCCCCTGATACTAAGACAGTTCTAACCGAGGCGGTGATGCCTTTCTCTGACGGAGCAATCGCGACCTCAATCTTTGTTTGCATATTGTTGCGTGTTACGAGTTTGTAATTGTTGACATTTGTGCCGCTGCTCGCGGTGAGTATAAAGCTGCCGGATGCAATCTCAAGCACCTTCTTTTGATCTTTTTTTACATACCCTTCACTTGTTGTCACCAACCCCGCCTTGCTGTTGTCAATGCTTACGGATATCATCTCGCTTCCAACCAGCATATATGTTTTAAGTCCCAAACGATTGTTCGACATGTAGTTTGTGGTCGTCATATAGGACTGCTCATATTGGATTTCGACTTGTGCAATTGTGAAGGTTTTCACATCTGACACCACTTCGCCCCATTCTGCAGTTGCTTTGATACCGATACGATATTCATAAGTGCCAGCATTTTTGGGGATGTAAGTGCTTGTGACCTTTGTATAGATTGATTCACCTTGTTTGCGGTACTCAACATATTGCTCGCCGCTGGTAATAAGCGTATAGTTTTGTCCGCCTTCAACCGAGGGGGTGGACAATTTATTAACAAGGGCACCGTAGTTGAAGTTTGCAACAGCCGCGCCATCATACGTTTTACTTTCGACGCTTCTAACTGTAAGAGTTCTTTCCTTCACGGACACCGTGAACGTCGTGTAGCCGGTGGTTGCCGCAAAATAGTTGTCGCCTTCTGCATAGTTGATGCTCACTCTATACTCGCCTGCGGCTTTCATTGCGTTTTCGCTTGTGGTGGCAGTCCAATTTGTGCCGTTATTCACTTCCCAAACGGTTGTTATTGCGCCATAGCCTTCACCGAATTCTTCATAATCGGTTGTGGGAGCAGGGATTGGTTCGCCCACTTTGAAGCCGTTTGCAAATGCGTTTGCGTTTGCGATCGCAAAGCCTTCTATCGTTGCTTTTGTGATCTCGCCCGTGACGTCTTTGTCCTCAAGAGTGTAGTTGCCTTTGTCTGCGCCTTGAAGAGTTGCAAAGCCCACGGTTGCGCCAACGTCGTTGGATGACATGGTGATCGTTGCGCTGACTGTGTCGCCTGCAACAATGCCGTTGAGCGTCACTTTGCCGCTTTCAATGACGTTGTCATTGTCATAAACTTTCGTTCCGCTTGCGGTGAGTTTCTTTGCGGTGATGCTTGCCGTGACGTTTGCAGTTGCAAGAGTGTAGTTGTCCTTATTCGCGCCTGCAAGAGCAATTTCTTTGACGGCTGCGCCGACATTTTTGCTTGCCATGGTGATCGTTGCGCTGACTGTGTCGCCTGCAACAACGTTCGAGAGCGTTGCAACAAGATTTGCATTGCCGTCATACACTTTGGTTGCAGTGGCAGAAAGAGCCTTCTTTGCAATGGTGAAATCTTTGCTGGCAGAGCCTTCTTTCCATTCCGCCGTGGCGGCAACGGTAACTCTCACTGTGTACTCGCCTGCGTTGACGGGAGCGGTCAAGGTGTAGGCGGTGTCCGCTGCGGATTTGAGCTTGTATTCGATCTTGATTGCGCCGTCGCCTTTGCGGCTGACTTTGTCTTGAGCAAGCACTGCGGCGGTCTTGTCGTACGTCTTGTCGAGAGCCGCGTTGATTTCAACCGTGTTGGCTTTTGCATCGAGAGCGGCAATAGGCTCTTTCTTGGTTGTCTTGCACACCGTGCAAGTGAAGGTCTTTTCACCTGCCGTGCCATAGCCTGCGGGAGTGGTTTCAACACCGCCGCCCCAAGCGTGCGGCGCTTCGTCGCCCTTCAAATCGGTATGCGCGCAAGTGGCGGGATGCCAGTGGGTTTGCGTGTCAAACTTCCAAGTGCTTGTGTCAAAAGAGTGTCCGAGAGCGGGGATCTCTTCTGTTTTTTCAAACTTGCAGATCGTGCAGGTGTACACCATCACGCCCTTTGCATCTTCGGTTGCCGCAGTGCGCACAACGCCTGCGTCCCACACGTGATTCTCTTTGGGAGTGGTGTCAGTGTGTTTCTTTGTGACGCACTCGTGCCAATGCCCGTCCGCGTCGCTCTTCCAGTCCGCAGAATAGTTGTGCTTTTTGTTGCACGCCGACAAAACCGTCAACGACATGACAAGCACCAACACTACGGCAAGAAGTATAGTGATTGATTTTCTTTTCATAGTTTTTCTCCTTTTATGGATTTAGTTTGTATATTTCCGGTCGCAACGGATATTGCGACATGAAACCCGGTTGAGTTTTATTGCGATTTTTGCGTGTTGCCACTTACGCCCTGCTCGCGCTGTTATTTGGCAATGGAATAAATATATTTTGTCGTGCCTAAGCCTTCTTGGATGTTGGTCTGCACAATGCTTGTTTTGTCTGCCGACAACTCAAAAGTCGAGCCAACCAACAATCCGTATTTGTGAGCGACAATCTCTTTGTCCATATCTTCTTGATTGTCATAAAACACAATGGCATTACCTTTGATTCTGTACAGCAACGTACCCCTGCCTTGAGAGCCTTCTTCGCCCGGGGCTTGATCGAAAGTCACCGTCACGGTGTTGTTGTCAGCCGCAAACTCAAACATGACCTTTGACGAACCGACATATTTCATAAAATCTTCTTCCGTCATTTCCATTTCCTTGAGTATCGCCTGCTTGGCGGCTTCGGAATCCCACTCGACAATGGCGTCAATCTTCTTGAAGGTCTTGCCCTTTATGTCTGCACTCGCCCACTTTGCGTACAGCGTGAACACTCTTGCCGGCATGTATGAAAACTCAAAAGCCTTGTCCGCAAGCGTTACGCCGCCGTCTTCGCTCTCATACCAGCCTGCAAAGACAACGCCGTCTTTGGTCGGATCGCTCGGGGCGGTTATCGCCGCGCCTGCGCTCGCCTTGATGGGTTGCACTTCACTGCCGCCCTTGCTGTCAAAGGTGATTGTGTACGTCTTTTCGGCGGTGAGTTTGGGGATGCTGTCCGTTCTCTCTTTGTGGCAAACAAGGCAAGTGTACAACATCTCGCCGTCCTTCTCGGTGGTCGGCTCGACTTTTACGCTGCCATTGTTCCAGCTGTGCGGAGCTTTGTCTTTGATCTCCTTGCAGCCCTTGTCGACACATTCGTGCCAATGGTGCGTTTCGTCAACGCTCCAACCTTCAGAAAAGTGGTGTTCTCCGCTATTTTTGTCGCAAGCCGCAAACACGGCAACGGACACGGCAAGCACCAATATGGTTGCAACAATTGCGATGATTGATTTTCTTCTCATATTTTTTCTCCGTTTTTTGTTTATTTGGGGTTGTTTATGTTTGTTTTTGGTTGTTACCGATAGTTTTTGTCCGCTTTTGTCCGTTGTTGTCGGTTGTTATTGGTTGTTATCGGTTTTTGTCCGCCATTATCGACTTTTGTCCGCTTTTATCGACTTTTGTCCGTTTTGCTTTGTCGTTTTATCTATGCTTTTGGCGATTTTTGGCGCATATTGTTTTGTCCGCCCCTTACAACGAGTCGAGAGCGTCCACAAGATAGTCGGACGGCACGGATTCGTAGAAAAACGCGTCAATCAAGCCTTCTTCCTTGGCTCGTTTCACTTTGTAGGCAACGTCCCCGTCGGATACGTTGTCACAAAGAAGCGCGATTTTCAGATCGGGATTTTTGCGCTTTGCCGCTTGCACCGTTTCGGCGCGGCTCTCATACGTGCCGTCCCCCGACCTTGCAACGTCCATCACAAGAAGATTGGCATAGGTCGCCTCGCATGCAAGCAAAATCTGCGCCTCGTCTTGCGACGTCGAGCGCGCCACGCAAAAACCCGCCTTTTTCAAAGCAAGCGTCACCGCTTCGAGAATGAGTCGGTTTCGTATCGCCAACACAGTCCTTTTCATCCAAACCTTCTTCTTTCAATCCGCAAAATCCACACGCGCGGATATAAAACGTTTCTTTACGTGTACATAATAACACAACCAATATATGCGCCACAGTACCCGTTCGGGTACTTCAAAGCAACTTTTTTGGAAATTTTTGAATATTTTTGGAATAAAAAAAACAAGCCGCAATTTCGCAAGATTGTCGGCTTGGTGGTTTAAGCGGTAAAACCCAAATATTCCTTGTCATTCTGAGCGTAAGCTAAGAATCTCGTGGAAACGAAACGTCACTATATACACGTCATTTTTCATCATTCCGCTCCCGCGAGATTGCCACGCTTGCGCTCGCAATGACAATATGGAAAAATTAATACTTTATGCGCCCGAAACTAAACCTTATTCAAAGCGCACTTATACACGAAATGTGCAACTTCAAAATATATCTTAAAATTCTATATTTCTTTTCTTTCTCGCTTGTCAGATATCGTCTTCTGTTCTGTCAAGGATCACAAGCCCCGTTTCTCTTGCTCTCACCGCAAGCTCCGTGCGAGAGCGCAGCCCCGTCTTGTCAAGCATATTGGAGATGTGTTTCTTCACGGCGTTTAGCGATACGCCCAGCTTGTCGGCGATCTCTTGATTGCTGTATCCGCCCGTCATAAACCTGAGCACCACAAGCTCTTTGTCGGTGAACTCATTGCTCTTTGCAAGCCCCACGTCCACCGTCTGCAATCCGTCGGGATAGACAATCTCGCCGCTCATCACCCTGTCCATGACGCAGAGTATGCTCTCTTTGCTTGTGTCCTTGTACCAAAACCCTTCCGCGCCAAGTTTTTTTGCGCGCGAAATGTAGGAGCACTCGGGCATGCTCGTGACGATGATTATCTTGGTCTTCGGATATTTTTTCTTGATTTTCTCGGCGGCGTCAAGTCCGCTTGCGCCGTCGGCAGTCACCACGTCCATAAGGATGAGATCCACTTGCCCCGACATACAATATATCTCGGCAAAAGCGGCGCAGTCTATGCTTTTTGCAAGCGTGTATTTGTCGGACGATTGCACAAAATGCTCAAACAGTTGCATGGGCATTGCGTGGTCTTCCACAATCAAAACAGAGTATTTTCCGTCTTTCATAAATCTCCTTTCGGCAAAACGATTGTCAACAAAAACTCGGGGCTGCTTGCAATCGTCATCCTTCCGCCTTCTCTTTCGCACAGCGCGCGCAAGGAAGAAAAACCGCCGCCTTCGATGATTTTGCCATTGGGTGGCGTACCGTTGTTGGTTATCTCAATTTGCAAAACAGAGCCTTTATCAGTCAATTTCAAGTGTATAAAGTCCCCTTTTGCATGTTTAACAGTGTTTGTGATGCACTCAATCGCGCTTGTGACGACAATCTTTTTCAGCCGCTTGTCGCAAGGCTTTTCACCTTCCACTTCCACCGTCACACCCACCGCTTTTGCCGCTCTGAACAGTCCGCCGTAGGTGTCGGAAGACACGCTCTCTTTGGTGCCCAAAAAGCACGCAAGATCCTTTTGCCACGTGGCAAGCAAGCGACGTTTTTCTTCTGCGCTCGGGTTGGCGGCAAGCGTTTTGCGTGTTGCGAGCAACAGCTTGCCAAGCTCGTCATGCGTGCGGATTTTTGCGTTGAGCGTCTCCTTTTGGGCGGTGAGTTCTTCTATGTTTTCGCCGTACTCGCGCATGCGCTTGTTGAAAGATTCGATCTCTTTGTTCTTTTTGCTCAAGTCAACGGAAAGAGCGTATCTTCTCGTCACGTCCGTTGCGATGATCTCATAGATCGGCTCTCCGTTTATGAAGTGTTCAAGCCGCTTGAAAGAGTACACTTGCCCCGTCTGCGTCTTGACGATGGGCTTGTTGCCAAGCCGCACTCGCTCTGCGCAAACAAGCGGTTTTTCTCCCGTCAACACGCCCCAAAACTTGTTGGCGTCAAGCAAAGTTTTGCCCGTCGTTTCTATGCAAAGGTCGTTGATTTTGACATTGACAAGCCTCGGAATCCCGTTCTTTTTGGCAAAACATATTCCGCTCGGCAAGGTGTCGAAACTCTCTTTTACGCTCATGTTGGAGAGCCGTGTTTTGACGTGTTTGTGCCCGATTGCAAATATGACGATAGCAAGGACAATAATCACGTTGGCGATGACAAACAGCACCCAAATGGGTACGTTTGCCGCAAACATGGATATGACGTGATATTCTTCGCCGTCATACGTTTTGGCAAAAGACAATATGCTTATGAGCGAAAAGACGCTTGACAAGGACGTGATCGCGCACACAAGCGCATACGGCCACTTCATCTTGCGCTTGAAGGTCAGATGCATCACGCACACCGACAGCACAACCGCAAGCAAGAACGCTATGAGTATGCTTTTTTGAAGATAATTAGGAGCGGAAGCAAACGTCATCTTGTTGCACCCCCTGTCTTGAAAGTCAGCGTTTGATACACGCAATCGTCTTCTCTTTTCACGTCTATATAACCGCCAAACTCGGCAATTTGTTCCTTTTCAAAATCGGCGCAATCCTTTTGCGCGCCCGATGTGACGACTCTCACGGACAGCGTTTGCTCGTTTGACGACAACTTGACTATCACGTCCGTGAGCGTGGGCAGCGCGCGCTCGATACACTCTTCAAAAAAGTCGTACGCAAGCGTGCAAATCCGCCCGTCATACTCACCGCTCGCATTGCCGACAAACATAGTGGTCACGCCGCAATCGGACAAATATCCAAGGGATTCTTTCAGCGACAAAGCAATCTCGTTGATGTCCATATCTTCCTCGACGTCCTTGATAAATTCAAGATTGCTCCTACGCTTGACGTATGCAAGGCGCACGCACGCCCCGCGCAAGTTTTGCTCGAAATCTTCGGAGTTTTCGTCAATTTCGGCAACGAGATTTTGCACAAAATTCAACTCGTCGGACACCGTTGCCATGATCCTGTCGTACAAGCGGTTTTTTTGCTCGATTTTCGCTTTGCGCTCTTTCAAATCGTTCTCGTAGGCGATAAGCTCGCTCTCTTCGGACAATTCTTCGCTTGCAACGGACAATTCTCGCAACAGCTCGTTGATTTGCGTCAAATTTTCCGCATAAAACACGCTTCCGCCCGATATGCTCTTGTGAGATAGGCGCGTGTCTTCGTCAAGCAAAGTCTGTCCGTTGGCTTTTGCAAGCTCATACTGCTCCGATGTTGCAATCGGTGACTTTGCCGTGCGGTATGCGGGATTGAGATTTTCGTCGGTTATGACAGACGACACCGCCGACGCGTCAAAATAGGTGGCGTAATTCTCGTTGGACGGAATAAGACCTATGGCTATGCAGCTTTCAAACGTCAGTATGAAGGAAAAAGACAGCAATTCCGGCACTTTGTAGGACTTTGTGGCATAGACAAAGCACAGAATGCACACAATCGTGCACACCGCAAACACCGTCAGCGGCAGCCAAGTCCGCTTTCTGCACGCCGATATGCTGCATTTCAACGCCAAAGTCACAAGCGCGGCAAGCGTCACCGACACCATCCACCCTATCGCAAGATAATACACCACTCCGTGCTTGTAGTCAGAGTAAAATCTCTCGAAATTCGGCTTGAATATGAACGCCATTTGATGAAGGTCGTTGGTGAGTATCAACAAAATCAGCACAATCGCCGGGACAAATATCAGATATATCCACTTGCTTGTCGGCTTGTCTGTCTTTTTTGTGACGTTGAGAGCCGCAATCAACGCTATGGGCGGCACAAGACATTGCGGAACATAATATAAATACCACAAATAGCGCGCCGCTTTGTCGTAAGAATTCAAAAATTCGTACTTCACGCAACGTATAAGCAACCAAAAAAACAACAACGATGCAACCGCAAGCACCATTCGCTGCGTGGATTTTGACACTATGCGATTTTTGACGGAATATCCCCACATAAATATGAGCATCAAAAAGATGACCGTTGCGGTGATCGAACACACCTTTGTCCAAAACGGCTGCAAACTTTCGTCAACGTATTGCAAAACGCCTGCCACCACGAAAAAAGCCACGCAAACGGCAAAATCAATGATACGTTTTTTGTCTGTCGTTTTCTTCTTGGCGGGCATAGTTTCTCCTACAACATATTATTTTATCATAGATGTTTTCAGTTTTCAATACTGCATATTTTGAGCTCGGAGAATATGTATTTCACCGAATATTCCAATCGGGTGCGGGTGTCCCGCCCTATCTGTCATCCTGAGCGAAGTCGAAGGATCTAGCGTAGCGAAAAATCAAACAATTGCGCCCGATTAGTTTTTTTATAAGTTCACGGCTCTACAAAGGGTGGCGTTTGAAACTTTAATGCAACTTTCCCCTTTCCTCAGGTGTTTTCCCTATCACC
>URIZ01000011.1 GCA_900548005.1 uncultured Eubacteriales bacterium | reverse complement strand
GTAACAAAAAAACACTCTGCGAGTGTTTGTTTGAAGATTGAGTGGGACTCGCCCATCAGCGAGCGAGCAAGTCAACTTGCAAAGAGCGAAGCGTGCAGACCGAAAGGTGGTTCGCACGGCAAAGCCGTAATTGTGTGCGCCAAAGGCAAACACAATCAAGTCCGCAAAAGGGTAACAAAAAAACACTCTGCGAGTGTTTGTTTGAAGATTGAGTGGGACTCGCCCATCAGCGAGCGAGCAAGTCAACTTGCAAAGAGCGAAGCGTGCAGACCGAAAGGTGGTTCGCACGGCAAAGCCGTAATTGTGTGTGCCAAAGGCAAACACAATCAAGTCCACAAAAGAGTAACAAAAAAACACTCTACGAGTGTTTGTTTGGTAGGATTGAGTGGACTCGAACCACCGACCCCCACCTTATCAGGGTGGTGCTCTAACCTGCTGAGCTACAATCCTATATTTTGTGGTGGAGATACACGGATTCGTTCAATAGCGAGCGATTGTGCTTGCACAACGAAGCGAGCGTCAGCGAGGACAAGTCCTCGGGACATCACAAAGTGATGCGTTGCGCCCGCAACGGAATACGGGTATATTCACCTATGGTGGAGATACACGGATTCGTTCAATAGCGAGTGGTTGTGCTTGCACAACGAAGCGAGCGTCAGCGAGAACAAGTCCTCGGAACATCACAAAGTGATGCGTTGCGCCCGCAACGGAATGCGGGTATATTCACCTATGGTGGAGATACACGGATTCGAACCGAGGACCTCCTGAATGCAAATCAGGCGCTCTACCAACTGAGCTATATCCCCACGTGAATGCTATAAGATAATATCATTTGCTTTATGGTTTGTCAAACGTTTTAAGAAAAAAATGTTGTTGACAATTTATTTTTGAGCAAAGTTTTTCAAAAACGCAAGTATCAAGACGTGAAAAACGACGGCAATGCCGTCGTTTTTCGGTTGGGAAAGAGAGATGTTCTCACGAATAAGCGTGATGAACGGTTGGTTTGATTGCATAAAACTGCTTTTCGGTTGGGATTTGAAAAGCGGTTTTTGTCAGGCACATTCAAGCAAAAGCTTGTCGGCTACAAGGGCGATAAATTCGCCGTTGGTGGGTTTTTCGTTGGGAGAATAGATTTTGATGCCGAAAACGTTGTTGATGTTTTCGATCTTGCCCCTGTTCCACGCCACTTCGATTGCGTGTCTGATCGCGCGTTCGACCTTGGACGGGGAAGTCTGATAGTGCTCGGCGATGCCGGGATAGAGCCGTTTTGTGATCGAATTGATGATATCGGGCGTTTCGATTGTCATCTTGATGGCTTCTCGCAAGAACTGATAGCCCTTGATGTGCGCGGGTATGCCCACCGAGATGAAAAGGTTGGCGATGCGCTCGTCAAGGTTCTTGTTGGCTCTCGGCATGGGGGTGCGTTGGCGAGTGGTGAACGAGTCAAGGACTTTCAGCAGCGCATTGTAGTCAAACGGTTTGGCAAGGAAATAGCTTGCGCCAAGTTGCATGGCTTTTTGCACAAAACCGTCCGTTGCCAGCTGCGACATCATAATGACCGTCGGCTTTTTGCCTTCGAGCGCGCCAAGAACGCCGAATCCGTCAAGCTCGGGCATGACGATGTCAAGAAGAAGAAAGTCGGGACGGTGAGCGGCTACCAGATCCAGCGCGACCACACCGTTTTGAGCGATGCCCGCCACTTCGTAGCCGTCATGAGAATTGACAAAATCTCGTATGCTCTCGCAAAGAGCCGAGTTGTCGTCTGCAATGATAATTGTTTTGTTCATAAGATAAGTTCCCTCCTGTTTGTAACTTATATAAATCCTAACATAATCAAAAATTTTTGCGGCGCGAAAAAAAACGCGTTTTTCACCATTTTTTGTCGAGAAGGGCAGAAAAATGTTTATTTGAGCGGAAATAATCTATATGTTGCGTGTTTTTGGGATATCTGAGTATATTTTAATCGCAATTTGCCGATTTTTCAACAATTATTTTCACCTATTTATTATTATACAATATATTGGTGAAAAATCAAGTGTTTGCACTATATAAAGTTTTTGTAAAAAAAATTCAAAAACTTTGAAAATATAGTTTACATAATCGTATGTTATCAATATAATATATGAAAACTAAAACTATAACGAGGGTGTTATGGGAAAATATAAAAAATGTCCGCGTTGTGAACTCAACTGGATACCTATCGAAGAAGAACTTTGCGAAGTGTGCAAAGCGGAACTTGGCAAGGCAAGCAAAATAAGCCTTTTGGAAGACGATGACGAAGTCGAAGAAGAAGAGAGAATCTGCCCCGTCTGCAAGGTCAATTATCTCGAACCCGACGAAGACATTTGCGCCGTCTGCCGTGAAGAACAAGCCAACGCACACAATGAAAAAGAAGAAGACGAAGACGACTGGAAAGAATTTGTCGATGACGAACCCATTCAAGACGATGACGAAGAAGGGGAGCTTTCGCTCTACCAACTTCAAGAAGACGAAGAAGATGAGTTTGAAGACGACGAAGAAGAAAAATGCCCCGACGACTTTGACGACGATCTTGGCGACATCGACGACTTTGACGAAGACGAAGAAGACGAAGACGAAGACGAAGAAGACGATGACGATTTTGAAGACTGACGTGGCATAGCGCGTTGCGGTTTTTGCAACATACAACTGAATAAAACCATATCGAGCCGTCCGCATTGCGAACGGCTTTTGTTTTGATTGTTCAAAGCGCGCTTATACACGCTATGCGCAACTTCAAATAACTTGCAATTGCGCCGACAAAGTTATGCGCGCAAATGTCGCGTTTTTATTTACAAGGGCAAGGGAAAAGTATATAATAAGAAAAAAACTCGATATAATAATTCAATAGTATATAGATATATATAATATAACAATATATACGGATATATGGGAGCAGTTTATGGCAA
This sequence comes from uncultured Eubacteriales bacterium, assembly GCA_900548005.1. GTDB lineage: Bacteria > Bacillota > Clostridia > Christensenellales > CAG-917 > CAG-475. Next base: position 61,613 of record URIZ01000011.1, on the reverse strand, counting down.
AAGAACAAAAGGATCAATTCGTCAAAGAGATTGCCGATATGACCGTCGATTTTCCGCAATGGTACACCGACGTTGTTCTCAAGACCGCGCTTGTCGATTACGGCCCGGTCAAAGGCACGATGGTCATTCGCCCTTACGGTTACGAGATCTGGGAACACATTCAAGAAGAGCTCAACGCTCGTTTCAAAGCAACGGGACACAAAAACGCGTATTTCCCGATGTTTATTCCGTATAGTTATCTTGTCAAAGAAGCGGATCACGTGGAAGGTTTCGCGCCCGAAGTCGCGCTTGTCACACATATTGGCAACACTCCGCTCGAAGAGCAACTTGTCGTGCGCCCAACTTCCGAGACCATCATTTGCTCCATGTACGCAAAGTGGGTCAAGAGCTATCGCGACTTGCCCGTGCTCATCAACCAATGGGCAAACGTCGTAAGATGGGAAAAGACCACTCGTCCCTTCCTTCGCACAAGCGAGTTCTTGTGGCAAGAAGGTCACACTTTGCACCAAACCGAAGAAGAGGCGAGAGAAGAGACTCTCCGCATGCTCGAAGTGTATCGCGAGTTTATGCAAAACGTGCTTGCAATCGACGTTCTTGTCGGTCAAAAGTCCGAAAAAGAGAAATTCGCAGGCGCGGTTGACACCTACACGATGGAAGCCATGATGCTTGACGGCAAAGCCTTGCAATCCGGCACTTCTCACTATCTCGGACAAAACTTCTCGTCCGCGTTTGAGATCAAATATCTCGACAAAGACGGTCAACTCAAAAATCCGTATCAAACAAGCTGGGGCGTGTCCACACGTCTTATCGGCGCGCTCATCATGGCGCACGGCGATCAACGCGGGCTCAAACTTCCCCCGAGAGTCGCTCCCGTGCAAGTGGTGGTCGTTCCCGTTGCGGCGCACAAAGAAGGCGTTCTCGACAAGGCAAGCGAAGTCGCAGCCACGCTCCGCGCCCAAGGCATCAGAGTGGAGCTTGACGATAGAGAGCAATCTCCCGGCTGGAAGTTCAACGAATGGGAGATGAAGGGTGTTCCCGTACGTCTTGAAATCGGACCGCGCGACATCGAAAACGGTCAAGTCATGATTGCTCGCCGCGACACTCACGACAAGTTTGCCATGCAAATCTCCGCTCTTTCTTGCGAGATTCCCGCGCTTCTTGACGACATCCAACAAAACATGTTCAAGCAATCTCACGAGTTCTTACACTCTCACATCCAAGTCTGCCACTCTCTCGACGAGATGAAACAAGCCCTTGACGATCACAAATTCGTCAAAGCCATGTGGTGTGGCGATCGCTGCTGCGAAGACAAAATCAAAGAGCAATTCTCCGCCACTTCTCGTTGCATGCCCTTTGACCAAACACCTGTCGGTGACGTTTGCCCGGTGTGTGGGAAGGCGGCTTCTAAGGTTATTTATTACGCCCGCGCCTATTAAAACGGCACTATTGAGCGAATAGCTGTGTCAAAGCCGTCCACACAAACAGTCACGTACGACTCAGTACGCTCCTGCCTGTGTGGACGGCTTTTCCTTGCTCTTCATCTCAATATTGCCGTTTTTCAATCGCGCTAAATAGCGACTGACTTTGTCAGCACCCCGAGCTTGCCAACTCATGTACTACTTGTACATTAGGGTTGTCATTCTCGGGGTGCTTTCGCGTCATTCATCTATTTATCGCACTTTTACAAACTGCACTATTGAGCGATAGACTCGCTATTTAGCTACCATTTAATTTAGTATAAAATCTTCAAACATATAAAAAACAACGCAATTTGCGTTGTTTCAGTCTTCATCCGGTTCATACTCTATTATATCAGATACGGTGCAATTAAGAATCTTGCATAAATCATTGATTTTTGCAGTACTTATTCCTTTTCCATTGCGAAGTCTGTCAATCGTCGCACTGCTTATCCCGTATTTTTCAATTAGAGTGTAAGTCGATTCGCCTTTTTCCTTGAGTGTTTTCCAGAATGGAGTATATGTTATCATATCTACATTCTAAAATATGGTCTATATGTTGACAATAGTCATAAATATGACTATAATAAAATTGCAAATGTAATTTATCCAACAAACATAGAAAGAGTATTGTAATTTGGCATGGATTGCATCAAATATTTGATACGAGATCAGTAAAAAAGGGGAATATATGATATGCAAACGTTAAGCGGTATCATCATGGTTGGATTTGTAATCATGATTTTGGCAGCAATTTGGTTCAAACTTCATAAATAGGGGGGGGGATTAAATGTTCTTAGAAATAATAGGTGCTATTTTGGCTTTTGGCATAGCATTCGCACTTGCTTTGTGGCTTTTTAATTGTAAAAAATAAATACGTTTTTGAATTGCTAAAACTCTATTGCCAATTTTCGACATCTTTTATATAATGGCAGTATGGCAAACAAGAAATCTTCAAAAAACTCAAAATCAACAAAGTCAACTTCGACAAAATCGTCAAAGCAAACGCAAACTTCCACCATTGAAAAGGCGGTGAAAAAGGCGTACAAGAAAAATCCGAAAGCGGTGATTATCTCGCTTGTCGCAATCGTGCTTGTGATTGCGATAAGCTGGGCGATATTGTATTTCGCTTTCCCCGACACGTGGAAACAAATCGTCTCGTTTTTCGACAAGAATGGTGACGGCGGACACAATTTCTCGCCGCTTGTCAGGGGAGAGGGCGAGCTGTTGATGCACGTCATCGATGTCGGACAGGGTGATTGCATATATCTGCAACTGCCGGACGGCAAAGATATGGTGATAGACTGCGCAAACTACAACAATGACGGAGATTATCAAAAGAAAACCTTTGATTATCTTGACGCATACATCACGGACGGCACTGTGGAATATCTCATGCTCACGCACTGTGACAGCGACCACGTCTATTATATGGACGATTTGCTTGCGCGCTATCAGGTGGAAAAGATCTTTATGCCCAACGTGCTTGCAACGCCGGGAACAAAAACCGAGAGCAAAAAGAAACTGCAAGACCAAATAGACGCGCTCGACACGTCAAGATTCACCGATCCCGACACTGTGGAGTCGGTGACGTATGCGGAGTTTTTCATCGCCGCGCTCACCGAGACGAATTGCGAAATCGTGCTCAACGTTGATCCCGATGAAAACACCAACAGCATTATCATCGAAGAGACGACATACCGTCTTGTGTTTTATTGCCCCACGCAAGAGTATTACAACACAACCAATCTCAACAGTGCGGAGCGCAAAAACGCAATCTCGCCCATCGGTATCCTTGAATACAACGACAGGAAAATCATGCTCACGGGCGATAGCAACAAAATCAACGAGCCGCTTGTGATGAAACGCACGGGCAAAGTGGATTGCGACATTTTGAAGGTCGGACACCACGGCAGTGAAACGTCAACGCTTGACAACTTCCTTGACAACTATTCGTTTGAATACGCAATCATCAGTTGCAATGAGGCAGGCAACACGTTCTATCATCCGCGCCAAGACACACTTGACAGGCTGAAAGCTCGCAACATTGACGTGTATCGCACAGACAACAACGGCAACGTTGTTGTGTCGGTGGACAAGGACGGCAACATCAAAATCACCACTCAAAAGGAGTGGAACAAGCAAGCCAACTATGTTGGATTGACAGGAAAACCAAAAACACAAACAAGAATAAAAGACACGCGTATGCGTGTCTTTTTTGTTGTGAAAGAAAGGTTTGTCAATTAATAATTAATAATGAATAATTAATAATTGCGGCACGGGCGCAAAAGCTTTTGTCGTTTCGTTTCCACGAGATCCTTCGACAAGCTCAGGATGACAAAGTTTTTAGGTCGCGCCCGAAACGAAAGCCTATTCGTAGCGTACTTATTAACGGACTGTGCGACTTCGAAGACGGAACACGAGCCGCAACGGCGGCGAGCAAATAAGCGCCGAGCTTGACGAAATGTACGAGCGACTGTGCCGTGTTGTTGGCTACTGCCTGGCGCACAAAGCGTGGTGGCATAATAAGGGGACGATACTTATTTATGCGAGTGCCGACTTCCCCTCTTCGAGCGATGTGTCGTTAGGTAGAGAAAGTAATATGTTCGAGAAGTAGGAGAAAGCCCGAAGGGAAGGGGTAATATTGCATTTAGGGTATTAAACGAAAAAATAATAGACTACTAAACGCCGCAGATTGAATAAAGAGCGAGAAAAAGCCCCTTGTGCGACAACCCTAATGTACTGACGTACATGAGTTGGCGTTCCGCCACAGACACCAAACCGATAATTTGGCGAAAATGTGGCAGGAGTTTTTGCCCTTGCTTGAACTGATAGCGCAAATTCTCGGTGCGGTAGAAAGACTAAAATTTATCGCAATAAAAGAAAGACACGCAAAAGCGTGTCTTTCGTAAACTTGCGATAAATTTTAGTCTGCTTTGTAGGGGAGAAGAGCCATAACTCTTGCTCTCTTGATTGCGACTGCGAGCGTTCTTTGGTGCTTTGCGCACACACCGCTCATACGACGGGGAAGGATTTTTCCTTTCTCGGTGGTGTATCTTTTGAGTTTTGCAACGTCCTTGTAGTCGATATCATCAACGTGGTCGACGCAGAACGTGCACACTTTCTTTTTGGGCACTCTCTTGGGTGCGCGTGGTGCTTTAACTTCTTCAGCCATTTTCTTAACTCCTTAAAAAATTAGAATGGAAGGTCTTCGTCGATGGGCTTGAGATCGTCGAAATCGACGTCGTCAGAGCCGTTTTCATCGGATTTTGTGGAAAGGAATTGCACTTCGTCAGCTGCAATTTCAGTCACATAACGACGAGAACCGTCTTGCGTGTCGTAGCTTCTTGTTTGAATGCTGCCGCTGATAGCCGCTTTGCTGCCTTTTTTGAGGTAGCGAGCGCAGTTGTCTGCTTGAGCTCTCCAAACCACGACGGGGAGAAAGTCTGTTTCTCTCTTGCCGTCTTTTGAATAGGAACGAGACACAGCAAGTGTAAATCTGCAGAATTTGATGCCGCTATTTGTGGAAGCAAGTTCCGGATCCTTGGTCAAATTGCCGATCAAAAATACTTTGTTCATGCTTTTCTCCTTGCGATTATTTCTTGATGATCATTTGTCTTACGACGTTTTCGTCGTTGCGCATGTATCTGTCAAGTTCTGATTGAGCTTCTTTGGTGCAGGTGACGTTCATAAGAACGTAGTAGCCTTCGTTTTGCTTGTTGATTTCGTAAGCAAACTTTCTCAAACCCCATTTGTCCAAAGAATCAACGGTTCCGCCGAGGGTTGCGACGAGGTTTTCAAACTTTTCGACGGTTTGAGCCTGTTTGTCGTCGTCCACGTCACAGCGAATGATGTAGAGAACTTCATACTTGTCCATACTTTTTTACCTCCTTGTGGTCTATGTGTCCCTTGCGGGAAAGGAATATACATTCTTTTGAATGCTCAATAATAATATATTATATTTTAATAAAAGTAAAGCGAAATTGAAAAAAATATCCGAATATCACCCGTCCATACGCCCGATTATGCGTGTTCTACATGCGCGGATTGCGCTTTTGCGCCGTGGGGTTTTAGGTTTTATTCGCGGTTTTGGGTTGTGGATGCGGATAAAAAACTTTAGGTTGAATTTTTGTTTCTTTAGAAAATCTTTATGTTTGGTTTAGCCTTATTTTATTTGCCTATCGTATTATATTGTTGTCGCCGAAAGGTGACGCAAAAAAAGAAAACCCATTAAGGAGATAATGAATTATGAAAAAAGCAATTGTATCCGTTCTTTGCGTAGTGCTTGTGCTTTCGCTCTCTGTTGTAGCGTTTGTGGCATGCGACAAGAATGACAAAACTGCAAGCAACTCCGACGTTCTCGGCACGGCTGTTGCTGTTGCGGCATCACAACTCGGCGGAGCATCCACCGCAGCAGATGAGTCCGCAGACGATTTCAAGGCCGGCATCAACCTCAATGTCGGAAACGACGCGGCTTCTTTGGCAGCAAACGCAACCATCAACGGCATCGGCAAAATGGTCTCTCCCATCATCGAAAGCGCAGTCGGCAAAGTGGACAAATTCCTTGGCGACAACGGCATCTCCGTCAACAAAGTGGAGAGCGATGACAAAGACTATTCCGAAAAGTTCTCAATCACCTACACCTATGTCAACGACAAAACCGGTGACAGCGTAACCGAAGAGCTTGCTCTTTATGTCAAACTCTTCGAAGGCGCAGAGCTTGAAGGCAAGAAAGACTACACTTTCGATGCAAAAGTCGAGAGAGTTGTCAAACAAGAAGGCAAAGAAGACATCAAGATTGAGCTTGCTTCCTTCTCCGGCAAAGCAACCTTTGACACCGACAAAGACGCAATGGTCTTCTCGTTCGGTGCTGACGGAACATCTGCAAGCGCATTTGCAAATCTCAAAGCATACTCCACCAAGAAAGGCTCGATCGTTCTTGAAATGAATGCAGGCGCAGGCATCAGTGGCACGGCAGCTGCAAATGCAAGCGTGTCCATCGAGCTTGGCAAAGCTGACAACAAGTACGGCGCAATCGTCACCGTCACGGGCAACACCGAGGCATTCGGCTACGGCGCATCCTTCACGGTCATCGCAAAAGTTTCTGCCAACAGCGCAGAAGACGCATCCGACTTTGCAATCAGCGGCTCTTTCGATGCAACCATCAAATTGGGCGCACTCGGCGACTACAATGCAAAGGCAGATCTCAACGGCAAGGCTCACTATGATGTCGCATCCGACTCGCTTCAACTCAGACTTGACGGCAACGTGACGTTTGCAAAAGTTGAAAAAAAGTAATTTTTTCTCCCGCATAAATCAAAAAAAAGGCGCTCGCAGTTTTGCGAGCGTCTTTTTTTTTACGGATGTTTTTCGGTATAACGAAAACGGAAAGTACCGCTTTCAATTTTGCGAGCGGCTTTTATATATGCTTAAAGGTCAAAAAAAATCGCCGTAATGGCGATTTTGCTTTGTTTGCCTATTTATTCGTCTTTTAGCAGTTTTTTGATTTTCTTCTTTGCAGAATATATGGTGTTGTCCACTTTCTTTTGCTCTATGCCCAGTTCTTTTGCGATTTCGGCATAGCTAAGACATTCGAGATGCAGTTTCAGCACGGCAAGTTCCACGGGGGTGAGCAGGGCGGTTATCGCATCGAAAAGCAGCGCGGAAGTCTCGTTTTCGATGAAAATATCTTCGGGATCTTGCACCGCCGTTTGCATGGATTCGGGCAAAGCCACTTCGTCTATATTGACGGCGTCCACGCTCGGTTTTCGCAAAGCGTCCACAATTGCGTTGCGTATGCAGGTTGACGCATAGGTTTTGAAACTTGCCTTGCCGTTTTCGTCATACGTGCGTATAGCGCGCATAAGCCCCAGCATGCCGTAGCCTGCAAGATCGTCCGCATCCGCCATCACGCCCAAAGAGCGAGCAATGGATTTTGCGAGATTCATATAGGAAACCGCGACGGCGTTTTCTGCATCAACGTCGCCGTTTTGCGCGGCTTTTATGAGTTTTATCTCTTGCTCTTTTGTCATGATGGTTTTTATTTTCTCCACATATTTTGAGATGCAAGTATTTTATGGATAAGTTTTCGTTTCGGGCGCAACTCAAAAACTTTGTCATTGCGAGCGTAAGCGTGGCAATCTCGTGGAAACGAAACGACAATCCATTTTTGCGCCCGATAAGTTTTTTATAAGTTCACGGCTCTATAAGGGGTAAGCGTGTAAAACCCTAAATAGAACACCCCATCTTTCCGGTCCGCGCCGGTATTTCTTCCACCACTCGTATAGAAGAGTGCTTTCTCTACAATGTTATCCGTCGCTCGCGGGGAAGACAGGCGGCACTCGCATAGATAGGTATCGTCCCCTTGTTATGTCACTCGTTCGCAAGTGCAAAGAACAACACGCACTTGCTCACTTGTACTTCACACACAAGGGCTCCCGCACGTCAAAAACAAGCGAACTTGTGCGAGAGTAAGAAAGATGAAAGCGCAGTTTTTGGCGTGTGGGAAAAAGGAACACAAAGACCAAAAGGCAAACGATTGCAACTTGTTGTAATCGTTGCAAAATGGGCTTGTGTGTGACGTAAGCTCGGCGCTTATTTGCTCGCCGCCGTTGCGGCTCGTGTTCCGTATTCGAAGTCGCACATTCCTTTTATAAGAACACTTCGAATAGGTTTTCGTTTCGGGTGTGGGTGTCCCACCCAATCGAACCACCAAGCCGACAATCTTGCGAAATTGCGGCAGGAGTTTTTGTCCGTGACTGAACTGTCAAAGATTTTCGGCGCGGTTAGCTAAGCAAAAGCCTAATGCGGCTCTCGGCATTGCTTGCTTTCAAGCGATGCCGTTGCCGCTATGACGGCTTTTGTGTTAATTCCTGCGTTGTCTTATCGCCTCGTACAGCACTATGCCGGCGGCGACGGATGCGTTGAGAGAGTTGACCATGCCGTATTGCGGAATGGTGAGCGTATCGTCGCAAAGCTCTTTGGTCAGGCGGTGAATACCTTCGCCTTCGCTGCCGATGACGATTGCAAGATTTCCGTTGAGATTTGCATCTTTCGGGGCTTTACCGTCAAAATCCGTCGCATAAACCCATACATTCTGCTCTTTCAGGTCTCTTATCGTGTCGTTGATGTTGGTGACTTTTGCAATGAGCATGTGCTCGGTTGCGCCGCAAGCGACTTTGACAACGGTGTCGTTGACGCCGACGCTTCTATGCTTGGGGATGACTATGCCGTGTGCGCCGAAACACTCCGCGCTTCTTATGATTGCGCCGAGATTGTGTGGATCGGTGATGCCGTCGAGAAGGACGATGAGCAGCGGCTCTTCTTTGCTCTTGGCAAGGTTCAAGATGTCGTCAACGTCACAATATTCAAAGTCGGTAACGGCGGCGACGACGCCTTGGTGATTGCCGCCGTTTGCAAGTTTGTCAAGCATGTTTTTGTCAACGTAACTCGTGACCGTGCGCGCTTCTTTTGCAAGTTTGTACACTTGAGAGAGCATGGGATCGAACTCTCCTTTTTGCAAGAAAAGTTTGTCTATTGTTTTGCCTGCTCGATAGGCTTCTTTGACGGGGTTGCGACCGTAGATGTACATATTCTTCCTTTTTTGCTCGCGCTTTGCGAGCGTGGCTTACGCCGTTTTTTATCGGCTTGCGCCGTTTTTGTTGGTTTTCCGCTTTCCGAAACGGAAAGAATCATTTGTTGATGTTGTCTTCAAAGCATATAGACAAGAATTCTTCAAGGCGAGCAGTGTTGCCCACAAGATACAGATATCCCAGCACCGCTTCGAAACCGCTTGCGCGTCTATACTCGCTCATCTCGGCGTGCTTTGCGCTTGTTTGCACTTTGCAGTTACGCGCGCGGCGGAAAACGTCTTGTTCGTCTTCATCGAAAAGCGGGAGCAATTTTTCCGCTTCGGCGGCTTGCGAGACGGCTTTGACCACCTTGATGACTTCGTGGTGCAGCGCGCCCGTCTTTTGCGTTGAGCCGATGGTGACTCTCGTGCGAGTGTACAAAGATTGCACCGCATCGCCTATAAAAGCAAGAGCCATCGGATGCAGGGCAAGCGCGTCTTGCTTGCTTATTGGAGTTGTCAGCGAAAATATCGAATTGTTGTCCATAAATTGAATTTTAGCATAACCGCGCGAGTTTGGCAACAACTAGCAGGATTTAAGCATATTGACATTATATAAAAATAATAATAAAATATAAACATAATAATCGGCTTTACAGCCCCAACGGGACATTATGAAAAAATCAAGAAACATCGGCAAAATCCTGCTTGTTGCGGTTGCAATCGCGCTACTTTGCGCGCTTTTGACGTCTTGCGGTCTTTTCAATTCGCTCAACACAATCACGTCTGCGAGCGTGGTTGCGCGCATAGGACTGGAAGAGAAGACGGACGGCGTGTACGAAGTGCAGGCAGGCAAAGAATTTACGCTTGCGGTTGTGTGGAACAACAAACGAGCTTTGTATCCGTCTATAGAATGGCACGAAGTGCTTGACGGCAAAGACTCAACTCTTCCGCTTTTCAAAAACGAGCAAATTCTCACCTACACGCACAAAAGAGAAGACATCGGCAAGACGTTTTCTTATTACGCAAAAGTCAACGAATTTGTGCGCGCGGAAGGCATCAAAGTCAGAGTGGCGGAAGCAAAGCTCGATCCGCCCGCAATCGCTTGCCAAGACGAGTTGAAAATCGTTGACGGCAAGATCCAACAAAACATAATCGGCGGACTTAAAGACGTAAAACTTTCGGCGAGTTGGAACGCCGCCGATCTCGATCCCGATCTCAAAGTGACGGTCGAATGGTTTGTAAACGACAAAAAAGTCGCAGACGGCGCAGGATATACCTATTCCGTGTCGGGCATAAGCGCGCCCAAGACGGTTGACGTCACTTGCAAGGTGAGCGCGGACGGAATGGATGCAAAATCCACAATCGTCAGCCTGATTTTCGTTGAAAAATACGATCTTGTGGACAGCGTGACGGTCAACATAGACGACGCAAGATTCACAAAGATTGCCACGGACACCTACTATGTGCAAAAGACGTCCGACAAGCTGCACTTTGCATTGAGCGCGTCGATTGCGCCTGCCACGGCAAATTTGGCGGCGGATTGCGAGTGGAGTTTCGATCATTCGGGCAAGTCCATAATCGGCGAGAAGTCCACGCATATCGAAAACGTCGGCTTGAACGAAGGCAAAAACATCGTGACGGCAACAGTCGGCAACGTTGTGAGCAGAAGAGTGACAATCTACTATATGACCTATGACGTTGACGCAATCCCGACAGATATAAAGAACGCTATCACGGACAAGTTTTTGTGGAACGGCAACTATTGCGACAGATACGTGACGTGTCAGCAAGAAGTGGACGAGTTTGTCGGATACGCCATATCGCAACATCAGAAAAACAAGGCTTTTGAGATGTATATGCCCGTTGCAAACTGGGCAGTCTCTCAATCGGAATTTGCGGACGTCATGTCGCTTGCAATCAAGCAGGGCGGCGATGAGTCGGGCTATTATTCCTATTCTATGGAAAAGCGCGGAGCAATCGGAAGATTCACATTTGGCGACGCAACCGAGTTCGGCATTCCGTCCGGGGCATATCAGCCTCAGGCAACAGTGAAACAAGCAGCCGCGTTTTTGAGATATTCGGAAGTGGAAAACAAGAGAGAATCTCTGCCCATTGACGAAAAGACGGACACCGCAACCGTTGCAAACTCCAACGATTTGTACCGAGTCGTGTCTTGCGGGTTCAAGCCCGTGTTTGCTGCCGACGAGAGCGGACAAAAATTGCAGGCTCTCTACAACAAGGCAAGAAAAGTGCTTATCGACTATATATCCGCCGATATGACGGACGTTGAAAAAGTCGCCGCAATATACGATTGGATCGTCAACGAAGTGGACTATGACTATAAGGTCGCATCTCTCGGCACGGGCAGCGGAACGTCCGGTTACAACGCGTTCTATCTTGAAGGCGTGTTTGACGATCATAGAGCCGTGTGTGACGGCAAATCAAAGGCATTTGCGCTGCTTTGCGGCATGGAAAACATCAAGGCAATCAGAGTCAGCGGATATGCGAATAGCAATATCGCCGCCGTGCCCGATTCCGAAAAAGCGGCATACGGACATGCTTGGAACAAGGTGCTTGTTGACGCCGACAACGACGGCGTGAGAGAGTGGTACGTTGTGGACACCACTTGGGGCGACGTGGAAGTGGGCGGCGCAAGCGGCAGAACGGAATATCTCAATTACAGCTATTTCCTTGTCACCGATGAGGCGGTTGCAACGACGCATCAGGCAAAAATCGCAACTCCTAAGGCGAACACCGAGTACAACGTCTACAAGAACACGTTCTTTACATACAATGGAGTGACGTACGATTTCTACATCGAATCGAGCGTGGAGCGTGACGTTCTCATTGCATACAGCAGAGCCAACGGCAATATCGCAATGTGCGTGTACATCGAATATGCCGCGCAAGGCGGACACGGCTATGCGTTCGTCAAACTCGGCGACAATCAGTACGTCGTGTATGCAAGCTGACAAGCACGATATTCGGTACAATTTGTGACACACAAAAAGCGTACGCCACGGCGTACGCTTTTTGCAAAGGGGGAGATAAGGGAGAGATTTTGCAAAGGTTTGCATCTGGTTGTGTCTTTATTGTTGCCAAACCGTTTGAACTTTATACGTCCGTCACAAAAAAGCTCGCAATGCTTTGATGTTTTTGTCGTAGATTTTCATAAGGTCTTTTGCAACGTCAGGCACTTCCGTTCCGTCTTTTGATAGTTGATTGACGCACTTTTGCACGCTCTCTATGCCCATGTTGTAGCCGTCAATCAGCATGCTTGCAAGGTGAGACGGCTTGTTGTTGATGCCTGCGTTCATCTTCACGCCGGCTTTGAGCATCATGCGTTGCACTGGGTTGGTCTTTGCGTCTTCAAGCTCTTTTTCGCTGAGTTCGCTTGCGGCTTTTTGATAGAAATCTTCAAGCACTTCTTTTTGCGACAGCACGAGATTTTTGAGTTTGTCGCAGTCGATATAGTCGAGCATATCTTCAATCGATTGCACGCCCATTGCGGTGTTGCGCGCCATTTCTCTGAATATTTTCATTGTTTCTCCTTGTGTGTTTTTTCTTATTGTCCGCAACACGACGATTTTTATGCGTGCCGTTTTTTGTGTGCTGTTTTTCTGTGTATTGATTTTTATACGTTTTTATGTATGCTATTTATCTCACCCGTGTATTCGGCAGTGTTTATGCGCGGCAGAGTGCAGGTGTAAATTTGCGTTTTCATTTCGTTATATTTAAGTTGTAATATTCTTAATATCACCTTGTTTTTATGCTTGCGCCTTGCTGCCGAACAGCCTTTCAAGCCACTCTTTCACCCACGACTTATACACGATTTTTTCTCCGCTTGTTGTGTCCGGCACAAAGCATAGCGGCGGAAAAGCAACGCACCACCAGTTGTCGCCAACGCCCTCTCCGAGATAGATTATCAGTGCGTCATAGTCGCCTTCGGGGAATGTGTATCCGTCATATTTGCGATCGGGGAAATGCTCGCTTTTCAGCGCAATCGACGCTTTATATTCAAATCCGTGCTTATAAAGTGTCGAATTGGCGATTTCGACCAAATTGTTTTCTTCTTTTTCAAGCGTTTTGACAGCATCGGTTTTGCTTTTGCAATTCTCAAGCCGAGATGATAGATAGGCGGTGATTTCGTCACGCACGGCAAGTTTGACCGCTTGGTCTTTGTCAAGGTTGGAGTTGGCTCGTATATGTATGCGCACGCACTCTTTTGCAAGTCTTTCTTGCGTGTTGTCGCAGGCGCACAGCGTGACGGCGGCGATAATAAGCGTGAGCGCAAAAAGCAAAACGGATACAAATTTCTTTCTTGTCATACGACTATTTTTGACGGCTTTTTCTTGCTTTATACGCATAAAAACAATCGCGTGACAAAGACTATCCCAAAAAGGAGCAAACATGAACACTGTTTTTTCAGAAGGTATAGACAAGAGGCAATCTCGGCGCGATTTTGAGATGCGCCTATGCGTGTGCCTTGCGTGCGCGCTTTTGATTGTGGTTGTCGGGGCAAGCGGTTTTTTGGGTGATAGCGAAGTTGCCGATGCTGCCGTCTTGAAACAAGGCTCGCGGGGCAGTGACGTCAAGACCATGCAACAAAAGCTCATACGCTGGGGTTATCTCAAAGGCTCGGCGGACGGCGTGTTCGGCGCAAAGACCAAGAGCGCGGTGGTGAGCTTTCAGAAGAAGAACGGGCTTATTGCCGACGGAGTGGTGGGCAAAGCCACGGCGCAGGCTATGGGACTGAAAATATCAACGGGCGCAACGAGTGCGTCATCGTCAACGTCCACAGACCTTAATCTTCTTGCGCGCGTTGTGTACGGAGAGGCGCGCGGAGAACCGTATACGGGGCAAGTGGCGGTTGCCGCCGTTGTGCTGAACAGGGTGAAAAGCGCGTCTTTTCCCAACACCGTGGCAGGCGTGGTGTATCAGCCGGGAGCGTTTGATTGCGTTGCGGACGGGCAGATAAATCTCACGCCCAATCAGTCGGCGTACAATGCCGCTCGGGACGCGCTCAACGGTTGGGATCCCACCTACAAATGTTTGTTTTATTACAATCCGCGCACGGCAACGAGCAAGTGGATGCTCTCTCGCACCGTCAAGCTCAGCATCGGCAATCACGCGTTTTGTTAAGGAGCGATTATGAACAATTCAAAAGATAACAACAAAAAAGCAAAAACCGAAAAACCCATTGCTCAAACCATGAGCAAGCGAAAGTCAAGAATAGTCAAGACGGCGGCTCTTTCAACGGTGATCGGCATATTGGCAAGCGCAGTGGTGGGGCTGTCGGTTGCGCTGTACTTTTCGCAGCAGACCGTCGCCACGCACAAGGCGTACCAAAAGCAAATGGACGCGGTGTATTTCAGAGCCTACTACGACCTTCTTGACGGCGCAACCGATTTGGGAGTCACCCTTCGCAAGATAGGCGTGTCAAATTCGGCAAAACTGCAACAAGATATGCTGTGTCAGGTGCGCCTTGTCGCCGAGCTTGCCGAAGACGATTTGTCCGCCTTCGAGATCCAAGGCGACGGAGTGATGAACGCGCGCAAATTCATCAATCAGCTCGGGGATTTTTCTCACTCGCTGGCTTTGAAGTTGGCAAGCGGTGAAAAATTGTCGGCAAGCGACAAGCAGACGCTTTTCAAGCTCTCAAAAGTCGCCGACGTATACCGAGTCGCGCTTGAAAATGCGGGAAATGCCGTCAAGGACGGCAAAACGTTCACGTCGGGCGCACTCGATGTGTTTGGCGGAGCGTTCGACACGTTTTCGGAGCCGAGCTTGGACTATCCCGAGATGATATATGACGGTCCGTTCTCGTCCGCGCTCGAAGGCAGAGAGCCGCAAGGGCTTGTGGGGGACGAGATCTCGCAAGATAGAGCGCAAGCCGTGTTGCAAGAGATTTTCAAGCCGCAACATATACGCAACGTGGCGTTTTTGGGCGAGGGCAACGGCGATATAAAGACCTTTGATTTCACCTTTGAAAGCGATGCGGGCAGCTCGTTTGCGCAAATCGCAAGAAAGGGCGGCATGCTCGTAAACTACGTCACCGCACCCGAGCAGGCGCAAAACGCAAGCGCAACCGAGGCGCACGTCACTTGCCAACGCGCCGCCATAGACTTTGCAAGTCAAGCGGGATTTTGCGATATGCAAGTGGTGTGGTCGTCATCGGAGGGCGGCGAGTGCGTGGTCAATCTTGTCCCCATGCAAGACGGAGCGATACTCTATCCCGACATTGTCAAAGTCAAGATCAGAGAAAGCGACCGCATGCCCATAGGGCTCAATTCGTCCCACTATGCGATGAATCACCGCACCCGTCACATTTTGCCGCCGAGAGTGCCGCAATCGGTCGCACGCGGCATTGTATCTCTCGACAACGTTTCACAAGGTCGCCTTGCGCTCATACCCCTTCGCGAATCGGCGGAAGTGCTTGCGTATGAGTTTGAGTGTCAACAAGACGGCACGTATTATATCTACGTTGACGCGCACACCGGGGAAGAAGTGAACATTCTGTATGTGATAGACGACGGTGCAAAACTTTTGTAAAACGGTTACGCCGTATAGAGTGATTTTGCGTCAACGAATGTTTGGCAATATCCAACTGTGCGCAATATTTGGCAGGGGGCAATCGAGCAAGGTAAATTCTTATCTAAAAACTTTGTCAAACAAAAAGAAAAAGGCAAGCGTGACGCCTGCCTTTTTGTGAGTAACAATTCAATCAGTTGTGTTTCTTTTTCAAGGACTTGGTGAAGCACAAGCCGAGAATGAGCTGGATAAGTCCGAGTGCCGCAACGATGACGTATGCGTAAAGTCCGCCATCAAAGAGAGCCTTGAAGTATTGCGCAATGCCGCCTTCATAGCCGATGAGATTGACAAACATTGCAAAGATTGCAACGCCGGCGATGAGAATGCTCGAGATCAAGTTCCACGCTCTGCCGAATTTCTTTCCGCAAGCGGAGATGAATGCGACAAGGAAGTTGATGCAAGCAAGAGTGAAGAGCGCGGCAGGCAAAATGAGCGAAATGCCGGCTGCTATGCTTGTTGCAAAAGCGTCTTTCAAAGAAGCAAAATTCGTGACGATCAACGCCCATGAAGAGATGCCGTCAAACACACCAAAACCGAGAACGGGGTTTTTGATTGTTCCGCTGTTGATCAAGAATCCGACCACGCTTGCCGCGATGAACAAGAGTGACATGATCATCATGGTGATGTTTCTGCCAACGCCGCTGCGTTTGTCTTGTTTTGCCGCCTTCTTGGAAGGTGCTTGTGCCGTGTCTTCAGCATAGACGGGTTCGAAGCTGGTTTGTTGATTATATGCTGACGATTGTTGAACCAAAGTGGCGGGCGCGGCATCGATTTTGTTGATTTTAACGCCGATTGTCACTCCGCAGCTCGGGCATTTGATGCGGTGTTTATAGCCATCGGGAAGTGTTTCCATATTGGCAGGTGGCTCGAAACTGATTTCCGCTCTGCAACTGGGACATCTTGTATACATAGTTCAATCTCCTTACAAACTATTCTTTTGTTATTATATTATTATTGCGCGATAAAGTCAATGATTGAAAAGAAAAAATATTTGAGAAGTTGGGCAAACGTCCGATTTGTACGTCAAAAATCGACGCAAATCGCAGAGTGTTTTTCGCTCGGTTTTGCAAAAGCGGCAAAAGATAAGCGGATGAGATACCTTGCGTTTTGTATGATTTATCGCCGCATATTTTGAGTGGGACAAAGCGGTGAAATCGCAAAAAATCCAATGCATTTTATGCCGACAATCAATATGTGAAAACAGATGATTTTTGCATAACACGCATTTTATGCCGCCAAAACGCACGATAAAGTGCGTATATGTGCAAAATCTCGCATAATGCCGTTTTTGAAAACAATGCATGTCAAGCGTGTTTGTCCCTTTTCAATCTTTCGTCCACAAGCCTTTTTGCAAGCATATAGTCGGCGGCGAGATTGAGTATGTATCTTTGTCTTTCTTCGTGGCTTAGGCTCTTGATTTTCTCCCTGTCCGAAAACTCTTGAATGGGGTTTGCCACTTCCTTGCCGTCTCTTCTCATTTTGATGAGTTTGACGTACAATTCTTTTTGATCGGGGCTGACGCTTTTTGGCGCAAGGATTTCGTCTTTGTCGTACGATCCCAGCCCAAGCCTCGATTTTGCGGATTTTGCCAAAGCGCGCATTGCGCAAGTCGAATGTTTTGTGTTGCTCATTTTTGTCTCCTTGTGCCATTTTAGCACTTTTCTTCTCAAAAGAAAGAGCCTTGCGAAAATAAGCGGTTATTCGACAAAGATAGTCGTTTTTTTGTGGAAATCAAGCGGCAATTTGCGCTATTTTTTAGGTTTTTCTGCGTTTTGTTCTTCCGTTTGCGCAGTTTGAGCGATTTGAAGATTTTGCTTGTCCGATTGAGTGTTCTTCTTTTTGTTTTCCTGCTTTCTCCGTAAGGTTTTGCGCATTTTTCTCACGCAAAGCGGAACAAGAGCGACTCCAAGTATAAAAGCGGCGATTCCGTACAGCGTAGGCTCGCCTTGCATGACAA
Source organism: uncultured Eubacteriales bacterium (assembly GCA_900548005.1). Taxonomy (GTDB): domain Bacteria; phylum Bacillota; class Clostridia; order Christensenellales; family CAG-917; genus CAG-475. Next base: position 44,035 of record URIZ01000011.1, on the reverse strand, counting down.
AATAAAACGCGCCAAAAAACGCGCCCGTGATGAGAACAGAACCGAAAATATCCGTCAGCGCGCGCTCTATCGGGTTGGCTTTTCTAAGAAACAGCAGAGCAAACACTCCGCCTGCAAGCCCTATTGCAAAGCACAGCGCAAAACATATCGCTTGCGCCTTTGCGTTTGCGCCGAGATACACGTTCATTTGAATATGCGTTTGGCAATGGAGCTCGGGGTGGTTTTTGTGACGTATTTTATCGCGTCCACTCTCCCTTGGATTTGCAACTTGCCGCTTTCAACGTCAAGGTTTTTGACGGACAGATTTTGTCCCGACACTTGCAAAGTTTCGTCTTTTAGCTTTATCGTGACGGTTTTGTCGGTGAAGGTTGGCACGTCCGCAACTCCCGTCACGGACATGAAGTGAAGGTGATCCAGCTCGATTTTGTGCGTGGCGGACGGCGATTTTTGCTCTTTGACGGGCGCAAAGTCGGTCTTTTTGTCCGTCATGGTGGTGTGGGCGGTTGCTTTTGGCGTTGAAAATTGCATATATCTCCTTTTGCGCATTCGCGCATTTCATTGACAATAATATTAAAAAAGAATAGAATATATGATACAAAAAACAAAAAGGCGTGCTCAAAGCGCGATTTGGCGCAAGCGAGCGGACGATGAAATGCCAGAGCAATCCGACAAAACACAGAAGAATCGCGTCAAAAGACGCTTTGCAATAGACCATTCGGCAAAATTTTATCCGATTATGTCCACAAAAAAGGCGCAAAGTCTGTTTTGTATATCCGCGGATATGTTTGACGATGTGCAAAAGGACGTTCTCGAGACCGCTCTCAACGATGTGCTTTGCCGCTTTCCTGCCTACAAAGTCAAGCTCAAAAGGGGTTGGGCGTGGCACTTTTTCGAGCAAAACGACGCTCACGCAAAAGTGTTTGACAACCAAGACGTGCTAAAACCCATCAATCCCGATGACACCAACGGATATTGGTTTAGGCTCAGCGCGATAGGCAAACGCATACAGCTCGAGATGTTCCACGCGCTTGCGGACGGCAACGGCGCGCTTGCGTTTTTGAAGAGCATTGTCAAAAGATACAGAGAACTTCTCGGCTTCGACGTGGTGGACGACGCGGTCATAGACTGCAAGAGCGAAGGCTGCGAAGAAGAGATGGAAGACAGTTTTGAGAAAAACTACAAGCCCATATCGTTCGGGCAAATGAATCTCAAAGCCTTGGCAGGCAAAGTGCCGCACAGGATAGAAGGCACGCTCAACAAGGACGGCTATCAAAAGAGCGCGGGACAAGCCGATGCAAGCGAGATTCTTGCAAAAGCAAAAGAAATCGGCGTGTCGTATACGGCGTACGTTGCAGGCGTGCTTGCCTATTCGATAGAGAAGAATTGCCGCAACAAAAAGCCGCTTGCCATCATGATCCCCGTCAATCTCCGCGCGGTGTATCCGTCAAAGACCATGCGCAATTTCGTCACGTTTATCAGGGTGATAATTTTGCCGTCTTCGTGCAAGAGCGTCAAAGACTGCGCAATCGAGGCTCAAAGACAGATAAAGATCGAGACCGCAAAGGACAAGCTGGACGCGTTTATCTCCACAACGGTGCGCGCGCAAAAGAATTGGGTGCTGAAAGTCGTGCCCCTTTGCATAAAGACCGCGATTATCCGCTTCGGCAGGCTGTTTATGCGCTCTCGCCAGACGATCATATTCAGCAATCTCGGCAACGTCAAATCCCCCGACAGCATGGGTGTTGACAAATACGAGCTGTATATGAACGTGTCAAAAAACAACACGCAAAATCTCGGCGCAATCACCACCAACGGCAAAGCGGTGTTGTGCTTCACAAGAGCGATCAAAGAGACGGCTTTGCCCGACACCTTCTTCGCCACGTTGCAAGAAAACGGCGTAAACATCACGCAACTATAAAAAATCCACAAAACCAAAATATATCGGAGTACTATGAAACAACTAAATTCTAACGAACTTCGCAAACTCTATCTCGACTATTACAAGTCAAAAGGTCATGCAGTCATCGGCTCTGCGTCCCTTATCCCCGAAAACGATCCCACCGTGCTTTTCACAACGGCGGGAATGCATCCGCTCGTGCCCTATCTTCTCGGCGAAAAGCACCCGGCAGGCAATCGTCTTACGGACGTTCAAATCTGCGTGCGTACGGGTGATATCGACGAAGTGGGCGACGCAACTCACTGCACGTTCTTCGAGATGCTCGGCAGATGGTCGCTTGGCGACTACTTCAAAGAGTACGCAATCGAGTGCTCTCACGATTTCCTTCTCAATCAGCTTGAATTTGACAAGGACAAATTTGCCGTAACCGTCTTTGCAGGCGACGAAGATTGCCCGAAAGACGAGGAAAGCGCGTCCTATTGGAAGGCGCAAGGCATCCCCGAAGATCACATCTTCTTCTGCAACAAAAAGCACAATTGGTGGGGACCTGCCGGAGTCACCGGTCCGTGCGGCCCGGACACCGAGATGTTTATCGACACCGGCAAGCCCAAATGCTCTCCCGATTGCTCGCCCGCATGCGACTGCGGCAAGTACGTGGAGATAGGCAACGACGTGTTCATGCAATATTTCAAGAACGCGGACGGCACTTTCTCGCCGCTCAAACAAAAGAACGTTGACGAAGGCATGGGACTTGAAAGAATGCTTTGCATTCTCAACGGCTACAAATCCGTGTACGAAACCGACCTGTTCAGTTTTGCAATCGCAAAACTCGAAGAGCTCTCGGGCAAGAAGTACGGCGAAGACGAGGCGATGACAGTTGCAATGCGCATAATCGCCGACCATACGAGAACCGCAACCTTCCTTCTCGGCGACGTGAAAGGCATCTCTCCGTCCAACGTGGATCAAGGCTACGTGTTGCGCCGCCTTATCCGCAGAGCAATGAGATATTGCAGAACTCTCGGCGTTGACGACTCCGCGCTTGTGGAACTTGCAAAACTCTACGTTGCAAAATACGAGGAGGCATATCCGTATATCAAGCAAAACGAGCCGAGAATCATCAGCGAGCTCGAAGCGGAAAAAGACAAGTTTGCAAAGACAATCGAGCAAGGCTTGAAAGAGTTTGACAAAATCGTGGCGCATTTGCCGCAAGGCATGAGCGTGTTCCCCGGCAAAACCGCGTTCAGACTTTACGACACGTTCGGCTTCCCCATCGAGATGACGGCAGAGCTTGCAAAAGAGAAAGGCTTCACGCTTGACAGGGAAGGTTACGATAAAGCGTTTGCGGACCATCAGGCTCTCTCCAAGGCTGGTGCGGAGCAAAAATTCAAGGGCGGTCTTGCAGACGGCGGAGAACTTACGTCAAGATTGCACAGTGCAACGCACCTTCTCAACGCCGCACTCAAAATCGTGCTTCATGACGATAATATTCAGCAACGCGGCAGCAACATAACGTCCGAAAGACTCCGCTTTGACTTCAATTTCCCCCGTCCGCTCACGCAAGACGAAATCGCCGAAGTCGAAAAAATCGTCAATGACGAGATCGCAAAAGACAGCGAAGTCAAACTTGAAGAAATGAGCGTCGAAGACGCAAAGAAAGCGGGCGCAGTCGGCGTGTTTGACAACCGCTACGGCGATTTGGTGAAGGTGTACACCATCGGCATTTCAAAAGAAATCTGCGGCGGACCGCACGCAAAACGCACGGGCGAAATGGGACACTTCCACATCGTCAAAGAGCAGTCTTCATCCGCAGGCGTCAGACGTATCAAAGCGGTGCTCGAATACTAAAACCGCAAAATCGGAGAAGCGAATATGAAGTGCGACACCCACGTTCACACCAAAAATTCACATGACGGCAAATTGCCGATTCAAAGCATTGTAGACCTTGCCAAAGCGCAAGGTCTTTGCTATCTTGCCACCACAGACCACCTTGACTACGATTTCGAGTATGGCAAAAATCGCGCGCCGATAAGCTGGCCGCCGCTCGATCTCGACGCATATTACAAAGAGTGGCAAATCGCAAAACAAGCACTTGACGATGACAAAAACAATACGTTAAACCTTTGTTTTGGCATTGAAGCAAGTTATGACAAGAGCGACAAGGCAAAACAAAAGTACATCGAAACCATTGCCAAATATCCCTTTGACGTTGTGATCAACTCCGTGCATTGCGTGGACGGTTACGACGTGTATTTCAAGATGGCATTCCTTTTCAAACGCAAAAAACACGTCTACAAAAGGTATTTGGAAACCATTCTCGAAAGCCTTGACGCACCCTATCAATACGACATCGTGGCGCACATCGGCTATATCGCGCACGGCGCGCCGTACAGGGACAAACTGCTGCGCTACAAGGATTTTCCCGATGAGATAGATGCCGTTTTGAAGGGTATCATTGAGCGCGGCAAGGCAATGGAAATCAACTTTCATCACGAGATGGCACCCGGGCGCGACATTGTTGAAAGATACTACGAGTTGGGCGGAAGAAAAATAAGTTACGGCTCGGACGCGCATCGTGGCGACATTTGCAAAAACTATGACGAAGCCATGACCATGCTCAAAGAGATCGGTTTCACACACCTGTCAACTTTCGTACAACACCGAGAAATTCTCATTCCTATCGAGTGACGGCATACGATTTGCAAAAGAATACGGCAAAAAACTGATGATCTATGCAAATATTGATTAAAATATACGTCTTTGCAAAGGATATAGTTGTAGAAAATTTTTTGCGCGCGGTTGACTAATTATAAAAGTTAGTTTATATTATATAAACAACAACGAAATCTACAATCGTTGCAAGAAAGGTGATTTTATGAAAAAAAATCTTGAAAAAATATTTGCATCTTGTTCCATAGTCGTGGCACTCATTCTCATCATGGTGCTTGTGGTCACGGCATTTGGCGGCATCGAGACCAAGGAGTTTGAAAGCAAGCTCGTCAAAGGGCTTGTGCTTACGCTTGCGACGTTGTACATTGCGCTTGCGGTGGTGTCGCTCGTGCTGATTTTTGTCAACAGCGACGTGGTGAAAGAGATCACTCTGCGCCAAGAGAAGGGCGGCAGCGTCAAGGTGTCTTCGAGCGTCATCACAAAACTTGTCAAGAACACTTGCAAGCAAGTTGAAGGCGTAAACTGCCAAAAGGTGAGCCTTGTCAGTGACGAATACGGCGTAAGGCTCAAGCTCAACGTCAAAGTCGTGGACAAAGACGTTGTGGAAGCGGAAACTTACATCCGCACGATTTTGGAAGAAACGTTCCTTGGCGAGTTCGGTTTTAGATTCAGCTCGATCGAAGTGAAGGTTATGGCACTCACGCCGCACTTCAAAGTGGATCAGGCAGACGTCAACAATAAGGTTGAAAAGAAACTTGAAGAACTCAAAGCGGAGCAAGCGGCGGCGTCAAAAGCGCAAGCGGCAGAAGACGCGGCGGCAACCACGGACGAGCAATCGCAACCGAGCGAGTGCGCCGAGCAAGAGAGCGAGCAAGCGCAAGCCGATGTGCAGCCCGAAGACGACGCAGTCGAGGCAAGCGAGATAAGCGAAGTTGCCCAAGAGCAAAACGAAGCGGACAAGCAAGAAGCGGCGGTCGCGGACGAGGCGGCGGAAGAAGTTGCCGGCAAAGAAGAAGATACAAACGAAATCGAAGAATAAAGATAAAAAGTGCGCCGTTGCTGCGCATAAGGAGTATAAATGAAAGAAGTCTATCTCACTCAAGAAGGTCTTGAAGAGCTCAAACAACGTCTTGACTATCTCATCGTGTATTTGCGCGGTGACGTTGCAAAGAAATTGCAACACGCAAGAGAACTCGGCGACTTGTCCGAAAACGCAGAATACGATGCGGCAAAACAAGAAGAAAGCCAAGTCGCAGCCGAAATCAAGGAACTCGAAGAGCGTATCAAAAATGCGGTTATCATCGAAAAGAGCGGCACGCACAAAGTGTCCATCGGCAACACCATCACGGTTGAGTATCTCGGCGAACTCGACGAAGACGAAGACAAAGAAATGACCTTCAAACTTGTCGGCGAGACGGAAGCGGATTTTGCAAAAGGCAAACTCTCCAACGAATCTCCGCTCGGCAAAGCGTTGCTCGGCAAAAAGAGCGGCGAAGTCGTCAGATTCACAACTCCCCAAGGCGGACTTGAAGAGTACAAAATCGTCAACATCAAATAAGCATTGGCAATATAGCATTCCGCGCCATAGGCGCGTCTACGCTTGTCGTATTTTTCGGCAAGCGCACGTCTTTTTATAGAGAGAAAAGCAAATGAGTGAAGAAACACGCAATCAAGCGCCCGTCGAACAAGAAGTAGACGTCAACGAAGTGCGCAAGGTCAGAATCGAAAAATTGAACGAACTCGTGGCAAAAGGCGAAAATCCTTTTGAGATCACGTCCTACAATCGCACCGCCACCGCAGGCGAAATCATTGCCGATTATGACAATTTCGAAGGCAAAACCGTGTCCCTTGCGGGCAGACTTATGTCAAAACGCATTATGGGCAAGGCGAGCTTCGGACACATAATGGACAACGACGGAAGAATGCAAGGCTATTTCAGCCGCGACGATATGGGCGTTGACGAATATCAGGCGTTCAAAAAGCTCGACGTGGGCGATATCATCGGCATAGAAGGCGTCGTGTTCAAGACAAAGACGGGCGAAATCTCCGTTCATGTCAAGAAGGTGACTTTGCTCACCAAATCGCTCTTGCCGCTCCCCGAAAAATTCCACGGACTCAGAGATCCCGATCTCCGTTTCCGTCAACGCTACGTTGACCTTATCGCCAATCCCGAAGTCAAGGACGTGTTTGTCAAACGCAGCAAAATCATCTCCACGATCCGCGAAGTGCTTGACAACAAGGGCTTTATCGAAGTGGAAACGCCCGTGCTCAACACTCTTGCAGGCGGAGCGAACGCGCGCCCGTTTATCACGCACCACAACACGCTCGATATCGACATGTACATGCGTATAGCCACCGAGTTGCACCTTAAACGTTGCATTGTCGGCGGATTCGAGAAAGTGTACGAAATCGGCCGCCAATTCCGCAACGAAGGCATGGACACCAAGCACAACCCCGAGTTTACCACAATCGAGCTGTATCAAGCGTACGTTGACTACAACGAGATGATGAACATCACCGAAGAGTTGTACGTTGCGGCGGCGCAAAAAGTGTGCGGCAGCCTTGACATCACCTATCAAGGCACTCCGCTTTGCCTCAAAACTCCGTGGGAGCGTCTGACAATGGTGCAAGCGGTGAAGAAATACACCGGTCTTGACTTTGACAATCAACCGCTTGACGAACTCATTGCGGCAGGCAACAAAATGGGCTTGGATATGGCGGCGGATACAAGTTGGGGCAACGCGCTTTACAACATCTTTGACGCTTTTGTGGAAGAAAAACTCACAGGTCCCGTCTTCATCATGGACTATCCCGTCGAAGTCAGCCCGCTCGCAAAGAGAAAACCGTCCGATCCGCGCCTTACGGAAAGATTTGAGTTCTTCATCTGCGCAAGCGAAGGCGGCAACGCGTTCAGTGAGCTCAACGATCCCATCGATCAACGCTCTCGTTTCGAGCAACAAATGCTTGCCAAGGCAAAGGGCGACGACGAGGCTCAACCCTATGACGAAGATTTCTGCAACGCGCTTGAATACGGCATGCCCCCAACGGGCGGTCTGGGCATCGGCATAGACCGTATGGTCATGTTCTTGACGGACAGCGCATCAATAAGAGACGTGCTTTTGTTCCCCACGATGAAACCCATCGGCGAGGCAAAGAAGAAAGCGGAAGCAAAACCCCAAGCGGTCGAAGAAAAGAAAGAGATCGAGCAAATTGATTTCTCCAACGTCAAAATCGAGCCTATCTTCAAAGATACGGTGGATTTTGAAACGTTTGCCAAGTCCGATTTCCGCGCGGTGAAAGTGCTTGCGTGCGAGGCGGTTGCCAAGTCCAAAAAACTGCTTAAATTCACCCTTGACGACGGCGAGCGCAAGGATCGCGTGATTTTGAGCGGCATCCATGAGTATTACGAGCCCGAAGAGCTTGTCGGCAAGACTTGCATCGCAATCGTCAACTTGTCGCCCAGAAAAATGATGGGCATCGACTCCGAGGGTATGCTTATCTCTGCAGTGCACGAAGAAGACGGACACGAAGGGCTCAATCTCCTTATGGTCGATCCGCACATTCCCGCAGGCGCGAAACTTTATTGAGAGCGGCAACGTCCTTTTGCAAACCTAAAAATGCAAAACTCGCATAAAATACGATCAAAAGCAATCTCAGCCGAGATTGCTTTTGCATATATTTATGTTTTCTTAATTTTTTATTTATATTGAATTGTTGATATAGTATGTTATAATATATCTATAATTGTATATGAGGTGAACGATGAATTTCAACGTATTGCTTGCAGAAGACGATGAAGATATTGTAAAACTCCTGAAACTTTATCTTGAAAACGAAGGCTTTGACGTCAAATGGGCAAAGGACGGTGTGGCGGCGTGCGAGATTTTCGACAAAGAGAAAATCAATCTCGCGCTTGTTGACATCATGATGCCCAAAATGAACGGATACGAGCTGACAAAATATATAAGAAACAAGAGCAATATCCCCATCATCATATTGTCGGCGGCGCAGCTTGACAGCGACAAAATCTTGGGACTCAATCTCGGCGCGGACGATTATATGGTCAAGCCCTTCAATCCGCTTGAACTCATCGCAAGAATCAACGCGCATCTTCGCAGATTCTACAAGCTGGGCAACGTGCAAGAGAAACACGACAGCAAGATCACGATAGGCGATCTTGTGCTTGACACCGAAACGCTCACGCTCGAAAAGGGCGGAGAGCCCGTCAATCTCACCGCCACCGAATACAAGATTCTTGCGCTTTTGATGCAGTCCCCAGGGCGTGTGTTCACCAAGATGCAGATCTATGAAGAAGTCAACGGCGACTATTACGCAACGGACGACAACACCATGATGGTGCATATATCCAACCTTCGCGATAAGATCGAAGACGATGCGAAAAATCCAAGATACATAAAGACCGTGCGTGGTCTCGGATACAAAATTGAAAAACAATAAAACCGCACAAAACGATGTTTATGACATCGAAAAAGGCAGTTTAAGTGCCGAAAGTGAAGATTGCACGCAAAATTGCGAGCAATCTCGCCACGCGGAAAAACAATCTCAAAAGGAAGCAAGACGCGCAAAAAAACAAGCAAAATGGGAAAGAGGCAGTTTCATTGCCTTGCTTGTGCGCAGTTTTGTTTCCTTTTCTCTTATCATCATTTTGGGTGTGGTGACAATATTCTCGGTGGTCAGCTGGGCGGTCAACGACGCGGCAAGACACATCGGCGAAAAAACCATTTTGGAATACGTGGACGAGCTTGTGCAAGGCAAGTATTCCGCCGTGCCGTCTTCAAGACTGTTTGGCAAAAAGGGGTGGTTGGACATCGTGGACACAAAGGGCAACGTTGTTTACTCCACGCGCACGGAAGTGACCAAATACTCCGCCGGCGAGCTTGACGCAATTCAAAAATTTGAGAAGAATACAACGCTCACCGTGCACGAATTCAAGATGGTGGACGACAAAAGCTATTGCCTTATCACAAGGACTTTCGTCGACGACAGCGGCGCAAAGCAAGAGCAATTTATGTTGCTTGACTACAACCACAACGTCATCGAACATACAATCCCCACCAACAAAGACAAGTACAATGATTTGGAATTTGTCTTGCTCACCTATGACGCAACGCATGACGGCAAGACGCTCAACAAGATCACGTTCACCGCTCAGGACGGCAATTCCTATTATGCAGTGTTTCTTGACGCAAACGAGCGCGGCATGGTGGCAACGTACGTGTTTGTCATCATCGTGGTGCTTGCAATCGTTGCGCTGTTCGCGTTTGTGATGTTCTTGTACGTCAAGTACCTTAGCAAGCACGTGCAAAAGCCGCTTGCGGCAATGACGGATGCCATGTCGGCGTTTGCGGGCAACGACTATCACACGCACGTGGACTACAAAGGCTCTGTCGAGTTCGAGCAGTTGTGCGACGCGTTCAACGAAATGGTGGACTTGCTCGGCGCAAGCGAAAAGCAAAGGGTGGCTCTTGAACAAGACAAGCAGCGTATGCTTGCAGGTCTTTCGCACGATCTGAAAACTCCGATAACAATCATTCAAGGCTTTGCAAAGGCGATCAACGACGGGCTTGTGAGCGATGAAGACAAGCAAAAATATCTGCAAATCATCCTTACAAAATCCGCGCAAATGAGCGAGCTTATCAATCAGTTTTACGAATACAACAAATTGGAGCATCCCGACTTTGCGCTTGACAAGAAACCGCGTGACGTTGCCGAGATGGCGCGCACCTTCCTTGCCGGCATATATGACGAGTTCGATCTTGGCGGATACAACCTTGACACCGACATCACCGAAGAACCGCTCGTTTGCGACGTGGACGAACAAAACCTGCGCCGCGTGTTTGAAAATCTCACGGGCAACTTCTTCAAATATACGCCCAAGGGAACAACGCTTTTTGTCGAGGCTCAAAGAGAAGGCGATTTTGCGGTTGTGCGATTTATGGACGACGGTCCGGGAATCAAGGACGACGACATCTTCGAGGCTTTCGTTGTGGGAGAGAAGTCACGCAACAAGCAAGGCTCGGGATTGGGACTTGCCGTGTGCAAGAGAATTGTCGATATGCACGGCGGTGAAATCTTCCTTGCCAAGACTCCCAAAGACAATTTCAACACCGAGTTTGTGATCCGCCTGCCCCTTGTTAAGCAAGGCGACAAAAAAGAGCAAACAGGTGACAAATCCGTGAAAACCAAGGTCAAGAGCGATATCGCTAATGACGAAAAATAATCGGCAAAAAAACGGCAATTATGACAAAACAAGCAATCTATCAAGCCAAAATCCCTGCAAAAATTAATCTCTCGCTTGCAATAGTCGGGCGCAGGGACAATTTGCATACGCTTGACATGATTGTTTGTTCTTGCGACAAGTTTGTTGACGTTGTGACTTTCACGCCGTGCGATACGGGCAATTTGCAGATAAATTGTTCGGCAAGTTTTGACTCATTCGAGCCCGAGCGTTTTGCAAAGTTTATAGACGGCAAGATTCAAGCCGTTGCGGAAAGGCTCGGAGTGTGCGGCAGAGTGGATTTGCAAAAGAACATACCACTCGGCGCAGGGCTTGGCGGCTCAACCGCTTGCATCGTGGGCGCAATAAAAGCCATGAGCGAGTGCGCAAGAGAAAACGGCAAATCCACAGCGTTAGATGACCGTTTTTTGCTTTCTCTCGGCAGTGACGTGCCTTGTATGTTGCATGGCGGAACGTGCAGAGTTCAGGGCGTTGGCGAAATTGTATCGCCGCTTGAAAACGACAAAAATCTCGATTTTGAAATCGTTGTGGCAGACGGCGGCTCGGACAGCGGCGCATGCTACAAGATGTATGACGAGCTTGCGCAAAAAGATTGCGACAATCTCATTCCGACCACCGTTGACGAGGCTTTGAGCTGTCTTCGCAACGACCTTTTCGATGCGGCTTGCATCCTAAACCCCAACATCCGTCTTGCCTATGACGGCTTGAAAGAAAAAGGCTACACCCACGTGCTGATGAGCGGCAGCGGCAGCGCGGTAGTGGCGATTTTGAACAAAAGCCGTCATGGCGGCAACGGCATCGCTTGAAAGCAAGCAACGCCGAGAGCCTGAGCGGGCGTATTTATAGGGTGAGCGTTTTAGACTTTAATGCAACTTTCCCCTTTTCCTCAGGTGTTTTCCCTATCACCGTTCCCCCTTGCAAGGGAACCCACGGTGACCGCGTGGCGGGGGACAACTCGACGCGATTGACTTCGTAACAATCGCTATTCCGTCACTTCGTTCCTTACGGTCGAGACATAACTTACGCCATTTCCCTTATTATGCCACTTCGCCTGCGTGGCAGCTACGCAACAGAACGCCACGCATTCTCGTACTGCACACACAAGGGCTCCCGCACGTCAAAAACAAGCGAACTTGTATGTGAGTAAGAAAGATGAAAGCGCAGTTTTTGGCGTGTGGGAAAAGGAACACAAAGACCAAAAGGCAAACGATTGCGACGGGGTGTAATCGTTGCAAAATGGGCTTGTGTGTGACGTAAGTCCGACGCTCGATTTGCTCGCCGCCGTTGCGGCTCGTGTTCCGTCTTCGAAGTCGCACATTCCGTTAATAAGTGCCCATTGAATGAGTGTACATTAAAAGACCGCTCCACAAGCTCGCGGTCGGCGGTTTTGCCACGTCTTTTAACAAGCACATTTCGTAAAACGCAATTATAAATAAAATTTGCAATAATCGACAAAAGTGAGTTTTGATGTTGCAAAAAAACCACAAAAACAACAAATAAAGTTGCAATTTCAACAAAACACTGAAAAATGATAATGCAAATTTTGCATTTTTGCTAAAAAATTTCATTTTACCTATTGTATGCGCGCGCGTTTTTTGATACAATGATATAAAGTATTGTAAAAGTCGATTTGTAAATAATCGCGCGCATATATTCGTCTTGCGATATTTTGTCGAGCGGCGAAAGAATTGAGTTGCGAAAATTGCACGAAAATCGGTTTTTAGGAGAAAGCAATGGCAAAAAGCAAGGATAGTTACGCAAGTTATTTGTTCCACGAAGGGACGAATTATCAAGCGCAAAAGATGTTCTCTCCCGAGCCCGGCGTCGAAGGCGGCGTTGACGGCTGGGAGTTTTCGGTGTGGGCTCCCAACGCAAAGAGCGTATCCGTTGTCGGCGATTTCAACGATTGGGACGCAAACGCAAACGTCATGACAAGGCAGGATGACGGCGTTTGGACAACGTTTGTCGCAGGGGCGGAGCAGTATCAAGCGTACAAATACGCGATCACGGGACAAAACGACGTGACCGTGTTCAAGTGCGATCCCTACGGCTTGCACTTCGAGACCGCACCGGCAAACGCATCCAAACTCTACGATCTTTCGGGCTATCGCTGGAAGGACAAGAAGTGGATGAGAGAAAGGGAAAATTTCAATCCGTACGGCAGCCCCATCAACATCTACGAGATCCATTTCGGCTCGTGGAAGAAGTATGCGGACGGCAACTACATCAACTATGCGGCGATGGCGGACGAGCTTATCCCTTACGTCAAGAAGATGGGCTACACGCACATCGAGATTATGCCGCTCACCGAGTATCCCTTTGACGGCAGTTGGGGCTATCAGACCACGGGTATGTTTGCTCCCACTTCTCGTTACGGCACGCCGAAAGACCTTATGGAGTTTATCGATCGTTGCCACAGAGCAGGCATAGGCATCATTCTTGACTGGGTGCTTGCGCACTTCCCGCGTGACGAGCAAGGTCTGCGTCTTTTTGACGGCACACCCCTTTACGAATACGCCGATCCGCGCAAGGGCGAGCACAAAGAGTGGGGCACGATGGTGTACGACTTCGGCAAGAACGAAGTGAAGTCTTTCCTTATATCCGCGGCGATGTTCTGGTTTGACACCTACCACATTGACGGCATCCGTTGCGACGCTGTTGCGAGCATGCTCTATCTCGACTACGGCAGAAAGGACGGAGAGTGGGCACCCAACCAATACGGCGGCAACTACAATCTCGAAGCCAAAGATTTTCTCAAACAAATGAACACCGCGATCCTTTCAAAGTATCACGGCGCACTCACCATAGCCGAAGAATCCACGGCATATCCCATGATCACAAAGCCCGCTTACGACGGCGGTCTCGGGTTCAACTTCAAGTGGAACATGGGCTGGATGAACGACAGCTTGCACTATCTCTCGCTTGATCCGTTCTTCAGAAAGGACAATCACAACAATCTTACATTTGCCATCACCTATGCGTACAGCGAAAACTACATTTTGCCTATTTCGCACGACGAAGTGGTGCACGGCAAGTGCAGCATGATCAACAAAGTCCCCGGCGACTATGACGAGAAGTTTGAAGGATTAAAAGCGTTCTACGGCTTTATGATGGGACACCCGGGCAAGAAACTCAATTTTATGGGCAACGAGTTTGCGCAGTTTATAGAATGGAACTATGCTCAACAGCTCGATTGGTTCTTGCTCGACTATCCGCGCCACCGCACCTTCCAAAAGTTTATGAAGGATCTCAACGCTTTCTATCTTGAAAACAAAGCCATGTGGCAACTCGATTGCACCTATGACGGATTCAAGTGGATCGTGGTGGACGACAACAAGCAAAACGTCTTGTCCTTCATTCGCAAGGCGGCGGACGGAGAATACGTGATATGCGTCATCAACTTCTCGCCCGTCGAAAGACTCAAATACGTCATGGGCGTGCCCGAAGGCGTGACGTACAGAGCGGATTTGTATTCCGCACTCAAGAAATACGGCGGAGAAGAAGAACGTCGTCCGTCTTTCAGAGCGACGGCAAAACCGTCTCACGGCTATCCGTATTCAATAAAAGTAAACATTCCCAAAAACTCGGTTATGTTTTTGAAACCCGAACATAAGGAGGAAAAATAATGAGCAAAATTTCAAAGAAAGAATGCATAGCCATGCTTCTTGCGGGCGGTCAAGGCACAAGACTTGGCGTGTTGACGTCAAGAGTTGCAAAGCCGGCAGTGCCGTTTGGCGCAAAGTATCGCATAATCGACTTTCCGATTTCCAACAGCATAAACAGCGGAATCGACACCATCGGCGTGCTGACTCAGTATCGTCCTTTCGAGCTGCACCAATACATCGGCAACGGACAGCCTTGGGATCTTGACAGACTCAACGGCGGCATCTTTGTTTTGCCCCCTTATATGGACGCAAAATCGGGTGAGTGGTACAAGGGCACGGCAAACGCCATTTATCAAAACATAGACTTTATCGACAACTATTGCCCCGATTATGTGGTGATTCTGAGCGGTGACCATATCTACAAGATGGATTATCACGACATGCTCAAAGAGCATAAGCGCAACAATGCCGACTGCACCATCGCAGTGCGTGACGTACCCATCGAAGAGGCGTCGAGATTCGGAATTCTCAATCTCAAAAAGAACAGCAAAGCCATCGAAGAATTTGAAGAAAAACCCAAAAACCCAAAGAGCACCAAAGCGTCTATGGGCATATACATCTTCACGTGGGAGAAACTTCGCAAGTATCTCATCGAAGACGAAAACGACAAGACGAGCGAAAACGACTTTGGCAAGAACATCATCCCCAAGATGCTTGCGGACGGTCAAAGAATGTACGCATACCAATTTGACGGATACTGGAAAGACGTCGGAACGATTTCTTCTCTTTGGGAAGCCAATATGGACATTCTCAACGGCAGCGAGCTCAATCTCGATGACGACAAGTGGAAGATCTATGCAAGAAACAATGCCGAGCCGCCGCACTACGTTGCGCCCACGGGCAAGGTCGTCAACTGCCTTGTCAGTGAAGGCACTGTCATCAACGGCACGGTGAAGGACAGCATCGTGTCCAATTCCGTCAAGATTGGCAAAGACGCATACATAGAATCGTCAATCATCATGCCGGGCGCGGTCATCGAAGACGGTGCGGACGTGAGATTCTCGATTGTCGGCTGGAACGCGGTTATCGGCAAAAACTGCATTGTCGGCGAAACGCTCGAACATTGCAACCCGGGCGAGTGGAAGATAAGCGTCATCGCGCCCAACTACAACCTTCCCGAAAACTCCGTCATCGGAGCAAACGAAATGATAGGATAAGGAGAGAAAAATATGAAAAACAATACGATGAGCATACTTTTCGCGTCGGATCCCGACAGCCATCTCAACGATTTGACCATACATCGCACAACGGCGTCTCTTCCTTTTGCCGGCAGATATCGTCTTATCGACTTCACGCTTTCCAATCTCGTGCATGCCAACATCACGACAATAGGCATCGTCACAAGGAGCAACTACAATTCGCTCATGGACCATCTGCGCATGGGCAGAGATTGGGACTTGAACAGAAAAAACAGCGGTCTTACGCTTTTCCCGCCCTTCGTCTTCAACGGAGAACACGAAGTGTACAAGGGCAAGATCGAGGCGCTCTATCATCTGCGCGGTTATATGATGAACAAGCAAGAAGAGTACATTGTGATTGCCAACACCAACATCGCGTATAACATCGATTTTGAAGAGGTGGAGCAGTTCCACATCGACAAAAACGCCGACATCACCATGCTGACCTATCGCCCCGACGAAATCAATTCCAGAAAATTTGTCGTCACTGCCGACAAGAACAATCGTATCACCGATTTGCGCTACGGAGTGGCAAGCGACACGGGCAAGCAACTTTGCAATCTCAACATCTATTTTGTCAAGAAAGACCTTCTCATCTCGCTTGTGGACAATGCCTATGCGCACGGCTGCTTCGATTTTGAAAAGGATATTCTCCAAGCCAACTTGCAAGACTTGTACATCATGAACTATGAAGTGAAGGAGTACGTTGCCGTCATCGACCGTATCCCCACCTATTTCAAAGTCAGCATGGACTTGCTCAAACCCGAAGTGAGAAACGCGCTTTTCTACAAGCACTCCACCATTCTCACCAAAGTCAAGGACTCCGTTCCTGCCCGCTACAAAGAAGGCGCAAACGTCAAGAATTCCATCATCGCCGACGGCTGCGTCATCGACGGCACCGTTGAAAACTCCATTCTTTTCCGTTCCGTCAAAGTCGGCAAAGGCGCGGTCATCCGCAACTCCATTGTCATGGAAGACACCATCGTCATGGACAACGCGTCCCTTGACTACACCATCACCGACAAGGACGTCATCATTCAGCCCAACAGGACGTTGAGTGGGTATGAGACTTATCCTATGGTTGTTGTCAAAGGCAAAGTGATTTAATTGTGCTATTTGGCGTGATGCATCGTCAGGCACGGACTGTGTCACTTCGAAGACGGAATTGGAGCCGCAACGGCGGCGACCGCATCGAGCGTCGGACTTGACGTAAAGTACAAGCGACTGCGCCATGTTGTTGCGGAGCCGGCGCACAAAGCGAAGTGGCACAATAAGAGAAATGGCGCAAGTTATGTCTCGACCGTAAGGAACGAAGTGACGGAATAGCGATTGTTACGAAGTCAATCGCGTCGAGTTGTCCCCCGCCACGCGGTCACCGTGGGTTCCCTTGCAAGGGGGAACGGCAATAGGGAAAACACCTGAGGAAAGGGGAAAGTTGCATTAAAGTTTTCGGCAAAAACCCTTGCCAACCCAAAATACTCATATTTTCAATTCAATCCATTGAAAATGTGGATATAAACACAAAAAATCCTTCACACAAGGAGAACAATATGAAAATACTGTTTGTTGCATCAGAAGCGATGCCGTTTGTTCGCTCGGGCGGACTCGGCGACGTGGCAGGCTCGTTGCCCAAGGCGTTCAATGCGCTCGGACACGATTGCCGCGTGATCATACCTTTTTACAAGGAAGAAATCGATGAAAAATACAGCGATACTTTCCGTTTTCTCTCGTCCACGTTTGTGGATTTGAGTTGGAGAAGGCAATACTGCGGTGTGTTCGAAGCGGTGTATGACGGCGTGACGTACTATTTCATCGACAACGAATACTACTTTAAGCGCAAAGGACTTTACGGTCACTTTGACGACGGCGAGCGTTTTGCGTTCTTCTCAAAAGCAGTGCTCGAAGTGTTGCCCATCATTGATTTCTATCCCGACGTGCTTCACGCAAACGATTGGCACACTGCGCTTTGCCCCGTGTTCCTTGACGTGTTCTATCGCGCAAGCGAAGAGTATCAACACATCAAGACGGTGTTCACCATCCACAACATCGAGTTCCAAGGCAAGTACGGCGACAATCTCATCACCGACATTTTGGGACTTCCCGATTGGGCTCGTCCGCTTGTGATGAACGGCGATTGCGTCAACTACATGAAGGGCGGCATCGAGAGCGCAAACGCGGTCACGACCGTCAGCGAAACCTACGCAAACGAGATTCTCGATCCCTTCTATTCCTATGGGCTTGAAGGCATTCTCTCAAACCGCAGATACAAACTTCACGGCGTTGTCAACGGCATCGATCAGACCGTGTACAATCCCAAGACCGACAAGCGTTTGTTTGTCAACTATTCCGTCAAAGATTATGCCAAGAAGAAAGCGGAGAACAAAAAAGCTCTTTGCGAGATGATCAACTTGCCCTTTGACGAGCATAGACCGCTCGTTGCCATGGTGTCAAGACTCACCGAGCAAAAGGGACTTGACCTTGTGGGTGCAGTCATCGACGACGTCATGCGCGCCGACATTCAAGTGATCATTCTCGGCACGGGCGATTGGAAGTATGAAAACATGGTGCGCGGGGTGGAAGGCAGATATCCGAACAAGTTCAGGGCGATCACCGCGTTCTCGGGCGACCTTGCAAGCAAGATCTATGCTGCGAGTGACATCTTCCTTATGCCCAGCAAGTTCGAGCCGTGCGGATTGTCGCAACTCATCGCAATGAGATATGGCTCTGTGCCCGTTGTCAGAGAAACGGGCGGCTTGAAAGACACAGTGCCCGCATTCAATCCCGAAACGGGCGAGGGCAAGGGCTTCACGTTCAAGACCTACAACGCATACGATATGCTTGACGCGATTTGGCGCGCCTATGCGCAGTTCAGCGACAAGACCAACTGGAACAAAGTGGTCAAAAACGGCATGAATTCCAACTTCGGCTGGGACGTCAGCGCAAAAAAATATATCGACATCTATCAAAATCTCTGATACAACCGAGCCGACGGCGTATATTTTATATATACGCCACTCAATCGGTTGCAATTCTTGCGCCGATTGTGCATAATAAAGAACGTGCCGCATCAGGCCAAATTCAAATCAACGTCTCTTTCGTCCGGGGGAAAGCGGAAGGAAAGGATACTGTATGAAATTCAAAGTTACGGAACAAGAGTTTAAGACCTACGTCACGGGCGTGCTTTCGAGCTATTTCGGAGTCAAGCCCGAGGACGCAAGCAAGGCTCAAATCTATCGCGCAACCTGCATGGTTGTAAGAGACTTGCTCACCAACAAGCGCGTCGACTTCAAAAAAGTTTGCCACGAGAAAAACGCAAAACAAGTGTACTACATGTCCATGGAGTTTTTGCTTGGCAGATCTTTGCGCAACCACCTTTTCAATATGGGCATCACCGAGCAGGTGACCAAGGCGGTGGAAAGTTTCGGCGTTAGCATGGACGAGATATACAACTTCGAGCCGGACGCAGGTCTCGGCAACGGCGGACTTGGCAGACTTGCCGCCGCTTATATGGATTCGCTCACGTCGTGCGGTTACCCCGCGAGCGGATTTTCTATTTTGTACGACTACGGCATTTTCAAACAACGCATCGTGGACGGCTGGCAGCTCGAACAGCCTGACGATTGGCTCAAAATGGGCGACGTGTGGCTTGCTCCCAGACTTGAAGAAGTCTACCAAGTCAAATTCGGCGGCGTTGTAGACCAAAATTGGTGTGACGGAAAACTCACCGTCACCCAACGTGATTGCACCATCGTTGACGCAGTGCCCTACGATATGAACATCTCGGGCTACGACACCGACGCTGTCAACCGCATAAGACTTTGGCACTCCCAAGCTCCGCAAGACTTTGACATCAACATGTTCAGCCGCGGCGAATATCTCAAAGCCAGCGAAGCAAAGGCTATGGCGGAATCCATCAACAAGGTGCTTTATCCTGCCGACGACCACATCGAAGGCAAGTCTTTGCGCCTAAAACAACAATATTTCTTCGTTTCGGCGTCCATTCAATCCATTTTGCGCCGTCACTTGAAGACCAATCCGTCCCTTGACAATCTTGCAGACTGCGTTGCCATCCACATCAACGACACGCACCCGACGCTCTGCATACCCGAGCTTATGCGCCTTCTTCTCGATGAGTACGGCTACGGCTGGGATCAAGCGTGGGACATCACAACCCATTGCATCTCCTACACCAACCACACCGTCATGGCGGAAGCTCTCGAAAAGTGGCCGCAAAACCTTTTCCAAGGTCTGTTGCCGAGAATCTTCCAAATCGTGCAAGAGATCAATCAACGTTTCTGCAACGAGCTTTGGGCGTTCTATCCCAACAATTGGGACGTGGTCAACCGCAATGCAGTGCTCTCAAACGGTCAAGTGAAGATGGCAAATCTTTGCCTTGTGACTTCTCACACCATCAACGGCGTCAGCGCGCTCCACAGCGAGATTCTCAAAAACGACGTCTTTGCGGACTACTACCGCATGCACCCCGAGAAGTTCACCAACGTCACCAACGGCATCACGCACAGAAGATGGGTTGCGCAAGCCAATCCCCGTCTTGCCGAGCTTATCAACGACCTTATCGGTGACAAGTGGCTCAAAGATCCCAATGCGCTCAAAGAGCTTGAAGATCACATCGGCGACAAGCAAGTGCTTGCGCGTCTTGCTCAAATCAAACGCGCCAACAAAGAAGACCTTGCAAAATATATCCTTGCTCAAAACAACGTCGTGGTTGATCCCGACAGCATATTCGACGTGCAAGTGAAGCGACTTCACGAGTACAAACGTCAGTTGCTCAACGCGCTCAACATTCTCGATTTGTATTTGCGCATAAAGGAAAATCCCAATCTCGACATCCAACCGCGCACGTTCATCTTCGGCGCGAAAGCCGCAAGCGCATACTATATGGCAAAACAGATCATCCGCTTTATTTGCGCGCTCGGCGATCTTGTCAACAACGATCCCGACGTCAAGGGCAAGCTCAAAGTCGTTTTCCTTGAAAACTACCGCGTCACCCTTGCCGAGATGATTATGCCGGCGGCGGAAGTGAGCGAGCAAATCTCTCTCGCAGGCAAAGAGGCAAGCGGCACCGGCAATATGAAATTCATGATCAACGGCGCGCTCACCATCGGCACTCTCGACGGCGCAAACGTGGAGATCCACCAAGAAGTCGGCGACGGCAACATCTTCCTTTTCGGCATGCTTGCAAATGAAGTGGAAGAGCTTTGGAAGAAGGGTTATCATCCCTCTCATTATTATCAGACAAATCCGCGCATCAAGCGTCTTATCGACACTTTGCGCCAAGGCGTGGGCGGCATCTCCTTCGGCGAAATTGCCGACTCGCTCACCACAGGCCGTGGCGGACAACCCGACAGCTACATGGTCCTTGCCGACTTTGACAGCTACTCCGCCGCACAAGAGCGCGTCAACGCCACCTATCTCGACAAAGACACTTGGAATCGCATGTCCCTTGTCAACATTGCCAAAGCAGGTTTCTTCGCAGCCGACAGGTCGGTGGAAGAGTATGCTCAACGCATCTGGAACCTTCAAAAAATCTGTCATTGAGCGAATAGCTTCGTCAGAAGTGCCTTGCAGCCAAGTCACGTACGCTCAGTACGCTAGGCTTGTCTGCAAGACACTCCTTCCTTGCTCTTCATCTCAATGACAAATTTTTTGCGCTTGAGATAGAGAATTGTGTTAGGCTTTCAGTCACAACGCATCTTCCTTGTTCTTTATCTCACTGACGCACTTTTTGCTTGTAAAAGAAATGTGCAACTTCAACGACGTAACACGAGCCGCAACGGCGGTGAGCAAATCGAGCGTCGGACTTGACGCAAAGTACAAGCGACTGCGCCATGTTGTTGCGTAGCCGGCGCACAAAGCGAAGTGGCACAATGAGAGAACTGGCGCAAGTTATGTCTCGACCGAGTGTTGTCCCCCGCCACGCGGTCACCGTGGGTTCCCTTGCAAGGGGGAACGGTGATAGGGAAAACACCTGAGGAAAGGGGAAAGTTGCATTTTTGTGTGATACCCCCCCAACGCTATAACAACCACAAATAATTAATAGGAATATTCCACAATTATTCATTATTAATTATTCATTATCAATTAACAAATGTACAATCCTTTGCTCAACAAAAAGCCGTACGGCGCAAGCGTTGCGAACATGGCAACGTCAATGGTTTTTCCGCTTGACAGTTCAATTGGCGTCAAGCGTGTTTTCGTTGTTCTCCGTCAAGTTTTCGGAGAAGGCGGAGAGAGAAACGGCGCGCCGCTCAGATTTGAATTGCCCTATCAAAAGAGCGAGAGGGGACAAGACGTTTTTGTCGGAGCGTTTGCGCTCAAAGAGTGGGGCATTTGGAAATACCGCTTTGAAGGCGAGCTTGAAAACGGTGATTTGGCTTTCTTCGGCAGGGCTATGGACGGGACGGCAATTCGTGGCGATTGGTTGCCGGAATGGCAGTTGACCGTCACAAAACGTGATTATAAAACCCCGAATTGGGCAAAACACGGCGTAACCTATCAGATTTTTGCGGACAGATTTTGCAAGGTCGGGGACAAGCCTTTTGTTAAGCGCGGGCGTATGCATGCCGATTGGAACGAACGTCCCGATTTTGCTCGCGAAGGCGTTGATTATCGCGCGGACGACTTTTTCGGCGGCAATGCAAACGGCATAATTTCAAAGCTCGATTATCTCAAAAGTTTGGGCGTCAGCCTAATTTATCTCTCGCCGATTTTTGAGTCTTGCTCCAATCACCGCTATGACACGGGCGATTATCTCAAGATAGATCCGCTTTTCGCAACCGAAGAAGAGTTTGAAAATCTCGTCAAAAAGGCGGACGAGCTGGGCATAAAAATCATGCTTGACGGCGTGTTCAATCACACGGGCGCAGATAGCAGATATTTCAACCGCGAAGGCACTTACGGCTCTCTCGGCGCGTATCAAAGCAAACAGTCACCTTATTTCGATTGGTATTATTTCACGCATTTTCCCGACGAGTACGCTTGCTGGTGGGGCAGCACGGTTGTGCCAACCGTCAACAAGAGCGCGAAAGGCTTTTGCGATTTGGTGCTTGCAGACGGCGGCGTGATCGACAAGTGGACAAAAAAGGGTGTGAAAGGCTGGCGACTTGACGTTGTTGACGAGTTACCGATTGATTTTACGACTAAACTTTGCAGACGTATCAAGCAGGAAGGCGAAGACGTGCTTATTGTCGGCGAAGTGTGGGAAGACGCGTCCACCAAGATTGCATACAGTCAGTGGCGGCCGTATTTTATGGGCGAGCAGCTCGACTCGGTGATGAACTATCCCTTCAAAGAAGCGATCGTCGCCTATGCGCTCACGGGGGACAAGGACGAGTTTGTCGCAACCGTCACGCATATCCTTGAAAACTACCCCAAAGAGTCGCTTGACGTGCTGATGAATCTCATTGACAGCCACGACACTTCGCGCGCGCTCACAACGCTTTCGGGCGTGAAGATGCCACGAAAAAAGGCAGACAGAGCGGCGTTTTGCCTTGACGATGCGCAATATGCTTTGGCAAAGAAACGCTTGAAATTGGCAAGCGCGTTGCAATACGTTCTCCCCGGCGTTCCGTGTGTGTTCTACGGCGACGAAGCAGGAGTTCAAGGCTGTGAAGATCCGCTCAACCGCGTGACGTATCCGTGGGGAAGAGAAGACGGGGATTTGCTTGACCACTACCGCATGCTCGGCACATTCAGAGAGAAATATTGCGAGTTTTTGACGGGCGAAACGCATTTTGTGGGCGATGACAACGCTTTGATTTTGGAGCGAGTGTGCAAAGACGGCACATTGCGCCTTGTCGCGCGTGATTTGTCCGTGAATGTTTTTGTCAACGAAGAGCTTGTTTTGCAGGTCAATTGCTGACACAACAAAGCGAACGTGTATTTATAAAAATCCACCGATAACTATGCAAAAAATTGCGGACGGCAACTCGTCCGCTTTTCTTTTTCAAACGGCAGTGAACAGTCGCAAATTTTGTTTTTTTGGGTATTTACATATTGTTTTTTATACTTTATAATATATTTGTGTTCTATATCGGCGCACGCACGCGCGAGCAATGACGAGAATACTATTCTTATATGGGAGAAGATATATGAAGAAAAAAGAGAAGGCCGCTCCTATTTTGGACGAAAAAGGCAGACCGCCGCTCAAACTCAACTATCCGCAGACGTTCAAAGTCGGCTTTGCGTTTGCGATCATCATGCTGTTTTGGACAGCGTACGATTTTGTCGTACCCCTTTTGCTCGAACAAGCCTACGGTTTGCCGAGCTGGGCGCGCGGCATAATCATGGGACTTGACAACTTGCTCGCATTGTTCATGTTGCCGCTCTTTGGCAAGCTCTCGGACAACGCTCACGGCAAACTTGCCAAGAAATTCGGTCGCCGCACCCCGTTTATCGTCATTGGCACGATTTGCGCGGTTATCCTTATGGTGTTTGTGCCGGTTGCAACGCTCAAACAGCAAGCAAAAGCGGCAGAGTACACTCAAACGATCGAATCTCAACTCGGCGACGACGCGTTTATGCAGCCCCTTCTCACAGAGTGGTGGGAAAATGCCGAAGAGAAAAAGCCGGGCAGCGCAAACTACTGCGACCTTGTCTATGTCAGAGATCAAAACAAACTCACAAAAGAAGATTTTGTGTCCATTCGCTACTACGGTGACTTGACGTCCAAAAAGGCTGTGCTCAATATGTTGGGCGCAACCACCTACTATTATAAGGGCGAAGTAGTTTCCGATTTGAGCGCAATGTGCGAAGAGACGGGCAAGACCTATCAACAGATGCTCGAAAGCAACGCGAACTACAAAAAGTACGTTGCCGCAGGCGTCAACAACTATATCTCAAACGGCATCCATGAGAACTTCACCAAGACCAAAGAAGGCATACAAAGCCTTGTCATCTACATGGTCATCTTGCTGCTTGTGCTCATCGCAATGGCGACTTTCCGCTCTCCTGCGGTTGCGCTCATGCCCGACGTTACGCCCAAGCCGCTACGCTCGCAAGCCAACGCAATCATCAATCTTTGCGGCGGCATAGGCGGCGCGATAGCATTTTTGATATACACGGTGGTGTTGTTTGGTCAACGCCTTGAAAACTATGTCATCATCTTCGGCTCGGTTGCGGCAGGTATGTTGTTGCTCCTTGCAGGCTTCATCGCTTTGGTCAAGGAACGCAAGCTCGTTGCAAAATGCCAAGAGATTTGCAAAGAATACGAAATCGATGACTTTGCAGAGGGCGAAAATCCCGACGTCGAAAAGTTTGCAGAAGAGCTTATCTCTGAAGGTGACGCAGACTATGCTCTCGACTCCAAGCCCTCCGGTGAGGCTATCGAAATCATAGACGAAAGCGCAGTCGCAAGCGATGACAAAAAGCAAGAGCTCGCTCCCGAAACGGTGGAGTTTGCAAAAGAAGTCGTTGCCAACACCAAGAAAAAACACGCAAGCCCGAAAGAGTGGTGGGGCGCAAAGTCCGACCTTGAAAAAGGCAGACTCAAATCCTTCATGCTCATTCTCGCGTCCATATTTATGTGGTTTATGGGCTACAATGCGGTTTCGTCCAACTTGTCAATCTACACCACAAAAGCACTCAACCTGCCCGCAGGCATTGCGTCCATCATCTCGGGCGTGTCCATGGGTATAAGCGCAATCGCGTTCATTCCCGTTGGATATATGGCGGCAAAGATCGGCAGAAGAAGATCCATCATGATCGGTTTCGGCATGGCGGTCGTGTCCTTCTTGCTCATCTTCTTTGCGGTTGCGCCCAAAGACAATGCGGCAATCCCGGCAGTGTTGTTTGCCTTGTTCTATCTCATCGCAGGTTTTGGTCTTATCATTGCCAACGTCAACACCTTCCCCATGGTCACCGAGCTTTCCACAGCCGAAACCGTCGGACAATACACCGGTTATTACTACGTCGCCACGATGTCGGCGCAAGCAATCACACCGGCAATCGGCGGCGCAATCATGGACGCAGGCGGCAACAAATTCTTGTTCCTTTACAGCGCAATCTGCATTGTCATCGCAATCGTGTTGATGCTCTTTGTCAAGCACGGTGACAGCGTTATCTCCGCAAAGGGAAGAAAACTCACCAAAGAAGAGAAGAAGCAAATCAGATTGGAATCGCTTGATTCTGATTGATCAAAAGCGTCAAAAATCGTCGCAAGTTAACAGACACCGCACAATGTTGTGCGGTGTCCTTTTATTTTTGGTATTTTTTGAAAGTTTGCTTTGATAAGAAAAAATCCGCAACGGGTGCGGATTTTTGCGTTGAGTGATTGTGTTTTTTGAAAATTAGATTTCTTTGAAAGCGGCTTTCAGCTCAAAGCAAGGCACGTTCGAAACGTAGCCTATCATTTCCACGTTGTCGCCGTCCACGGTGTAGGCAAGCGTGACTTGCGAAGAAAGTTTTATCTCGGATTTGAACTCGATCTCAAGCGTTGCAAGCTTGTGGTTTTCAAGGTATTCGCCGCCAAGCACGTCTTCCATTTCGTCAAGGTATTTGCTGTTGTTCATGTGCTTGTTGATGTCCACTTGGCTGTAAGTCACCACAAACTGCTTTTTCTCCTTTTGCTCTTTGAGCGAAACGCCCATAGGCAAGGACAGCTCGCCGTCTTCTTTTGTGCCGGGCACAACCACGCCGTATTGATCGGGGAAGGCGAGTCTACGCTCTTTTGCATCCATAAGCAGCCACATCGCGCTTGCTCTGACAATGGCGTTGCCCTTCTCGTCCTCAATGACGTAATGGCGGGGAAACAGCACTCTCATCGTATCTCCCGCCCAGCTTTTCAGCGTGACTTTTTCATCGTATACGGGCATGCGGCTCACTTCGAGTTTTACGCGAGCCACCACCCAAAGAACGCCCTTGTCAAGCGTCTTTGTTCTGCCTGCGCCAAGCTCTTCGGTGTGCGCGATGGAGATCTCTTGCAGCCACCTAAACAGCACGGAAGGGCGTAGATTTCTGAACATCGTCACGTCGTCCGCAAGCAATTTCTTTTTCTCTGTATATATCAAATCAGCCATTTTATCTTGCAAAAAGCGGTGGATAAACCGCCGTTTCGGTCACTTTGCGTTCTTTTGCGTCATATTGAAGACGGTGTCCACAACGTCACCGACAGTGTTGAGTTTCATCCACACTTTGTCGGGGATTTTCACGCCGTAGTCGCTCTCAAGAGTGCAGATGATGAGAATGTAGTTGAGAGATTCGTAGCCCTTGGAGTTGATTGGCGTGTCACGTGTTATCTCTTCGTCTTGCAAGGAAGGGATGTATTGTTTGACAAGTTTTGTCAGGTTTGCTTGGATTTGTTCCTTGGTGAATTGAGTTGCCATAATGCTCCTTTTGAATGGTGAAAAAGCGGTTGCTTTTTGCGTTCTATGATGCGGCGATTGCAAGCAAATGCGCACAGCAGCTTTTTTTTATTTTTTTGTGTTTATTGCAAAGCGTAGCGTTTCACTTTGCCGGTTGCGGTGCGCGGCAGGGCGGTGTCAAGCACCTTTACACCTACGATTTGTTGATCGAAAGTGTGGGACGAGTTGAACCTGTTCACGTCATCTTTCACCTTGTTTTCGTCCACGTTGCCGTCTTTGTTGCCAACAAACAGCGTGATTGCGTTGCCGACGAGATTGAGCGCGACGTCATCGATTTTCAGCGCGGATTGCAGCTCCGCTTCCCATTCGGCAAGATAGATTTTCGTGCCGTTTTCAAGCACGAGAATATCCTTTTTGCGCCCTGTGATATGCAAGTTGCCGTCCTTGTCGAATTTGCCGAGATCTCCCGAGTGGAATACGCCGTTTTCAAGCACTTGGCGAGTGGCTTGTTCGTCTTTGTAGTATCCTTTCATCATGCAGGTTGGGGCGGATATGAGAATCTCGCCGTCATCTGCAATGGTTATGGTGTCGTCGGGGCAGACAGACATGGCAAACGGATCGTCACCGCAGCTTATGGCAACGCCGCTGGAAGTTTCCGTAAGCCCGTAGCCAAAACGCACTTCTATGCCTTTTGCCTTTGCGGCGGCAAGCATTTGTTCGCTCGCAGGACCTGCGCCCACCAAAATGACACGCAATTCGTCGTTGAGCGCATTGGTTGCAATCAAGAATTTCAGCACGGACGGCACAACGGACACGACGGTCGGTTTGAAGTATTTGCAGTCAAGCGGAATGTATCTCAGCCCCCTTGTCAGCGAGATTTGCGCGCCTTGCGACATGGGCCAAAGCATCGAGCATACAAATCCGAACACGTGGGTGAGCGGAAGAAGGCACAAGAGATTGTCGCTTTGATTGCAGGCGAGTTTTTGTTGTCCGTTCCACGCGCTTGAACAAAGGGATGCGCTTGTGAGCACCACGGCTTTTGACAGATTGGTTGTGCCGGACGTGAAGAAGAGAATATCTCCTTCGCCTTGCGCGCGTGTCACGTTTTCCACGGGAGCGGTCTTTATCGCGTGCAAAAACGGAGCGGTCAGCTCGTCCGTGAGCAGCAGAGCAACGTCTGTTGCGGTCACCATTTTTTGCACGGTGGCAGGCTCTTGCATGGGATCGAGAAGCACCGTCTGTTTGCCTGCAAGCACGCTTGCAAATGTGTCCACCATCCAGCTTGCGCTCGGGGCTTGAAGTATACCTACGCAGTTGGCAGGCTCTTTTTCAAGCTGCGCCTTTCTTTCCATTACGCCGTCAAAAAACTCCGAATACGTGACGTGGAATAGCTCCCCGTCCTTGTCGAAGGTCAGTGCGACGGAGTTGGTGTGGTTTTCCGCATTGAAGCGTAAAAGTTCTTCAAAAGAGCAAAATCTCATAATTTTCTCCTTGATGTTTGTCAAGAGTATTATAGCACGCGGTTTTTGCGATGTTAATACCTAATTTGCAAAAACTGCGAAATTATTGATAAAAAAATATTGATAAAATTTGAAATGACTATTTACAATCATTAAAAATGGTGGTATAACAATATTAAAGACATTATTGACAAACTGTATTTTATTTTGCAAACCTGAAAATAAAAAATATATTGTCAAAAAGGAGATAATTATGGCAAAGAATGAAAAGATTTGTATCATCGGCGGCGGTCCTGCGGGACTGAGCGCGGCAGTACATCTTGAAAAGAATGGCTATACCGATTACGCAATTCTTGAAAAAGAAGATCACGTCGGCGGCAAGTGCCACTCTCCCTACCACGACGGCAAGAGATTTGAAATGGGCGCAATTATGGGTTGCCCCACCTATCACGCCGTGCATGAACTCGAACTTTTCGGCGGAGTGGACCACAACGGTCCGAAACTTGAACGCGCATACCGCAGACAAAACGGCAAGCCCTACGATCCGTTCGATCCCAAAAAGAATCCGTTCCTTATCCCGCACCTTCTTCGCATGAAGTCCCAAGTCAAGAAACTCGGCACGTTGCTTGCGACCAAGTATAAAGGATACGAATACACCGGACACAAGGGAATTTCCGAAGGTAAATACGACGGATACGATCCCGTCACCGGCGAACACGTCGTTGGTGAAAACCCCAACCTTAAAGACCTTTGCATGAACTTTACCGATTTCTGCAAGATGAACAAAGTGCCTCTTGCACAAGAGATTTGGATCGGACCGTACACCGCATTCGGTTATGGTTTCTTCGATGAAATTCCCGCGGCATACGTTCTCAAATACCTTGACTTCGCAACGGCAATGTATTTCGTCAACAAAGACCTTTGGACTTGGAAAGACGGTACGCAAAGCATTTACGAAGCAGTCAATGCAAAACTTCAACATCCCGCACGCCTTAACGTGAACATCACCAAGGTTACGCGTCAAAACGGCAAAGTGCAAGTCTATATCGGCGAAGATATGGAAGAGTATGACAAGATCATCATCACATCTCCGCTTCAATACATGCCCAACTACTTCGACGCCACCGAAGATGAAAAGAAACTCTTTTCCAAGATCGACTACGAGCGTTACGACGTCACCGCAATCACTTGCAAACCCGGCACGTATTATCCCGATATGTCAGGCTATCTCTTCGACAACATGGTTCCCGAACGTCTCGGACACCTTATGGTCTTCTATCACAGATGGGCAAACGAACCCAACCAGGTTCTCACCACCTACGTGCTCAGAAACTACAAGGGTAAGGAACTCAAGACCTACGAAGAAGCAAAGAAGATGGCTTGGGACGATATGAAACTCTGCAACATCGACATCGACAAATGCGTCTACGAGAGAAAGTGGTATTATTTCCCGCACGTCTTCGAGAAAGACTACGCCGATGGTTGGTATGAGAAAGTCGAGGCAATGCAAGGCAATCTCAACACCTACTATGCCGGCGAGATCATGAGCTTCGGCGATATGGAAGAGACTGTGCAGTATTCCAAGGATCTTGTCGCCCGCTTCTTCTAAGAGTGCGCTATTGAGCGAATAGCTTTGTCAAAGCCCCTTGTCAACAACTCACGTACGCTTTGTACGTTAGGGTTGCTGGACAAGGGGCTTTTTCGCGCTCTTCATCTCAATATCGCACTCTTAGTGCTGCATCATTCATCTGTTTGGACACGCTTAGAAAACGCGCTAAATAGCTAGAACAAAAGCCGTCATGGCGGCAACGGCATAGCTTGCAAGCAAGCAACGCCGAGAGCCGCATTAGGCTTATTGTTCTACTAACCGCGCCGAAAATCTTTGCTATCAGTCTGGTCACGGATAAAAACTCCTGCCACAGTTTCGCAAGATTGTCGGCTTGGTATTTTTAAGCGGTGAAATTCAAAATTCTCCATATTGTCATGTTGAGCCTGTCGAAACATCCAGCCGTAAGGCGCATATCTTGCTTATTCTTTTCGCTACGCTAGATCCTTCGACTTCGCTCAGGATGACAAGGAAAAATGATATTAGATGTGCCCGTAACGGTCACCTATTCGGAGCGTACTTGTACATGCACTCTGCTCATTCGGAGCGTACTTCTTGTTCGGATTGTTCCACCCCCCCCATATATATATTGAACGCGTGCGTGTACGCGTGCAATTGTGTACGTATATGCGTGCGTATGTATTGTGCGTGTGCATGCGCGGGCGCGCGTATATGAGAATACGCGTGTAAAGGCGGGGGAAGCGGGGCGGATATAAAAGACGTGCATAATATGGCATAATCTTGCAAAAGTGTGAGTAAATATACAGTATAATTTGCAAAAAGCACAAATAAAGTTTGATATTTTTGCGGGATTTGTAACAAATTTGCTCAAATAGCGTAAAATGTCTTATACAAAAAAATTTATTTTTATGCAATTTAAGGGTTATTATGCATAAAAGCAACGAAAAATTGCGGTTGCACAACCGATGTTTTGGTGTGGGAAAAGGCAAAAAAACGGGTGTAAAACGGCGAAATGGCAATACAAAAACGCAAAAATGTACGGAAAAGTGACGTAAAAATGAGGTTTTGTGAAAAACAAGATTGAAAAGATTAAAATTTTGCATAAAAATAATTTTTTTGAAAAACAGAAAAAAATAGTTTACAGATTCGGGATATGCACTTATAATAAACACAAATCAAAAACCTAAAAAAACAAATCAGGAGGTAACAAACAATGAAGCAAAGAAGAATTATTGCTGTTTTGGCTATGATTTTGGTTCTCGTGCTTGCAGTCGGACTGTTCGTCGCTTGCGACAAGAACAACAAACCCGATAATCCCACTCCGAACCCGGATAAGACTTACGCGCAAATTTCTGATGAGATTTATCAAGCCGCGCTTGGTGATTTCTACTCGGTTTATCAAAAAGCAACCGCAGCAAAGGATACCGATGAAAGATATGCTCTTATGGCACTCGCCGAGGCGAAGTTGCTTGAAAGCGGCACTTTCATTCCGACCAGTTCACAAGGTGGTACTTTTGCTATGAGCAGAGTTGCTCCCAACACTGTGTCTCCCACTCTTTGGGGTAATGACAGCGAACGTTTCCACAACGTACTTGTTGCAACCACTTTCATTACTGCCGCAGATCGTACTGCAATGAAAGCGCAATATGCAAAACTTAAAGGCACCGGCACTTACGAGGAATGGGCAAAGTCCTATCTCAAAGATAAAGGTTACACTTTGAAAGATTCATACACGCTTGCGTACACATCCGATCCTAAAACATGGGACATCCTTTCAACCAACAGAGCTCCTGACGCAAGGGCGATTATCAATACAGTCGACGGACTTATCGAATATGATTGCGAAGGACAACCCAAAGGCGCGCTTGCTTCTTCTTGGAATGTTTCCGAAGACGGCTTGACCTACACTTTCCATCTCCGTGAAGGTCTTGCATGGGCAGACAAAGACGGCAAGAAATATGCAGATTTGACTGCAACCGACTTTGTTGACGGTCTCCAAAGAGCATTGGATGCAAACAAAACCGCATACCTTGTTGCTGGCGTCATCAAGAATGCTGCAGCATATATGGCAGGTGAAGTTGAAATGTCAGAAGTCGGCGTAAAGGCAGTTGACGCACACACTGTTGAATACACTCTTGAAGAGCCGTGTTCCTACTTCCTTTCTATGTTCAACTACAATCCGCTTTCTCCGTTCTGCAAAGCTTATGCAGAGTCTGTCGGTGAAAAGTATGCAACATCTCCCGAATATATCGTGAGCTGCGGTCCGTACGTTGTGAGCAACTACACCGCAAAGAACAAGATCGTCTTCTCCGCAAACCCGCTTTACTGGAACAAAGACGGCATCAACGTCAAGACTTTGACTTGGATCAGCTATCAAGCAAACAACGACCCCACCGCAACATACAATGACGCTATCAGCGGCGTGATTGACGGTGCAGGTCTCAACGCAACGACACTTGCACTTGCAAGGAAAGATCATAATGATTGGATTTACGTTTCCGCAACGGACGCAACCGCATTCGGTTTCTATGTGAACATCAACCGCGCAGCATACGAAGATATCCAAAGTTTTGGCCTTGCTTCTCCGCAAACCGCAGCGCAAAAAGCTGTGACCAACAAGGCGTTCAGCAATGCAAACTTCCGTATGGCACTTGCAAGATCTATCAACAAGGTTACGTACAACGCACAAGTCGTCGGAGATGATGCAGCACTTTATTCTCTTGGCAACATGTACACTCCAGGCTCGTTTGTGCAACTTAGCAAAGCCGTGACTGTCAAAATCAACGGCAAAGACACGACTTTTGCAAAAGGCACGTACTATGGTGCAATGGTTCAAGCGCAACTCAATGCAGACATGGGTGAAGACGCAATGAAAGTTTGGGATCCGACTGCAGACGAAGGACTTGGTTCTTCTTCCGGCTTTGACGGATGGTACAATGTTGAAGTTGCAAAGAAGTATTTTGCAAAAGCTCTTGAAGAACTCAAAGCACAAGGTGTGGAAGTGAGCGAAAGCAATCCGATTTACATCGACTATCCGTACTATCAATATGCAAACTACACCAACAGAGCAAATGCTTTGAAACAGAACATCGAAGATGTCTTTGGCGGCAAAGTTAAAGTGAATATTATCGGTAGCACAGACGTTGATGCATGGTATTATGCAGGTTTTTACTGCGAGACCGGATCCGAGTGCAACTACAACATTTATGACTGCTCCGGTTGGGGTCCTGACTTCCAAGACCCGTCATCGTTCCTTGCTACGATGATCCCGGGCGGCGACATGACGCACCTTCTCGGCATTTATTAATCTTTGATTGATTGTCGACAAAATTTATTGCAACAAAAGCCTATCAGCCGAGCAATCGGCTGATAGGAATGCATTTTTCGAAAGGGTGGGAGGGCTTCCACTCTTTCGAGTTTTGCATATTTTAAGAGAGTTATATTATGACAAAGTATCTTCTTAAACGACTATTACGCGGCTTGCTTTCCGTTGTTATCGTTGTTATCGTCGTAATGGCTTTGGTGTATTCGTTGATTGACAGGGAATTTGTGTTCAAAGGCGATCAACAACTCATCAAATACCTAAATAACGAGAAAGTCGTTTACAAATACACCAAATGGGACGAGTATGGCTATTTGTCTATGTATTCGTATTCGGACTATCTGATTGATTTGGAAAAGTCCGGCGAAATTACAACCGAAGAGCGTAAACAGGCGGCAAAAATCGGCAGAACAGAGGGACAAGACTCTGCAACGGCCGCAAAATATGTTGCCCGATTCAAGCAATACTGCAGCTCAAACAAATATAAAGTCCTTAGGCTCGATGCCGTGATGGCAGGAGCTTCGCTTGCAAAGGGCGGAGCGCAAAAGCTTTTTGCTTATAGAGAATATTCTACACTTGAAAGAGTGTGGTCTTTCTTCAAGAATCTTATCAAGGTTGATACGATTCATTATGTAGAAGATGACGATCAATTGGTGGGTGAAAGGGGCATCAAGTTCACTTGGTACGATCCTGCATACGGCGGAAAGAAATTTTCTCCCGCAATCATCGGAAACGGAACGGAGCACAAGTATCTGCTCTATTTTGACAACAAGTTCCCGTTCGTCCATCAAAACATCGTAAAAATAAATCTTGGTGTTTCTTATGCGGTCAACAAGGGCGTTGACGCATACACAACCATGACTCAAAGTCAAGGAAGCAACGTCAAGAGTTTGACGCACTATCCGACCGGATTCGCAGATGAGTCTTCCAACGATTTGCACTCGGCAACGTTTGTTGCGGATTCGCTTGTCAAAGGCGGAGAATTTACGCAACAAAGATTCAACGACAACTACACCAGCGTCGGGACTGTCAAACACAGCATGTCCAGAATCGGTTTCTCGTTTGTCATCGGCATTTTGTCTTCTATTTTGGCATATATGCTCGGCGTGCCTCTCGGCATTATGATGGCAAGAAACAAAGGCAAATTGCTTGATAAACTCGGTACGATTTATATTGTGTTTATCATCGCAGTGCCGTCGCTCGCTTACATCTTTATGTTCCGTGCAATCGGCATGAAAATGGGACTGCCCGGAAGATTCGACATCGACTCCACAAGCAAATTGATGTATATTTTGCCTATCGTTTCGCTTGCACTGCCTGCGGTTGCGGGACTTATGAACTGGCTTAGACGATATATGATAGATCAGCAAAACTCCGATTATGTCAAGTTTGCAAGATCGGGCGGTTTGAGTGAAAGAGAGATCTTCAACAAGCACATTCTCAAAAACGCAATCATTCCGCTTGTGCACAACATTCCCGGCACGATACTTGGAGCGGTAGTTGGTGCAATTATCACAGAAACCGTGTACGCCGTTCCCGGCACAGGTCGTATGCTCACCGAGGCAATCAACGTGTATGACAACGCTGTCATTGTGGGACTTACGATGTTCTATGCGGTGTTGTCGATAATTTCGGTGATATTGGGCGATATTCTGATGTCAATGGTAGACCCGAGAATTTCCTTCTCGGACAAGGCGAGGTGACGATATGGAAGAAAAATTGATAGACCTTCAAGAATTCAATATGTCGGATGAAGAGTTGTTTTCTCACGTTGACAACAACAATCTCGAATCCGAGAAAATCACCGCGCCCAGATATTCCTATTGGAAGTCTGTGTTCAGGGTGTTTTTTAGCAACAAACTCAACATATTCTTCATTGCATTGTTGTTCTTTGTGATTGTATTTGCCTACATCTATCCGGCGGCGATGGGGTATGATCCCAAGACCACACCCTTTATCAATGTTCTGGATAGCACGGCAAAGCATCTCAAACCAAGTCAAGCCGTTGACAAATTCGGATTCAGCATACACTGGATTCTCGGCACGGGTGAAGCAGGTCAATCCACTTTCGACTACGTGTGGTACGGCGCAAGCATTTCAATCAGCCTTGCTTTTGTGTGTGCGGCGATCAATATGATTGTGGGCGTCGTAATCGGTGCGATTTGGGGCTTTTCAAAGAGATTTGACAAGTTTATGACAGAAGTGTACAACATTGTCGGCAACGTGCCGTACGTGCTTATCATCTCGGTGCTTATCATGATCATGACGGCAAGTTTCTGGACGATGGTGTTTGCTTTGACCATAACGGGTTGGCTTGGAATTGCATACTTCATCCGCACGCAAGTCATCATCATCCGTGACAGAGAATACAACCTTGCGTCAAAGTGTCTCGGAACGTCGATTGTGCGTATTGCAATGAAGAACATTTTGCCGTTTATGACCTCCGTCATAATGACGCTTCTTGCAACCGAGCTCCCCAGCTACATTTCAATGGAAGTGTTCTTGTCCTTCATCGGAATCGGTATGCCGGATATGTCTCTTGGCAAGATCATCGAAACTTCTCAGTCATACATGTCCAACCCCGACTGGGCTCTCGAATTCTGGGCTCCCGTCGTGATTTCGGCAATCATAACCGTCGTCCTTTATGTTGTGGGACAAAAACTCGGTGACGCTTCAGACCCGAGAACGCACATGTGAGGAGACGTATGGAAGATAAAAAAGTTTTGTTATCTATAAAAGATCTCGAGGTCAAATTCCGCGTTAGAGGCAGGATTCTCACTGCCATTCGCGGAATATCGCTCGATATCTTGGAAAATGAGTCCATAGCGATTGTCGGCGAGTCCGGATCGGGCAAATCCGTCTTTACAAAGACCTTTGCGGGCATGTTGGACTCAAACGGTTTTATATCGCAGGGCGAGTTGCTCTTCAATGACGACGAGCTTGCCGACACTGTCGCAACTCCGACAAAGTTTGATACGTTTGTGCTCGATCTCGTGCTAAAAGAGCTCAACAAAGCCTCAAAGCTCGAGCTCGGCTCTGACATCTATCAACAAATCCTTGCACTCAAAGCCGAGAAAAAAGAAAAGTTCACACTCAGCGAGCAAGAGCATGAGAAAATGCAGAACGAGATTGACGATCTCAACTTCAAACGCACAGAAGCGTACAACCTGAAACTCACGCTCAATTCAAGAAAGGAACGCGACAAAGTCAAGGAAACCAACGGCATAATTTCAGATTGCGACAAGAAAATCAAGTTGCTTCAAAAGAAGATTGCGCAAACAGTGCGCGAGCATAAGAAAACGGCAAAAGCGGATGTCGAATTTGCAAAATATTATGCCGAAAATATGGCGAAACTCAAACAAGAGTACAAGCTCGCCATTCAAGGCGAAATCTCACAAGACACCGTGCATCGCAACGAAATCATCGGCAAGGAGATTTATCTCTCTGTCGGAAGATATTCGCCGTTTGCAAGAATAAAACTTATCGGCAAGTTGATTTCCGCACTGCGCAAAGCAATGAGACTCGGCGCCGATCTTACAAGTGACGAACAGCTCAATCAGATTTTCGATCCGATTGCGTTCAGAGTCAAGTTCCTTGACGGAACGACCGAAACGAAACTACACGGCGTTTGCGCGCTCAATCTTGCTAAAGTCAAGTATACAAAGGACTGGCAGAAAATCCGCGGTACGCGTATTGCAACAGTTTTCCAAGATCCTATGACGTCGCTCAACCCGATCATCACAATCGGCAAGCAAATCTCGTCCATCATCATCAAGCACCAACATTGCTCCGAGGCCGAGGCGAGAAGAAAAGCCATAGATCTTATGAAAAAGGTGGGTATTCCCAACGCCGAGAACAGATACGACGATTATCCCTTCCAATATTCGGGCGGTATGAGACAGCGTATCGTCATCGCAATCGCGCTCTCTTGCCAGCCGAAGATTCTTATCTGCGACGAGCCTACAACCGCACTCGACGTTACCATTCAGGCTCAAATCTTGAATCTCATCAAGGACTTGCAAAAAGAGTTCAACTACACCATCGTCTTCATCACGCACGACCTTGGCGTCGTTGCAAACATCGCCGACAGAGTCGCGGTGCTGTATGCAGGTCAAATCGTTGAGCTTGGCACGGTGGACGAAGTGTTCTACGATCCGCGTCACCCGTACACTTGGGCGTTGCTTTCGTCCTTGCCGCAACTTGCAGAGAAGAACACCGAGCTGTATTCTATCTCAGGCACGCCGCCGTCTCTTTACAACAAGATCATCGGAGATCCGTTTGCTCCGAGAAATCCGTACTGCTTGAAAGTGGATACTCTCAAAGAAGCCCCGATGTTCCAAGTGACGGAAACACACTTCGCAAAAACGTGGCTTCTCGATCCGAGAGCTCCCAAAATCGAAAAACCCGAAATCATCAGCGATATTCACGGCAGATTGCTCAAAGCATTCAATATTGAGGAGGTGGAATGATGGCCAAAGATAAAATAATCGACGATATTCAAACCTCTGCGCTCGACAACTCCACGCCCGTTGAAGAAGAACTCGCGGTGGAGCAACAAGAGCATATCGAACAAGCGGCAGAGCAAGAGCCCGTTTGCGAACAAGCGGACGTTGCTCTCGAAGCCGAAAATCACGATGCCGACGAAAAAGAAAGCGACCAACAAGCCGCCACAGACGAGAAACCTGCAAAAAAATCGGCAGGTAAAGCCATCGGAGACTGGTTTAAGGGCATCGGCGCAAAGATTCAAAGAAAATTCAAGGGCATCGGCGATGATTGGAAAACCAAAGTCGATCAGCTCAAAAACCGCGTGAATACGCTCCCCGAACAAGGTCCGCTCGATGAAAACGGCAGAGAAATTCTCCTTTCCGTCAAGAACGTTGATATCACTTTCGGCAAGGGAGAAAAGGCTGTGAAAGCGGTCAAAAACGCATCTTTTGACATCTACAAGGGAGAAACGTTCTCGCTTGTCGGTGAGTCAGGCTCCGGCAAAACCACAATCGGACGCGCCGTCATAAGAGTCAACCCTTGCGCAAAAGGCGAGATTCAGTACAAAGGCGTGCGTATTTCGGGCAAGATTTCACGCAAACTCGACAGACAAGTCATCAGAAACATCCAAATGGTCTTCCAAGATCCTGCGGCATCGCTCAACGAGCGCGCGACTGTTGACTATATCGTGTCCGAAGGACTTTACAATTTCCATCTCTTCAAAGACGAGGCGGACAGAGTTGCAAAAGTCGAGCAAATGATAAAAGAAATCGGCTTGTTGCCTGAGCACTTGACACGTTATCCCCATGAATTTTCGGGCGGACAACGTCAACGTATCGGTCTTGCGAGAGCCATGATTATGGAACCGTCGTTGGTTGTCGCCGACGAGCCGATATCCGCGCTTGACGTTTCAATCCGCGCGCAAGTGTTGAACCTTCTCAACAAATTCCAAAGAGAAAGAGGCACGACCTATCTCTTTATCGCGCACGATTTGTCAATTGTCAGATTTATTTCGGACAGAATCGGCGTTATCTACAAAGGTGAGATTGTGGAGATTGCGGACGCGGAAGAACTCTTTGCTTTCCCGCTCCATCCGTATACAAGATCGCTTATATCGGCAATCCCGATCCCCGATCCCAAGCTCGAAAAGAAGAAAAAACTCTTCGTTTACGATCCGTCACAGCACGATTACAGCGAGGATAAGCCGGAAATGGTGTGCATCGGACACAATCACTACATCTTCGGCAACAAGAAAGAGATCGAAGAGTACAAGCGCGTAAGAGAAGAAGGCGTTCCGCTCAAATCTTCGTCGTTTATGACGGAGCAAGAGGCTCTCGAATATGCCAAAAAAGAAG
Source organism: uncultured Eubacteriales bacterium (assembly GCA_900548005.1). GTDB lineage: Bacteria > Bacillota > Clostridia > Christensenellales > CAG-917 > CAG-475. The sequence goes on along the minus strand of URIZ01000011.1, from coordinate 4,859 downwards.
CAGAGATGCCTGTTGAAGCAACCGAGCCTATTCTTGAAACGCCTGTGCATGACACGGGAAGCGCATGGTTCAAAGTGTTGTCCTTCCTGTTGCCTATCCCGGGTATAATCGCGGCATATATCTTCAAGAAGTTCAATTATATCAAGAACTTCAAAGCGTTCAAAAAGGGCGCAATCGCAGGATTTATCTTGTGGGCAGTGGTGCTGGTGCTATTCCTGTTCTTCCTGCTGTTGACGCTTAGATAACGAAAAACAAGGTTTAGCGGACGCTAAACCTTTTTCTCGAAAAGGTGACTATGAAAAGATATGCAAAAGACAAAAATCTTCTCACGCCCCCGCCGGTAGAGCAGATCGAAGTGTCACACAAAAACGTCAAACTGCGCGTTATATTGTTCGTGTCGTTTTTGGTGCTGGCAATCATCTGTTTCTCTGTTGTTCTCACGATTTTGTTGAGAGTGCAGGCAGGGTGGTTTTCTGTGACGCCAAACCCTTCGTCCAAGCAAAATTGTGGCGGAGAGTTTGTGTTCACCTACTATTTTTCAAAAGATCAAGACAAAAAGTATCGTCGAAACGTTGCGCTGAAGTATACAGATGCAACCGAATACGCATACAAGGTATTTTATGCGTCGGAAGAGATAGAGGGGATGAACAACCTACACACTCTCAATGCTCATCCGGGCGAAGAATTGGAGATCCCTGCGCTTTTGTATCGCGCGCTCAAAGCGTTTGACGATGCAAACAACAGATTTTTGTATTATGCGCCGATTTATGCGGTTTATCAAGAGATGTTCGGTTGTGAAAACGACAGCGATGCGGAAAAATTAGATCCCGCGAAGAATGAGCAAATCAAAGCTTATTTCGACAAAATGATTGCGCTTGTGTCCGATCCGAGCAACGTACGCATCGAGTTTTCGGAAGGCAACGTTGTTAAGCTTGTCGTGTCGGATGAGTATAAAGCGGCTTTTGGCGACAGAACGCCGGTATATATTGACTTTTTCTGGACAAAAAATGCCTTTGCGATCGATTATATCGCCAACACGATGCTTGGCGAAGGCTATGACAAGGGTGTCATTTCAAGCTATGACGGGTTCACTCGCAATTTGAGCGAATCGCATGACGATTTGCAAGCAAATGTGTTTGACAAGACCGCAAAAGAGCCGATTGTCGCAGGTAGAATGGCGTACAAGCAAAAGTTGTCCGTCGTTATGCTCAAAGACTATCAGCTTGCCAAGAAAGAAGAAGGATATTACACCTATGAAGACGGCACGGTGCGCACTCACTTTATAGATGTAACAAGCGGCGAAAACGTGAGCGCAATCGGCACGTATACGGCGTATTCCTCGTCAAAAACGTGTGCCGAGATTGTCATGGACATTCTCCCGCTGTATCTTGCCCCCACGCTCGATTCCGACAAAGTGGCGGCTCTAAAAGGCAACGGAATCTATTCGCTCTATTGCAAGGACGGCAAAATCGTTTCAAACGATGCGTCGCTGACAATCAATCCAATTGAGAGAGAGGACGGCACATATCAGGTGCAACGCATAGACTGACATCGATTATTGTCGATAAAAAACTTGAAAAAGAAAAACAAAACGCCGATTTCGGCGTTTTTGTTTTTTATGATGAGCGGCAGAAAAAGCGGCTTGCGGAAAGGATAAAAATTTATTTTTTTAATACAAAATCTAAAGATTATATCGATAAATATATTGTGGAATTTTTTTCAAGATATAGACACGAAAATGGTTGAGTGGTACACTATATACATATAGATTTTATGCGCGATGAGATGATGATATTGCGCGCAACGAAGCGGTTGGACAAAATGCGGAATAGGATTGAGGTTTTGCACCGATTTTGCGTGCAAGATTTGTGTATATTCGCATATTGTTTTTGCGCAGGCGGAAGTCAAAAAAAGGGATTCAAGAGCGAGGGAAATCGCGCTTTTTGCGGTGACCGAACTTAAAATAGGAGAAAACTATGAGAGATTTGAAACATTTGCTCTACTTTGAAAATCTCTTGCAGGAAGCCAACAACGAGTTGGTGCAGCAAGCGGTCAAAGAAGACGGCAAAATCGCGTTGGGCTACACGTGCTATCACGTTCCCGAGGTGCTGCTCAACCTTGACAACTGTTTCAGCGTGCGACTTCGCGCGCCGCGAACGGGGTCGGTGGACATTGCAACCTACTATCTAAGCCCGTTCATTTGCGGATTTGCAAAGGCGTTGCTCGAGCGCGGAATCGAGGGCGGCTACGGATTTTTGTCCGCGCTTTTTGCAGGTGAAACATGCAGCGAGATGAACAGAACAATCGAGCATTTCGAGCTGTTGCGCCTTGTCGACAATGACAAATTTTTTGTGAGCATTTTCGATATGCCCTTCAAAACAAACGATCATTGCGTTGAGAGTTATGCCAATCAGATGCGTCTGAAAGTGCTTGACAAGCTCAAAGACGTGTACGGCGTGGACATCTCAGACGACGCGATGAGAAAAGCGGTGGAACTTCACAACAGAGTGTGCAGAGCAATCACCGCAATCGGCGAGTTTAGAAAGGAAGAAAATCCGCGCATCACCGGCTATGAATTTCACGTGCTTTGCCTTGCAACGTATTGTTGTCCGAAATATCTCATCGTGGACAAACTCGAAGAAACGCTTGAAGAATTGCGTCATCGCGAGCCCGATCAAAAGAAGTTTTACAGGGCAAGAATCGTGCTTGTGGGCAGCGAAATCGACGATTCCGACTTCACAAAACTTTTTGAAGACAGCGGCGCGTTTGTGTGTGCCGACAGATATTGTTTCGGCTCTTTGCCCGGCAGAGAAGAGATTGTGTTGAACGACGATGAAGACGTGCTCACTCAAATTTGCCGCCATTATATGAAAACTTGCCAATGCCCGAGATATATGGAACACGAAAAGGTGGAAGATCGCCGTCAATTTGTCAAGAAACTTGTTGAAGACTATCATGCCGACGGCGTTGTGTACGAGCAGCTCAAATTCTGCGAATATTGGGGCTATGAGCGCGCGCTTGCTTCCTACATAATGACCAACGAATTCGGCATTCCGTCAATCGCAATCGACCGTCAATACACGGCGAATGCGTCCGGACAGCTCAGAACGCGTATTCAGGCGTTCGTCGAAAGCCTTGAAATCAAGCACATTCAAAAGGCGAAAAAGGCAAAGGAGTGAGTTATGGCAAAGAAAACTTACGGCGGATACAAAAATCTGCATCAAGACAAAACCGGACTGTACAAACATCGCGAATGGCGCGGCTTTAAGGACACGCTTGTGGACTATTGGCGTTGGCTCGTCACCTGGAAAGATATGGTGGTGATGGTGCTCAAAAATCCCGTTGCTGTGGTCAAGGGGCTGTGGAGATATCGCTGGATGGCGACATATCTTTCAACGCCGGCATTTGTGGATCGTCACACCGAAGGTTTGCGCGGACCGCAACTTTTGATGACGCATCTTCATTTCAACATGATCGTCAAGCACGCCACGGGGCTTATTCTCACTGCGTTCGAAGCAGACGAAAAGATGTTCCCGAAGAACAAAAAGAGCAAAAAACTCGTGTGCATTGACGAGCTTATCCCTGTCGAGTTTATCGCAGGTTTTCCCAATCTCAAAGCGTACCCGATGCAGACCATGCCCATATTCCTTTCAAGCATGGTGGATCAGCTTGTCGTTCCGCCTTATCTTGACGCAATCGAGAGTTTCGGCGTGCCGGCGGACGTGTGCCCGTTGCCAAGCGCAGAGGCCGGCGTGTGCGTTGAAGGCGATTATCCGAAGCTCGGCAAATGCATGATCACGTGCAATATGCCTTGCGACGGCTCTATCATGACCACAACGTTCCAAGACAGATATTTCAAACTGCCCACTCACGTATACAACGTTCCGTTGAGATACAAAGGCGAAGACGTGCAAAAATACGCCGTTGACGAGATTAAGGATCTCATCAAATTCGTGGAAGATCAGACGGGCGAAAAATTCGATTGGGACGCATTTATAAAGGCTCTTGAAAGATACAACAAGCAACTCGATTACGAACTTCAGAAGTGGGAAGTCAACAAGACCAACTATCCGCAAATGACGGGCGCAACGTTCTGGCTGTATAGATTGTACTACTATCATCTCTCGGGCGGCTTTGACAAACGATTCTTGAAAGTGGACAAGAAAGTCAACAAAATCATGGAAAAGGCGTATGCAAAGAAGACCAAAGCAAGCAAAGAGATGCGCCACCGCGCGATCGTGTGGAGCTGTCCTGCCAACTATTATACGTCTTTTGCCAACTGGCTTGAAAACTGCTGGGGCATCAACGTCGTTATGGACATGGAAACGATGATTTCCTATCTCAAATTCCGCACGGACACGCACGAACATGCGCTTGAAGACCTTGCAAAGACCTATCAGCGCGCAACCATGCGTACGCACACCAAGGGCGGCTATGCCAACGTGCTCAACGAGTGCTGGCGAGTGGCGGAAGAATACAACGTGGACACGATCATCATGTACGACCAAATCTCGTGCAAGGGCATGGACGGTCTTGTCGGTATATTCGACGAGCAAGCAAGAGAAAGGGGCTACAACTTCATTTGGGTGCAACAAGACCTTATGGACAGCCGCACGATATCCAGACGCGATATGCGCGAGCAAGTCAACAAGTATATGCAAACCGTGTTGCAAGAAAAGCCAGTGGACGAAACGCTTTTGGACTTTGACGATTCACAAGCGTGGTAAGACGCAAAATTCTTTGAAAAGGAAGGAAAACTATTATGAAATATTTTGGCGGATGCGACGTAGGCTCAACCTACACCAAAGCAGTTATATTGGATGAAAACGGCAAAATGCTTGCCGACACCACCATCAAGA
>URIZ01000010.1 GCA_900548005.1 uncultured Eubacteriales bacterium | reverse complement strand
GATAGCAAAGATTTTCGGCGCGGTTAGCAGAACAAAAGCCTAATGCGGCTCTCGGTGTTGCTTGCGCGCAAGCGATGCCGTTGCCGCAATGACGGCTTTTGTTCGGATGAAGAACAAGGAAACGCCCCGATAACGGAAGCCTAGTGTACTAAGCGTACACGACTTTAGTTATCGGGGCGTTGACGCAGTTATTCGCTATTTCAGACTCTTGACATGTATTCGCCGGTGCGTGTGTCAATACGTATAGTATCACCCTCGTTGACGAACATCGGGACTTGAAGCTCATAGCCTGTTTCGACGGTTGCGGGTTTGGTTGCGTTGGTGGCGGTGTTGCCGGCAACTGCGGGCTCGCAAAGCGTGATGAGAAGCTCGACAAAGTTTGGCGGTTCAACGGAGAACGGTGCGCCTTGGAAGAACTTCATTGTGACGTTCATGTTCTCTTTGACGAAGTTGAGAGCGTCTTCGACTTGGCTGTGGTTGAGCGGAATTTGCTCATAAGTGTCCGCATCCATGAAATAATAGAATTCGCCGTCATTGTATAGATATTCCATCGTCTTGGTCTCGATGTGAGCGAGTTCAAACTTTTCGGTGGGGTTGAAAGTTTGCTCAAGCACCGCGCCTGTTACGACGTTTTTCATTTTTGTACGAACGAACGCTGCGCCCTTGCCCGGTTTGACGTGCAAGAAATCGACGACGGTCATAATCTTGTTGTCGTAAAGGAAAGTCACGCCCTTTCTCAAATCGCCTGCCATAATTTGTGCCATAATTGTATTCTCCTAAATATGTTTTCTGCTGTTGATGCTTTCTTTTATTTTAGCACCTTATATCGCATATTGCAAGTTTTCGGTTTTATTTTGGCTTGCAATATGCATATTTATGTCGGTATTGTTTATTTTGCGTACTCTACGCTGCGCACTTCCCTGATGACGTTGACTTTGATTTGTCCCGGGTAGTCGAGCTCGTCCTCGAGCTTTTGCGCGATTTCTTTTGCAAGGAAGACGGTGTTTGCATCGTTGACTTGCTCGGGCTTGACCATAACTCTGATCTCTCTGCCCGCTTGCACGGCGAAGGTTTGATCCACACCGTCAAAGGATTTTGCAATGTCTTCGAGCTTTTCGATACGCTTGACGTAAGTTTCGACGGATTCGCGTCTTGCGCCCGGTCTTGCGCTTGAAATTGCGTCTGCCGCCTGAACGAGCACTGCCGCGATGGTTTGCGGCTCGATGTCGTTGTGGTGCGCCGCGATTGCGTGAATGACTTCAGGGCTTTCCTTATACTTCTTTGCGATGTCCACACCGAGTTGAATGTGCGTGCCTTCAAGCTCGTGGTCAACGGCCTTGCCTATGTCGTGCAACAAGCCCGCTCTTCTTGCGATCTTGGGATCGACGCCGAGCTCTGCCGCCATGACAGATGCCAAAGACGCAACTTCGATGGAGTGTTTGAGCACGTTTTGACCGTAACTGGTGCGGTATTTGAGTCTGCCGAGAATCTTGATGATTTCGGGATGCAAGCCATGAACGCCCACTTCAAACGCCGCTTCTTCGCCGGCCTCTTTGATGCCTGCTTCCACTTCTTTTCTGACCTTGTCCACCATCTCTTCGATGCGAGCGGGGTGGATACGTCCGTCCGTGATGAGTTTTTCAAGAGTGAGTCTTGCCACTTCTCTTCTGACGGGATCGAAACTTGAAAGCGTGATAACGTCCGGGGTGTCGTCGATGATGAGATCGACGCCCGTTGCAGATTCCAACGCGCGTATGTTTCTGCCCATACGTCCGATGATTCTGCCCTTCATCTCGTCGTTGGGAAGAGCCACGACCGAAACGGTGTTTTCGGTTGCGTGATCAGCCGCGCAACGTTGAATTGCTTGAGAGATGATGTTTTGCGCTTCCTTCACCGCGTTGTCTTTTGCCTCGGCGATGAGATTTTTCGCGTCTTGCGCCGCGCTCTTTTTCACTCCGTCAAGCAAAGCTTCTTTGAGTTCTTGCGACGCTTCTTCCTTGGTCATGCCCGCAACTCTTTCGAGTTCCTTTTGCATCTTTTCTTGCGAATTGTTGAGTTCCGCTTCGATGCCTTTGAGGCGTTCCTTGGTTTCTTCGATTTGTTTTTGAGATTTCTCGACGTCGTCGAGTTTCTTGTCAAGAGTTGCGTCCTTTTTGTCGAGAACGTCTTCCTTCTTGTCAAGTGCCGCTTCCTTTTGTGCCAAGCGGTTTTCGGTGCGTTGCCAATCCTGTTTGCGCTCTTTTGTCTCGTTTTCAAACTCGACGCGCATTTTGTTCATAGTTTCTTTTGCTTCGAGCAAGCCGTCTTTGCGAATGGTCTTCGCCTCGAGATTGGCTTCTTCGATGATTCTTGCCGCTTCGCGCTTTGCATTGCCGATCTTGTTTTGAGAATAAAGCCTGTATACAAGCCAGCCAACCAGCGCGCCCACGATGAGAGCGACCGCCGCAGCGATACCTGCCGCGCCACCCACCGAAATGGCAAGCAATGAATTGAAATTGCCGGTCATAATGGACCTCCATATATATAATCAAAACCACAACTGAAAGCAAAAATACGGCTTAGCCAAAAAAATCCGTCGGGCAAAAGCGCGCCCATGCAAAAATATTAACTTTATCTATACCAAACCTTATTGATTTCAATATATAGTTTTGTCGATATAAAGTATATACTATTTATAGCGTTTCGTCAACGGTGGTTGTAAAAAAAATCGCCTTTCGCAACGCGAAAAGCGATATTTTTTTGATTTTTTGCAAAATTGACACTTGATGAGCGCAATACGTCAGTTCATCTCGTATTTTTCGCGGATTTTCGCGTCCACTTCTTCAAACACTTCGGGGTGCGACTTCAAGAAATCCATAGCTTTGTCTCTGCCCTGTCCGATCTTCTCGTCGTTGTAGCTGAACCAGCTGCCGCTCTTTTGGATGAAACCGTTTTCAACGGCAAGATCGAGCACGCATCCCATGTTGGAAATGCCCGTGCCGTACATGATGTCGAACTCCGCAACCTTGAAAGGCGGCGCAACTTTGTTCTTGACGATCTTGGCTTTGACATGGTTGCCCACGATGTCGCTGCCGTCCTTGATAGTGTCGGCTTTTCTGACTTCTATACGCACGGAAGAATAGAATTTGAGTGCCTTGCCGCCCGTGGTGGTCTCGGGATTGCCGTACATAACGCCGATCTTTTCACGCAATTGGTTGATGAAAATGAGCGTGCATTTGCTCTTGGAAGTCGCCGCCGTGATCTTGCGCAGTGCTTGTGACATAAGACGCGCTTGCATACCCACGTGACTGTCGCCCATATCGCCGTCAAGTTCCGCTTGCGGAGTGAGAGCCGCAACAGAGTCGATGACGATGATGTCGATTGCGCCGCTTCTGACGAGCGTTTCCACGATTTCGAGAGCTTGCTCGCCGCTGTCGGGCTGTGAAATGTACAAATCGTCGAGATTTACGCCGAGTTTTGACGCATAGACGGGATCGAGCGCATGCTCTGCGTCTACGTACGCCGCAGTGCCGCCCTTCTTTTGCACTTCCGCCACGCAGTGCAGCGCGACCGTGGTTTTGCCCGAAGATTCCGGACCGTATATTTCGATGATTCTTCCTTGCGGAATACCGCCGATGCCAAGCGCAACGTCAAGCGTCAAACAGCCGGTGGAAATCGCTTCTACTTTGGGGATTTCCGTCTCTCCCAAACGCATGACCGCGCCTTTGCCGAAATCCTTCTCGATTTTGGCGAGAGCCAGTTGCAAATTGTGCGCTCTGTCGGTGGACTTGTCTTGAACTTTGTCTGCCATAGTGTTTCTCCTTTATATCCGTTCGCCCAAAGCGAGCGATCTCTTTTTTACATGTTTATTATATACGTTTGCATGTCCCGATTTCGGTGCATAACAAATGGATTTTTCGCCTTCTCATATCCTTGTCGGCAATGCGATTTTGCTCTAAACAAGCGTTTTATCCGCCCGTTTTGAGCGTTCAACGCCTGTTTTGCGCTTACAATCTCAAAATATCGCCTTTGAGATATCTTATCAGATAAAACAACGCAACGTTGGACGCGGCAGTGCGAATCTCGTTGCGACTGCCAGAGAACTTCCTTTCAAACACCGTGATGAAATCTCCGCCGCCCACTGCGATATACACAAGCCCGACAGGCTTTCCTTCGTCCCCTGTCGGTCCTGCAAGTCCCGTGGTGGCAAGCGCGATGTCAACAGGTCTTTTGCAAAGACCTTTCACCATTGCGTACGCTGTTTCTCTCGACACCGCTCCGTACTCTCCGAGCACCGCTTTCGGCACTCCGAGCCTGTCCGTTTTCGAGCCGCGATTGTAGCAAACGATGCCTTCGTAAAAGTTTGCGCTGATGCCCGCAATTGACGTAAGACGAGAGCAAATCTCGCCGCCCGTAAGGCTTTCCGCCACGGCAAGCGTGCGATTGTTCATTTTCAAAAGCTTCGCCGCGATGTCTTCGAGCACGCCGTCAACTGCCGAGTACACTTCTTCTTCAAAGGCATTGTACACCCTGCTCTTCACCATCTCGAACGTGGTTCTGTCCCCCGCCGACTTCATGATTATAGCGGCGTCAAGACAATCTTCTTTCACGTTAAAACTCACGCCGAAACCGTCGAACTTGTTGAGTCGCCGGGCAATCTCATCGTGAGATAGACCGCATATTTTTATCGTCTCGCAGCAGTTTGCCATACATTCACTCGCTTTATGCTTGTTGCTCGTTGCTCTTGTCGTCCGCGCTCGGCTCATCGTCTTGTTTCAAGACTTGCTTGTTTTTGACGATGTAGTTGAATCCGCTGTACACTGCAATGATTGCGCCGAGATAGAACACGATCGTGCCTATCCAGCCGATGACGTAGTGCGTGCCCGCAAGCATCAAGAGCGTCACTCCGATGTCAAGCAGCACCGTCTTCACTTTGCCGTAGATATCCGCCGCAAGCACAAGACCGCGACTTGCCGCAATGGAGCGGAACACTCCGATCATAAGCTCTCTTGACAAGATAATGCCCGACAAAACCGCAATCACGAGCGCATTGTAAGGATACACCCCTGCCATCGTAAGCCCGTCTTGAAACAGCACGATCAAAAAGAGCATCACGACAATGACCACTTTGTCTGCAAGCGGATCCAAAAACTTGCCAAGCATGGACACTGTGTTGGTCTTTCTTGCGATATGTCCGTCCACAAAGTCCGTTGCACAGCACACCGCAAACAAGAACGCCGCCACTGCCAACATAGCAATATGCGCCGCGCCGCTCACGCCCGTGACAAGCTCCGCCACGATGAACATCGCCACCGTCGGCACTATGAGAATTATTCTTGCAATCGTGATTTTCGTTGCCAAAGTGATTTTCATTGTTTCACTCTCCCTACCAAATCCACGCCTGTCGAGCCTACAATCTCAACGTCGTAGAAATTGCCTATCTTCACTTCGTCGGCGGATGTGAAATACACGACGTTGTCTATGTCGGGAGCTTGCGATTGCGTTCTGCCCACAAAAGCCTGTCTGTCATAGTCGATGTCGTCATATATCACCTTCACCGTCTTGCCGACAAGCGAAGCGTTGTGTTTTTCTATGATTCTTTCTTGAAGTTTTTTGACTTCTTCCGCGCGTTTTTCCCTTGTTCTTTCGGGCAAATGTCCGTCAAGTCTGTCGGCAGGAGTGCCTTCTTCTCTCGAATAGGCAAAAAATCCCGCAAAATCGAATTCGGCACTCTTGACAAACTCTTTGAGCTTGTCAAACTGCTCTTTCGTTTCGCCCGGGAAACCGCATATAAAGGTGGTGCGCACGGTCATACCCGCATCTTTGAGCTTTGCAATCAACTCTCTGACGCTCTTCTCGTCCGTGCGGCGATTCATACGTTTGAGCACCGTATCGTCAATATGTTGCAGGGGCACGTCCACGTATTTGACCACTTTCGGATTGTTTTTCATATACTCGATGAGCGTGTCGTCCACCATCTCGGGATAGAGATACAAAAGGCGAATCCACTCAAAATCGAGCTTGGACAGCTCGTCAAGCAAATGGATAAGATGCGGCTTTCCGTCAAAATCCGTGCCGTATCTCGTCACGTCCTGCGCCACGAGAATAAGCTCTTTCACGCCGTCGTCCGAGAGCTTTTGCGCCTCGAAAATCAAGTCTTCAAGCTTCTCGGAGCGGTATTTGCCGCGTATGGACGGGATCGCGCAATAGGTGCAATGATTGTTGCATCCGTCCGCGATTTTTAGATATGCGTAGTGATATGGAGTGGTCAGCACTCTGCCCGAATAGAAACCGTCTTTGCAGTCGTGCAAAAACACTCTCTCGCCGTCTTCCACTTCCTTGACGGTGTCAAGCATTTTGTCATAATCGGCGATGCCCAACACTGCGTCCACTTCGGGAAATTCGTCCTTTATTGTGTCGGCATAGCGTTGCGCAAGACAGCCCGTGACGATGACCTTTTTCTTTTTGTCCGCTTGTTTTGCGGCAATCGCATTCAAGATCTCGTCAATGGACTCTTCCTTTGCTTTGTCGATAAACGCGCAAGTGTTGACGATGATCACGTCAGCTTCGTCTTCACTGCCCACAAGCGTATGTCCGCCGTCCACTAAGCGCGAAAGCATCTTCTCGGTGTCCACTCTGTTTTTATCGCAGCCGAGCGATATTGCTCCGATTTTCATTCTTCGTCTTCCTTCTCGGCAGCTGCGCGCAGATCCGCCAATTCTTCATAAGTGATGTTGACTTTCTTCTTCTTCGGATCGTGCTCGTCGGGCGTGAGATATCCCATTCTGTCCATAAGGTCGTATATCTTTGCGGCTTTCGGCCAGCCAAAGCCCATACGGCGTTGCAAGAAAGATATGCTGAGCGGAGCGTCTTGCTCTTCTCTTATTTGTATGCCGAGTTCGAGCGCATCGTACAGTTCGGGCGGAATCTTGTTGCGATCGTTTGCGTGAGAAGATCCGTTTGATTGCGGTTGCTCTTCTTCCTTGTCCTTGAAGATTGCGTCCTTAATGTTGTTGTCAAAGTACGCGTCGTTCTTTGACTTGACAAAGTCCACGATGTCTTTGACTTCTTCGTTGGAGATGTATGCGCCTTGCATACGTTCGAGCGTGCTTGCCCCCGGCATCATAAACAGCATATCGCCGTTGCCGAGCAATTTGTCCGCACCCACGCTGTCAAGCACCGTCTTACTGTCAAAGCTCGACGTGACTTTGAATGCGATACGAGCCGGGAAATTGTTTTTGATCGTGCCGCTGATGACGTCAACCGACGGTCTTTGCGTTGCAAGCACAAGGTGTATGCCCACTGCACGAGCAAGTCTTGCAATGCGGTTGACGGTGTCTTCCACCGCTTTCTTGCCCGTTGACATAAGGTCTGCAAATTCATCAACGATGATGACGATTCTCGGCATCTTTTCATAGCCGTTCTTCACGCAATCTTCGTTGTATTCTTCTATGTTGCGATAGTTGACTTCGGCAAGATACTTGATGCGGCGTTCCATTTCGGTTATCGTCCAGTTGAGCGCGCGTATTGCCTTGTCCGTGTCGCAAATGATCTCGTCCATAAGAAGATGCGGAATGCCTGCATAGATGCTAAGTTCCACACGTTTGGGGTCGATAAGGATAAGGCGCACGTCATCGGGTGACGCTTTGTAGAGCAAGCTGACGATGATCGAGTTTATGCAGCAGCTCTTGCCTGCGCCGGTCGCGCCTGCGATAAGCACGTGCGGCAGCTTTCTGACAAGTACCACTTTGGATTGACCGTACAGGTTTTTGCCCAGCGCAAACGTGTTGGGATCTTTTGATCCGTTAAACTCGGGCGAGCCGATAATCTCGGACAAGTTGACGTTGCGGCGATGATTGTTTGGCACTTCGATGCCCACCGCGTTCTCGCCGGGGATAGGCGCGATGATACGCACGCTTTCCGCTTCCATCTTCATCGCTATGTCGTTTTCAAGCGTGGAAATGTAGTTGATCGTCCTTCCGCGCGGCATCTCGACACGCAACTTGTACATCGTAAAGGTCGGACCGACCATGATGTCGATCACTTCACTCGCAATGTTGAAGAAGGAAAGAGTGCCGATAATCTGTTCTTTCTTTTGCTCGTAGTCTTCGTGTTGATCGACTTCCGGAGCAGGCGGAACAAGCAGACTCATCGGCGGAGCAACGTAAGGACGCTTGGGAGTGGCTTGCGAAATGGCTTGCTCCATATTGACTTGCGTCAGACGTTGTTTGTCGCTCTTGTCCGCTTTTACGGTCTTGGACGCGTCGTCCTTCTGCAATCCGCGACTTTGCGCCGCTTTCATCTTCTCTTCGCGCATGAGAGCTTCTCTTTCGTATTGTCCCATTTGCGGAGTTTCTTTGATTGCTTGTTTTATGTTTTGAATACGCGCCGCGACTTCGGCATTTTCGATGTTCTTTGCCGATTGCTTTGCGATTGCCGTCGTTGACTGAATCGCACTTCTCGACATATCGCCGCCCGTCACTTTTTGTTGCACGGGAGCAGGCGCGCTGGGCACTTCTCCGCCCACCGTCTTGTCGTTGTCAACATACTTTGCGCGTTGGCTGTCAAGCGTTGCTTTGCCCATTTCGTAGGGCTTTGCAACGGGCTTGGATTTGCCTATGCCGCCAAAATAGTTGGCTTCCATATTCTCGCTCGACTCGTCCTTTGTGACTGCCGTTTGAGAGAACGCGCGCGGTATCTTGGTGTCGCCCTGCACTGCTTTGTATCCGCTTCTGTCAGCGTCTTCAACCGTCTGATTTTTCTTGGGTTGAACAACGGGGATTTGCGGCTCGACAGGCTTTTTGTCGGCTTGCGCAGAAGTTGTTTTTGCCGCTTGCGAAACTACGGCAGGTGCTTTTTGCGGCTCTTGAGCGTCACGCACGATATACACCATATCCGTCTTCGGCTTGTCGTATGCCTCGGACGTTATCTCTTCTTTCACCACGGGTTTTGGCGGCTCTTCGCCCGAAATGGCTCTGTTGAGCGCGCCGAGCATGCCCACGTTGACTTGAGATTGCCCCGTTGCGTTTTGCGCTTTTTGTATGGTTGCATTGATAGCGTCGCCGCCGCCAACCACTTTTGTGGGTTTGACCACTTCTTTCTTGACAGGCTCGGCAATAAGGCATGCCTCGTCTTCTTGCTCAAGATGCACTCCCGCCTCAAACTCGGGCTTTGCGTACATCTCTCCGAAACGCTGAGTCTGCTCTTGTTTCAACGCATTGAAATCACGCTTGAAATCGAGCGGAGATTGAATCTTGCTCGTTGCGCTTTCTTGCTCTGCCGCCTGCAAGGCAGGTTTTGCCGCCTTGTCGTCTTGCTGATAGGACGCGCGGTATCTGGACATAAAGTCTTCTTTGATCGCGCTTGAAGTCGCGTCTATGCCGAGCTTGTTTTTCAGCTCGTTTCTGCGCATTGCGCTGTATGAGGGCGAAACGTTGCCAAGAGCGTTGCGCGGATCGCTTGCCGATCCGAAACGCGCAAGATTGTCCTTGCTCGGACCTGAGCCGAAAAGGATGTCCTTTGCTATGCCGCGCGGCGAGAATTGATCGGGAGTGTACGGGCGTTTTTGCTCGTCTTCGATGTTGCCGCTTGCGTTGGGATAGAGCGGATTGAACCCGATGGGCTTGTATCCGTCTGCGCCGAGTGCCTTTTTGTCGCCTATGCGCTCTTTGCTGTCGGATGTGACGTCAACAACGTACAATTCCTTTTGCGGATTTGCAAAATCGGTGATAAGTGGCGCGCTTTGAGCGTCGATGAGCCTTCCCGTTGCCGATTGGTCTTGCTTTTTCTTCTTGCCCAAAGAGCGTTTTTGCTTTGGACTTCTTCTCTCCACTTGCCTTTGTCTGTCCGCCTTGTCGGCAACCGTGTAGGTCACGTTGCGCTTTATGGACGGAAAAATCGCAAAGAACGCAAGGATAAAGAACGCCACGCACGCCACCACCAATGCCCCCACCGACGTGATGACTTTCATCAGCGGAAACGCAAGGATGCCGTAGAGCATGCCGCCTGCCGTGTTTGTGTTGTTGTAGCAGTTGAGAAGATATCCGCCCCAATCCGCGCCGATGATGTGCGCACTGGACGTGTAAATGTGAAGCGCAAATACGCCAAGGATAAGCAAGCCTAAATACATGCACGCTTTTGAGGGACGCATCTTGACTCTCACGTTGAAAGTCACGCAAATGCCGATGATAAGCCCCATAAGAGAATAAGCGTACGCCGCAAGCCCGAAAAAGCCCGCAAGAAAACCGTACACCATTCTGCCCACTCCGCCAAGCGCGCCGACCAAAGATAAGAAACAGAAAAGCGACACAATGATCACCAAAATGCCCGCCGCTATCCTGTTGGCTCTATTCGCTTTTGCTTGTCTTGTATTCTCCAAGGTTTACCTTCCTAGTATATATAATATTAGTATAGAAAATTATACCATAATTAAGACGCATTTTCAAGAGAAAAGACCGAGAAAAATTCACCTATATTTTTTGACAAGGTTAGATAGCCGATTTTGAATTAATAATTAATAATGAACAATTAATAATTGCGGCGAGGGCGCAGAAAAAGTTTGATGTTTCGTTTCCACGAGATTGCCACGCCGAACAAGTCGGCTCGCAATGACAAAGTTTTTTGGTTGCGCCCAAAACGAAAGCCTATTCGGAGCACACTTATAAACGGAATGTGCTTATTCGGAGTGAGCGTTCGCAAGGCGAACGCCGAAATAAGCGCCGAGCTTACGTCACACAGAAGCCCGTTTTGCAAACGATTACAACAAGTTGCAGTCATTTGCCTTTCGGTCTTTGTGCTCCTTTTTCCCACACGCCAAAAACTGCGCTTTCATCTTTCTTACTCTCGCACAAGTTCGCTTGTTTTTGACGTGCGGGAGCCCTTGTGTGTGAAGTACAAGTGAGCAAGTACGTGTTGTTCTTTGCACTTGCGAACGAGTGGCATAATGAGTGAACGATACTTTTCTATGCGAGTGCCGCCTGTCTTCCCCGCGAGCGACGGAAAGTTTTGTAGAGAAAGCACTTTATACGAGTGGTGGAAGAAATACCGGCACGGACCGGAAAGATGGGGTGTTCTATTTAGGGTTTCAAACGCCCACCCTTTGTAGAGATATGCACAAAACAAAACTTATCGGGCGCAATTGTTTGCCGTTTCGTTTCCACGAGATTGCCACGCTTGTGCTCGCAATGACAAAGTTTTTGAGTTGCGCCCGTAACGGTCGCCAATTCGCAGCGTACAAGCCGTGGCTTTGACACAGCTATTCACTCAATGGTGCGTTTTGTAAAACTGCGATAAATAGATGAAGAACAAGGAAACACCCATCCGAAACAAAACCCAACGTACTATGCGTACGTGATTTTGGAGCGGATGGGTGTTGACGAAGTTATTCGCTATTTAGCGCAGTTTTATTGAGAGGGGCTGACGAGACACCACACTAGTACACACATTTGAAAAATCGAAAATGTCGTGAGCGGCGCGGAGAACGTCGGAGGAGGTTGTGGCATCGATGGCTGCAATGCGCTTGTCGAAGTCGTAGAGCTCGCCGGTCTGAATGGCGTGAGTTCCGAAGGTGCGCATCATGGCAGAAGTGCTTTCCTGACCGAGAACAAGCGACGTTTTGAGCTGTTGTTTGCCCTTTTCAAGTTCCTGCTCGGTGACGCCTTTGGCGAGCAAAAGGTCGATCTCTTCCTTGATGGCGTGGGCGGCTTTGAGAGCGTTGTCGGGGCTTGTTGCCGTGTAGATGACAAATGCGCCGTTCTTTTGATAGACGGACGGATAGCCGTATATGGTGTAGCAAAGCCCGTGTTTTTCTCTGACGCTTTGGAAGAGCCTGGATGACATCTCCATGCTGAAAATTATGCTCATAAGCTGCATCGCCACTCCCCTATCGTCATTGTAGGGATAGCAAGGGAAAGCGAAAGCGATGTGGCTTTGTTCGATGTCCTTTTCCTTTTTGGAAGACGTGGAGTGTTCGGGGCGCACATTGACGGGTTGAGCCTCGTATTTCACACCTTTTTCAAACTTGCTTTCAAAATAGGTATCAACAAGTGCAACGGCTTGATCGACGGTCATATTGCCTGCGATCGAAACAACGGTGTTGGGCGCAACGTAGTGCTTTGCATGGTATTGGCGCAACGTGTCGCTCGTCATGGATTTGAGCGATTTTTTTGTGCCGAGAATGGTCTTTTCAAGCACGCAACCCTTGAAAAAGTTGCTCATAAGACGTTCTATGCACACGTCATCGGGCGTGTCTTCGCTCTCGTTGATCTCTTCGATGACCACCCTGCGCTCCTTGTCGAGTTCGACAGGATCGAAAGACGGATTGAAATACATATCGGAAAGCACGTCCGCGCATTTTTCCACGTTCGTATCGAGAGAAACGGTGTGGAAACAGGTGCAACTTTTGGACGTGTACGCATTGATTTGCGCGCCGATCGAGTCTATCTCGTTGACGATATCGAAGCTGGAGCGAGTTTTCGTGCCTTTGAAAAGCATGTGCTCGATAAAATGGGATACGCCGTTGATGTCGGGAGTCTCTCTGATGACGCCCGCGCCGACAAATACGCCGAGCGCAACCGATCTGACGGCTGTGTTTTGAACAAATACAAGTTTTAGCCCGCTTGGGAAAGTTATCATTTTTTGCATAGGGACATTATAACACATAGTTGGATATGCGCAAACATATTTTATGGTATGAATGAAATTAAGTTCCGAGCGTTTTTAGCAAATTTTGTCATAATGGCGACACTCATAGTGTCGTTTGCGGTGTCTTTTGTGGCGGCATATCCCAAGCAAAACGACGTAGTGACGGTCAACAATGCAATATACGAAGGCAAGAAAGACTCAGGCAAAATCGCGCTGACTTTCAACGTGTACGAGCGTGCCGACAACGTGCAAAAAATCGCCGAAATCCTTGGCGAATACGGCGCGAAAGCCACGTTTTTCGTGGGCGGATCTTGGGTTGCAAAAAATGCGGATATTCTGCTTAAACTGTCATCTAACGGCTTTGAAATCGGCAATCACGGCTATTCGCACCGAGATCACGCAAAGCTTAACATCAAAAGCAACGCCGACGAAATCAGAGTGACCGAAAGGCTGATCGACAACGCTTTATGCTCCCTTCACGACTACAAAAATCCAAAACTTTTCGCTCCTCCGAGCGGCAGTATGGGCAAGAATATGTTTATCGCATGCAATGATATGGGTTACAAAGTCATCATGTGGACGCGCGACACGATAGACTGGCGAGATCACGATGCAACTCTCATCTTCGAGCGTGCAACAAAAGGCTTGAAAGCCGGTGACATAATATTGATGCACCCCACGGACGCAACCGTCACCGCCATACACAAAATCCTTGAATACATCTCGGCGCAAGGTCTGACAGCCGACATCGTTAGCAACGTGATTTAATATGGAAAAACTAAACGCTATATTGATTTTATAACAAGAAAGAGCCGCTCTTCACAGGCGGGAGCGTACTTGTTGTACGTGACTGTCTGTGAGAGTGGCTCTGACGCAGTTATTCGCCCCCACTTCACCCCATAATCCTAAACGCAATATTTAGATGAAGAACAAGGAAACACCCCCATCGGAGCAAAACCAAACGTACCAATTGTACGTGATTTTGAAACGATGGGGTGTTGACGCAGTTATTCGCCCCCACTGCGCCCCTATATCCTAAACGCAATATTTAGATGAAGAACAAGGAAACACCGCCAAACACAGACAGGAGTGTACTTGCTGTACATGACTGTTTGTGGTGGCGGTGTTGACGCAGTTATTCGCTAAATAGTGCGCTTAGGCTTTGGAGATGACTTCTTTAAGGCGAAGATCCACCCTATGTTTCTCGTCAATCTTGATGACTTTGACAAGAACGATGTCTCCGACGTTGACAACGTCGGTGACTTTGTCAACTCTTTGGTCGGAGAGCTTGGAGATGTGGATCATGCCGTCCTTGCCGGGAGCAAAGTTGACGGATGCGCCGAATTGACCTTTGTCGTTTTCCATGATCTTGGTGACTTTGCCTTCATAGACGTCACCCACTTCAACGTCACGAACGATGTTTTCGATGATGGTGCGTGCTTTCTTGATGGCTGCGTCGTCGCTGGATGCCACGAAGATTGTGCCTTCGTCGTTGATGTCGATCTTGACGCCGGTGTCTTCGATGATCTTGTTGATGGTCTTGCCACCCGTGCCGATGACGTCACGGATTTTGTCGGGATCGATGGAGAAGGACACGATCTTGGGAGCGAACTTACTGAGTTCTGCGCGCGGTGCGGGAAGAGTTGCAAGCATCTTGCCAAGGATCTCGAGTCTGCCGAGTCTAGCTTGTTCGAGAGCGCGAGTGAGAATCTCCTCGTCAATACCCTTGATCTTGATGTCCATTTGGATTGCGGTGATACCTTCGGTTGTACCTGCGACCTTGAAGTCCATGTCGCCAAGGAAGTCTTCAAGACCTTGTATGTCGGTAAGCACTGCAACCTTGTGGCTTTCTTCGTTCTTGATAAGTCCCATAGCGATACCTGCAACGGGTGCTTTGATGGGAACGCCTGCATCCATGAGAGCGAGCGTGCTGCCGCAAACAGAGGCTTGAGAGGTTGAACCGTTGGAGCTCAAAATGTCGGAAACCGTACGGATTGCGTAGGGGAACTCTTCTTCGCTGGGAAGGACAGGTTCGAGAGCGCGTTCTGCAAGTGCGCCGTGACCGATCTCACGTCTGCCCGGGCTCTTGAGAGCCTTTGCTTCGCCCGTGGAGTAGCCCGGCATGTTGTATTGATGCATGTATCTCTTGTAGAAATCGTCATCAAGACCTTCGAGCTTTTGCGCTTCGCTTATCGTGCCGAGAGTGCAAGTGGTGAGAGCCTGAGTTTGTCCGCGAGTGAACACTGCGCTGCCGTGGACTCTGGGGAGCATGCCGACTTCGCACCAAATGGGGCGGATCTCGGTGAGTTCTCTGCCGTCGGGACGTACGCCTTTGTCGAGAATCTTTGCGCGGACTTTCTCTTTCTTGAGATAGTACAAGCTGTCGAGAATGAATTTGATTTTCTTGGGTTCGTCGTTGAAATCGTCGATGAAGTGAGCAAGCACGTCTTCGTTGAGAGCTTCTTCTCTGTCTTCTCTTTCATAGCGGTCGAACGCTTCGAGAACGTAGTCCATCTTTTCGTTTGCGTATGCGCGGACTTTCTCGTTGATGTCGTCGGGGATATGTTCAAGATCCATATCGAGTTTGGGCTTGCCGACTTCTTTTTGGATCTCTTCGATGAACGCAACGATCTTCTTAATCTCTTCGTGACCGAACATGATTGCGCCGAGCATTTCTTTTTCGGTGATGACGTCTGCGCCTGCTTCAACCATCATGATTGCGTCTTTTGTGCCGCTGAGATTGAGAGTAAGACGAGATTTTGCGCGTTGTGCGCTGTCGGGGTTGATGACGTACTCGCCGTCCACCATGCCGACAACCACAGAGCCTGTCGGACCTGCCCAAGGAATGTCGCTTATAGAGAGCGCGACGGACGAGCCGATCATGCCGAAAACTTCGGGCGGGATGTTGGTGTCAACGGACAAAACGGTTGCGATGACCGTCACGTCGTTGTAAAGTCCCTTGGGGAAAAGCGGACGAATGGGACGGTCGATAAGACGTGAAGTCAAAATCGCCTTGTCACTTGCTCTGCCCTCTCTTTTCTTAAATCCGCCGGGGATTTTGCCGATTGCATACATTTTCTCTTCGTAGTCAACGCTCAAAGGGAAAAAGTCCATGCCGTCACGGGGTGCTTTGCTCATTGTGGCATTGACCATGACCACGGTGTCTCCGCAACGAACGATGCACGAACCGTTGGATTGACCGCAGTATGCGCCTGTTTCGACGATCATTTCTCTGCCGCCTACGGTTGTCTTAAAAATTCTTTTTTCCATAAAATACTCCTTCTGGGAATTCCGTCATTCCCTTTATCGTCGCTTTGCGACGTTTTATTGTTTTTAGATTTTGGAGCGGAAACACTTTCCGCAAAAAAATCGGGTGCGGAAAAACCACACCCGAAAATTTTACTTTCTCAAGCCGAGAGAGCTGACGATCGCACGGTATCTTTCGATGTCCATTTCCTTAAGGTAGTTGAGAAGGTTTCTTCTGTGACCGACCATCATCAACAGACCGCGACGGCTGTGGTGATCTTTGGGGTGGTTCTTAAGGTGTTCCGTGAGTTCGGAAATACGAGCGGTCAAAAGCGCGATTTGCACTTCGGGAGAACCGGTGTCGCCTTCCTTGCGAGCGTACTTTGCAATGATTTCTTGTTTTGTTGTCTTATCCATTGTTTTGCCTCCTTCGTTGGATAATGTATTCGCTTTCAACCAAGTGAGAACTCGGAGTTTTGTCCAAACCTAGTGGAAAGTACTTTTGTTATATTAGCATATAAAACTATGAAAGTAAACCAAATTCGCAACATTGCGGAAATGATTTTTTTATTTCCAAAACTGAGCCTGTCTTTCAAGCATCTCGTCGATGTGTTTGACGTATTCGAGCGGCTCTTTGTAGTTGGCGCAGCGAGTGATGAGATTGCGTCTTTTGTCCCACTTTTTCGAGATCGCATTTGCGCCGTTTGCGATGATGGACGTGTCTTCTTCCATGATGTCGATATTGTAAATACAAGCCTTGTTCGCCTTTGCGTAGCCCACGTTTTCAAGATTGCCGCTCGTATACTTTTGGCGGTACATATAGTATGGCTCGTATCCCGATTCCGTCAGCTTAGAATACGCATAATCCACCATTTGAGCAGCCGTGTCGTAGTCGGTGTTGTCATAGCCGCACTGTTTGAGCGCAGAGCCTTTTTTCATGTACAAAGTGTGCACGGTGATGTTTGCGGGATTGAGAGCGACTGCAATATCCACCGAGCGTTTGAAGTCGTCAAGCGTTTCGCCCAGTAGGCATGCAATCAAGTCCATGTTGACGTCAAAACTGTCCTTGACAAGCATATACGCATCGTACGTGTCAGAGCATTTGTGACGTCTGCCGATGATTTCGAGCGTCTTGTCGTTAAAGGTCTGCGGATTGACGGAAATTCTTGTCACACCGTGCTTTTTCATCACGTCGACAATATCCTTGTTTATGGTGTCGGGACGGCCTGCTTCCACCGTAAATTCCCTGCCGCCGAAGTGGCAATGTTCAAGCACTTCGTCAAGCAATTCCGCCCCGATTGACGTTGGCGTGCCACCGCCGACATACACCGCTCTCACCTTGATTTTCTTGCATCTAATCAGTTCTTTTGTCTGTTCAAGCTCTCTGATAAGGCAATCGACATACGGACGAACGAGTTTCTTTTGCTTGTCTATGGGAAGGCTGACAAACGAGCAATACGCGCATCTTGTCGGGCAAAACGGAATGAACACGAACATGTCGTATTCCTTGCTCGATTTGTTGCGCAAAGGGCGTTGCACGTTGACGATTTTTTCAACGAGTTGCACCTTGCTTTCGCTCACGCTATAATCTTTCACAAAGACTTCGCGCGCCGATTTTGCGTATTTTTCCTGTTCGTTTTGAATCTCCAAATACAGTTTGGTCGGGCGAATACCCGTCAAACAGCCGTAGGGCAAATTCACCCCCGTCAAAAAGCTCAAAGTGCGATAAATGGCGATTTTGAGATAGCGTTTTTCAATTCTTTTTCTTTCAAGGTCGTCTTTTGCAACCACTTTGAAGGCATAATTCTTCACAAAGCCGCAAAGCGCGTCCGACGATATGCGGATTTTCATGCCGCCGTTGTCGTCCTTGTAGTCAACGTCTATCGACAAATCCTGTTTCCACCTTGCCTCAAACGGACGGACAAGCTCCATCAAATCGTTGAGATATTCTTCATTTGATATGGTTAGATTTATCATTTCAGTCAACTGCGCGCGGTGTTTCTTCTACTGTGAGTATTGGATTGTTTTTTCTTTCAAATTCGAGCGTGGTGGGCTCGCCGTGTCCCGACAAGAGCGTGTAATTGCCTTGCAAGCGGAACAGTTTGTTGACGATCGAGTTTTTCAACTCCCCGAAATCGCCGTCATAGAAATCATATCTGCCGTACGACATGAAAAAGATCGTGTCGCCGACAAATATCTTGTCGTTTACGATATAGCACACGCCGCCTTTTGAGTGTCCCGGGGTGTGCAACACTTTGACTTGAAGCCCTGCTATATTCAGCGTTTCACCGCCCTTCAACAGCACGTCGGGAGTGAATTTTTCCACCTTCACGCCCATTGAAAAGCCGAGATTTTTGTACGAGCCGATTTTGTCGAGATCGTCTTTGTGAAGGAACACGCAAGGGGCAAGCGATTGGTCTTGTTTGCCGTTTGAATCAATGCTTGCAAGACGCACGAGATTTGCCACTCCGCCGATGTGATCGAAGTGCGCATGCGTGAGCAATATTGCCTCGATCGTGGCTTTGTTTTTCTTGAAGATGTCAACGATCTCTTGCTCTTCTCCGCCGGGATCGACCACAAAACCCTTGTCGCCGTTGATGACGATATAGGTGTTTTCGTCAAGTTTGCCCGTGTACAAATGAAAATATTTTACGTTCTCCATTTTATCTCTTCACGTCAAGCACGCCGGGAACGGTCTTGATCTTCTTGACCAATTCTTCAAGCTCGCTTCCTTTTGATATCTGCACGGTGACGGAAATTTCCGCAAGACCGAGTTTTTCGTCCACTCTGGCGTTGACGCCGACTATGCCCAAATGCGCGTTTGCAATCTGCGTGGTGACGGACGCCAAAAGACCGCTACGGTTGTCCGAAACGATGATGAGCGTTGCGTTGAATCTCTCGTCGCCGTCGCTGTCCCAACTTGCCTGAATGAGCCTTTCGTCTTCCATGCCCTTGACGTTGGGGCAATCCTTGCGGTGGACGGAAACGCCCCTGCCGCGCGAGATGTAACCGATGATTTCGTCACCGGGGACGGGCGAGCAGCATTGCGCCATACGCACCGTGAAGTTGGCATTGCCGTTGATAAGCACGCCGCTCTTTGAGTGTTTGTGCGGCTTTTGCTCAACGGTGGTGACCATTTCGGGCGTAAGCTCCGTCTTGGTGTTGTCTTCTTTTTTGAAGCCTTCGATGATCTTGGTGAGCACTTGCGACGTGGTGAGTCCGCCATAGCCGACCGCCGCATACAAGTCTTCTTCACTGCTCATTGCGTGGCGTTGAAGTATGCTGTCGAGAATGTCGGGCGTGAAAATCTCGCCCAACGCATAACCGCGCCGTCTTGCCTCTTTTTCAAGCATATCCTTGCCGCGCTCGATGTTCTCTTCTTTCTTTTCTTTCTTGAAATAGGCTCTGATTTTTGAGCGCGCGGATGCCGTATGCACGTATTTGAGCCAGTCAAGGCTCGGACCTTTTGAGGAGTTGGACGTGATAATCTCCACAATGTCGCCGTTGGCAAGTTTTGTGGACAAAGGCACCATACGCTTGTTTATCTTTGCTCCTATGCACTTGTTGCCGATTGCGGAGTGGATTTTGTATGCCAAATCAAGCGGCGTCGAACCGACGGGCAAATCGAAAACGTCGCCCTTTGGCGTGAACACAAACACTTCGTCGTCAAAGACGTTGATTTTGACAGCGTCCATAAACTCTTTTGCGCCGTCAATGTCCTTTTGCGCGTCCATAACTTCGCGAAGCCAACGCACCTTGCTGTCAAGCTCGCTGTCCTTTCCCGTCGTGCCTTCCTTGTACTTCCAGTGCGCCGCGATACCGTATTCTGCAATGCGGTGCATCTCGTAGGTGCGGATTTGGATCTCGAAGGTTTCGTTGTACGGAGTGACGACCGTGGTGTGCAAGGACTGATAGTTGTTGGCTTTGGGCATTGCGATGTAGTCTTTGAATCTGCCCGGCATCGGCTTCCACATGGTGTGTATCTCGCCGAGCATCGTGTAGCAGTCCTTGACCGAATCAACGATGATTCTCACCGCCAACAAGTCGTAAATCTGGTCTATGTCGATGTGCAGATTGTGCATTTTCTTGAAAATGGAATAGAAATGCTTTGGTCTGCCGTTCACTTCGCCGTGGATGCCCATTTCTTTGAGCTTTTCCATGATTTGCTTGCATATTACGTCCAAAAAGCCTTGTCTTTCGCTCTTTTTGTGATCGACAGACTCCTTGATATACTTATACTCGCTTGGGTATAGATACTTCATCGCAAGGTCTTCAAGCTCGCATTTGAAGAACGAGATACCCAGCCTGCCCGCAAGCGGAGCGTATATGTCCAACGTCTCTTTTGAGATGCGCTGTTGCTTTTCGGGCGGGAGATATTGAAGGGAGCGCATGTTGTGCAATCTGTCTGCAAGTTTGATGATGACAACGCGCAAATCCTTTGCCATTGCAAAGAAAATCTTGCGGAAGTTTTCCGCCTGCGCCTCTTCTCTGTTGACAAATTGCAGTTTGTCGAGTTTTGTAACGCCATCGACAAGCTCGCATATCTCGTCGCCGAATTCTTCCCTTATTTGCTCGTAGGTGACGGACGTGTCTTCCAAAACGTCATGCAAAAACGCGGCTATGACCGTTGAACTGTCAAAGCCGAAGTCCGCAAGGATCTCAACGACGGCGCAAGGATGTATGAAGTAGTCTTCACCCGAACTTCTCTTTTGTCCGCGGTGCGCCTCTTCGGCAAAATCGTGCGCCTTCTTGATTTCCGCATAATTCGCAGGATAAATCTTGCGAAGTTTTACAAGCAAATCGTCCATATTTCCCTTCCGTATTACGCATATATACGGTTTTTGTTTCTATATAATAATTTATTATACTTTATATCGGCCGTCAATGCAATAGCGACAAAACGCAAAAACAACGTTTTTTTGATATTTTTTTCAACGCGCCGACAAGTTTATTCGTGTTTTAGATTGCGATAAGTGACGCTGTCTGTGAGCTTGACGCTCTTTTTGGATATGCTCACAAAACCTTTGTCGTTGATTGTGACAAGCCCCACTTGATCGAATATCATAAGCGCAACGTTAAACTCCGTTTCGCTCACCTTGTATCTTTGACAAAGCGCAACGTACATCTTGTGCGGGCTGCCCATCTTTGTCGTGCGAGATGCAAGATTGACAATCTCTTTGTAAATGTGACGGAGCGTGTCGTCACTTGCGGCAAGTCTTTCACAAGAGCAATCGCCAAGCGCATAGCACTCGTTGGACACGCCCTTCAAATATGCGAGATAACCGCTCGAAAGCGGATGTCCGCTGACCACCACTCTCGTGTAGAATGAGAAGTCAAAGCTCTCTGCAGGGCACACAACGACACAGTTTTCGGGGTTTAGACAACGCGGTGTCGCAAGCAACACGGGCAAGCGTTTTATCTCGTCAAGCTCATCGCAAAGTCTTTCATAATCGGACTTAGAGAAACACGTGATAACTGTCCCAAACGGATGTTTAAGCCACTCTTTGACGGTGTTTAAGTCCGTTTTTTGCAAATTTGCGTCTCCTTCTTTGAGAAGATGATGCAAGTTCATAAGGTTGCTTTCTTCCTTTGTCACGCACACGTTTTCAAACTGCAAAGTCTGTATGATTCCTTGTGCGGTTTCTCTGTTTTGAAACACGTTGACGCCAAGCGACACTTCAAAGTCCACTCTGCCCGTCTTTGCCGTAAGGCAGGGCGCAAACTTGGAAAAGCCCATAAGGTCTATATGCTTGCCGATATATTTGACGTGCTGTGAAAAGCCTATACGCTCAAAGCGCAATCCCTCGCCTTTGAGAAGGAAAGTCGGCTTGGGGTTTTGATACCCCGTCGGCTCTAATAGCTCAAGCTCCTTGGCAAAACGCAAAAAGTCGGTGTCAATGGGCAATTCCATCTCGCACACGATCTCGTGCGTGAAATCGTCATAGGTATGCTCTGTCATGAGCTTGTCGTTGGCTGCCTTGACAAACGAGTCGAATTGATCAACCGACATACTCACGCCTGCCGCCTGAGCGTGTCCGCCAAACCCCGTGAAATAGTTTGACAGGCTTGAAAACAGCTCGAAGATGTTGACGGACGGCACGGAGCGAGCCGAGCCGCGCAATTCGTCGCCGTTTTTGGCAAACAGCACGGTGGGACGCTTGAATTCTTCCACAAGTCGCGCGCACGCGATACCGAGTATACCCGGCTCCCAACTGTCGCTGTAAAGAGCGATTATGCCCATGTTTTCAAAGTCCGCGCCTTTGAGCATATTCTTGGCTTCGGCAACCGCTTTTTCGCACAAATCCTGACGTTGCGAGTTGTCTCTTGCAAGTTCTTCGGTGAGCGTGCGCAAAAGAAAATAGTCGCTTTCAAGGAACAAGCCCACCACTTTCATCGCAGAGTTCAGTCTGCCTGCCGCGTTCATTCTCGGAGCAAGGCGGAACATAACGTCCTGAGCGGAAATCTTGTCTTGATCGAGCAACATTTTCACGCCCTTTCTCGGCGAAGTGGTGATTTGTTTCAAGCCGTAATATGCGATGATTCTGTTGTCGTCTTTGAGCGGCACGACGTCCGCGATCGTGGCGATTGCGACAACGTCAAGATACTTGCAAGCCTCTTCTCTGCCGCCGAGAGCTTCCACGAGTTTGAGCGCAACGCCTGCGCCGCACAAGTCATAAAAGCCTTTTCTTGCCACTTTGGGATCGACCACGATACAATCGGGGATTCGCTCTTGCGGCTCGTGGTGGTCGGTGACTATGGTGTCTATGCCGCGGCTTTTGAGATATTCTATCTCGTCAACGGCAGTAATGCCCGTGTCCACCGTTATGACAAGCGTGGGCGAGTGTTTGGACAATATCTTTTCAAGCGCGTCTATGCTGATGCCGTAGCCGTCTTTGTTGCGGTCGGGGATGAAATAGAACACGTCGAGCTTGTCCTTCAAATACAGCATGAGCGTGGATATTGCGCAAATGCCGTCGCAGTCGTAGTCGCCGTAGATGAGCACTTTTTCCTTGCGCTGTATGGCAAGGCGTATTCGCTCCGCCGCTTCTTTCATTCCGTCGTACACAAAGGGGGACGACATTTTTTTAAGTGACGGATGCAAGAAGTCGTGAAGCTCGTCTTCTTTCATTCCGCGTCCCAAAAGCAAGCGCAAAAAGTCTCGGGAGATGCCGAGACGCTTGCACAATGCGTCTTGCTGACTTGTCAGCGGAAATCTTTGTGTTTTGACGATATACTTCATAACCTTTATAAAACGACGCCCTCACGTTTTGTGAGGGCGCAAACGTTGAATTTGTTTCGTTTATTTCTTCTTTTTGAAGGTCGTATTCTTCTTTGAATACTTATAAACGGTGTTGTTTGCCTTCTTCTTTTGTTGCGGTTGACCTGCAGTCTTCACTTGCGTGGGAGCGGTCACATCCGCGTCTGCGACAGTGCCGACGATTTCGTCGTCGTCCTTCTTGTCGTAGGAAACTTCGTGGCGTTTTGCATACTTCTCTTTGGTCTTGTCAAAGGAGATACTCATACTTGCCCAAAGCGGAGTTGCGATGAACAGAGCCGAGTACAAACCTGCAAGCAAGCCGAGGATGATAGGCACGCAGAACTCGCGAATGGTGTCGCTGCCGAGAATTGCAAGGAGTATGATGGTGACCATCGTCGTGCCGGTGGAGTACACCGTACGAGTGACGGACGAGCGAACCGCTTGATCGCCTATGCCCTTATAGTCGATGTTCTTTTGACCTTTGAGCGGTTTGATCATTTCACGGCAACGGTCGAAGATGATGATGGTGTTGTTGATCGAGTATGCAACGATCGTGATCATCGCAGCAACGTAAGAGCTGTTGATTTGAACTCTGCAAATAACCGTGAGCGCAAACATGATGACAACGTCGTGAATGAGAGCGATGATTGCAGCGCACGCACTCGTGAACGTAAATCTGATCATGATGTACACAAGGATGAGAGCAAGAGAAACCGCGAGCGCGATGCCTGCCTTGGAGAGCAAGTCGCTTGCCGCCGTTGCGCCGATAGACTCAAACGAGATGTTGTTTGACAGCGCAAATTCGGGATACGCTTCGTCAACGGCTTTTCTGATTGCCTCGTTCATTGCGTTGATGCTTGCGTCGTCTTTGTGGACGTTCTTGTATCTAAAAACGATTGCGGTCTTGCTCTTGTCGTTTGCCTCTTGCAATTGCGAGTAGCTCACAACGACTTTTTGACCATTGTATTCGACATCTTGGATGACGTTGGTGATTTTTTCACGGTTTGCGTCATAGTGATCGAGAGCGTCTTGACCGAGCGTAACCGTCAAAATCGTACCGCCTTCAAAGTCGATACCGATGCCCACGCCGTCAGAGAAACTGCCGTATTGCAAGCCGAGAACAACAATGAGCACGATTGTGGTGATGAGAATAATCGCCGGCAAAATTCCAACGAATTTTGCATTGTCGCAAACGCTGTACTTTTTGCAAAGATTGCGGAACTTGTTTTGTTTCATGATTACGCCTCCTTTGCAAGAGTCGCGTCAACGCTCTTGTCTTCTTGTTGAGTTTCTTCGACCTCGCGTTTGAGACCGTAGAATTTTTCACCGGTGCTGTTGAGCGGCATAAACGCTTTCAAGATGAGTCTTGTCACGACAAGCGACGTGAACATCGAAAGCACGATACCGATAAACAACGTGACCGCAAAGCCGACGATTGACGCAGATCCGAGCACCCAAAGCACGATTGCGCCTATGAGCGTTGTGACGTTGCCGTCGATGATTGCGCCCGCCGAACGTTTGAAACCGGTCTTGATTGCGGTGGGGATTGGCTTTGAAGAATGTTTGTATTCGTCCTTCACTCTTTCGAAGATGACGACGTTTGCGTCGACAGCCATACCGATTGAGAGCAAGATACCTGCGATGCCCGGCAAGGTGAGTTGCACCCACGGGAGCACTGCGCAGAACCAGAGCAAAAGCACGATGTACACGCAAAGAGCAAGGTCTGCCGCGATGCCGAGTCCGCGATATGCAATGCCCATAAACACAAAGATGAGCGCGATGCCGATGACGCCTGCAATGAGAGCGATACGGATCGAGTTTTCACCGAGCGTTGCGGAGATGTTTCTCACTTCGGAGATTTGAAGCGTCACACCGAAAGTGCCCGATTGCAACTTGGTTGCATATTCGTACGCTTGAGCGTAGGTGTAGTTGCCCGTGATGATTGCAGAGCCGTCGCTGATTGCCGAATTGATCTTCGGAGCCATGATCTTTGTGCCACCCACGTAGATGTACGTGGATTTGTTGACGTTTGCCGCCGTGACTTCTGCAAATTTCTTCGTGCCTTCGGAGTTGAACTTCAAGCCGATTGCGTAGTTGCCGTTGCTGTCGGTTGTGACGTATGCCGTTTCAAGGTGAGCGCGTCCGCTGAGGAATGCCTTCTCTTCAAGCTTTGCAGTGGTGGCTTCGTTGCCGAGATCTTCAAGCGTGAAGTAGAGCGATGCGGGACGACCGACAAGTTCGAGAACGCGTTCGGGCTCGTCAACGTCGGGGATTTCAACACGGATGGTGGTGAGACCGTCGCTGGTCGTGCCTTTGGTCACGGTCGCTTCGGTGTATCCCTTGGACACGAGCAAGCTCTGCAAAGAGCTGATCGTTCCGCTGATACGATTGTCGAGATTCTCATATTCGTCGGGGACGACTTTGAACACGGCGGATACGCCGCCTGACATATCCAAACCTAGTTTGATTGTCTTGGCATAGCCTGTATAATCGTAGACCGTACCCGCGATCGGGAATGACACGACCGCAAATACTGCCATAAGGATTATGAAGACACTCACTATGCACAAGACGACTATTGACTTCTTTTTGTTCACAGGATTATTCCTCCATATAGTAAAACATAAATATTATAACTACAATGATAATATTAGTCAAGAAAATAGAGAGTTATAAAATCAAATTTAACACTAAATATCGCGATTTTTTTTGCAAATCGGGCATATACGCGGCTTGAAAGTCATAATTTGTGGTATGGAAAAAACCAAAAATATCAAACTCGACGTCTCGGACGTGCTAAAAACCGTGTTGTTCTCCACCCTGATTTCGCTTGGCGCGGTGCTGATATTTGCAATCATCGTGCGCTTTGCGTCCGTACCGAGCAAAGTCATTTTGCCCGTCAACATCGCAATCAAGATAATCTCGGTGTTTGTCGGCGCGCTGATAAGTTTCAAAAACACGCAAAACGGACTTGTCAAAGGCGCGATCGCAGGGCTTTTGTACATGCTCTTCACCTTTCTTGTCTTTGCCGCGCTCACGGGGTTCAAGGACGTGAAATTCAGCTGGATAGACCTTGTCACTCTGCCCTTGACAGGCGCGCTGTCGGGGATTGTCGCCGTCAACGTAAAGTCAAAAAAAGAATAATCGCGCCATTTTGCGCGCGATTTTCTTCCCCTACAACCGGTACTTGTCGAGTATTTTAATGCAACATTACCCCTTCCCTTTGGGCTTTCCCCTACTGCTCGAACGGATTGCTTTCTCTATTTAACAAAACATCGCTCGCAGAAGGGGAACTCGGCACTCACATAGATATGTATCGTTCACTCGTTATGCCACTACGCTTTGTGCGCCAGGCAGTAGCCAACAATACGGCGCAGTCGCTTGTACTAATCGTCGAGTTCGGCGCTCAAAAGCTCGCCGCCTTGCAGCTCGAAATTCCGTCTCTATAACAAAAAAGTTCGGTTTGAATTATCAAACCGAACATTTTTTATTGTTTGCGTGAAAATTATTTGTCTTCTTCCACTTCACCGCTCACGGCTTTGTCGCAAGCGTCTTTGTCTTTGCACTCGTCGCAGTTGCTGTCGCAAGCGGGTGCTTCCGCTTGGGGAGCTTCTTCTTGAGCAGGTTCTTCTGCAGGTGCCGCTTCAACGGGTGCTGCTACTTTTTCAAGAACATAGCCGACTGCTTTCTTGTCGATGACAATGAGAGTGGGGTTCGCGTCCGTGCCGACGTTGATGATGAGAGTGTTGTCAGAGTTGACTTGCGTGATCTTGCCGACCATGCCGCCGACGGTCATGAGTTTCGTGCCGACGCAAAGGCTGTTCATCATGTTTTGTTGCTCTTTTTGACGTTTCTTTTGAGGAATGATCGTCAAAACAATCATGAGAACGAGAACAACGCCGATGACGACGTACATAACCCAGCTCGGAATTTTGGATTGCGTGGTTGTACCTGCACCTGCGCCGCTTTCTGCCAATATTTGAAGAATGTTGAACATAATATCTCCTTGTTTCGCCATAAGCGAATTAGATTTTTCTTGTTAAATCATACACGATGTCGTGAAGATTTGCAACACATTTTAATGTTTTTGTCCGATTATTAAAGCGTTTTAATATAATAATCGTGCGCAAAATGAGCAAATTATGCCGATTTCGCGCGATTTTTGTCTATGCCGCGCCCTGCTTAGCCGATGTACTGCGCCATAAACTCTTTGCGGAACTCGTCATAGCGGTCTTCCATGATCGCTTGGCGAATGTCGGCGGCAAGCCTTTCGAGAAAACGGATGTTGTGGATTGACAAAAGACGTCCGCCCATGATCTCGTCGCTCTTGATAAGGTGGCGAATGTATGCTCTTGTGTAGTTTTTGCACGCATAGCAATCGCAATCGGGATCTATCGGCGTGAAATCTTCGGCATACGGAGCGTTGCGAATGGTCATAAAGCCTTCTTTGACCATCGCCGTGCCGTTGCGAGCGATACGTGTGGGCAACACGCAGTCGAACATGTCTATGCCGCGCGCAACGCCTTCCACGATATAATCCGCCGTGCCCACGCCCATGAGATAGTGCGGTTGATCTTTTGGCAAATACGGATAAAGCACGTCAAGCATTTCGTACATTTTCTCTGCCGTTTCGCCAACGCTCAAACCGCCGATCGCCACGCCGCATTTTGCGTACGGAACGGTGCGTTTTGCACTCTCGATTCTCAAATCGGCATACATATTGCCTTGAATTATCGGAAAGAGCGTTTGATGCGGTTTCAGCTGCACTTTCGAGCATCTATCCAGCCATTTCAGCGTGCGCTCCATTGCGTCGCGAGCCTTTTCATGCGTGATATCGGGTGGCGTGCACTCATCAAAAGCCATGACTATGTCACTGCCCAAAGCCTTTTGCACTTCCATGGATTTTTCGGGCGAGAAAAAGTGCTTGCTGCCGTCAATAAAGCTGTTGAATTCCGCGCCGTCATCCGTGATTTTTCTCAGTGACGAAAGCGAGAAAACCTGAAAGCCGCCGCTGTCCGTCAAGATTGCGCCGTCCCAGTTCATAAACTTGTGCAAGCCGCCCGCTTTTTCGATAAGCTCGTGTCCCGGGCGCAAATACAAGTGATAGGTGTTGGACAACAGAATTTGCGCGCCCGTTGCATGCACTTCTTCGGGAGCAAGCCCCTTCACCGTCGCTTTTGTGCCGACAGGCATAAAACACGGAGTGTCTATAACGCCGTGATCGGTGTAGAGTTTTCCCACTCTCGCGCCGGTCTTTTTGTCTTCGTGAATAACTTCAAATCTCATTTTTGTTCCTTAATATTTTTTATGTTTGTAGCCTTATATTCTACTTGTATTTTAATGCAACTTTCCCCTTTCCTCAGGTGTTTGGACTGCGGCGTTTGCGTGGCAATCCGCCTTGTTCGCTTTGGCTACAATCCGTCCACTGGACGAATTGCTTTACGCGTCGCGCCCATATCACCGTTCCCCCTTACAAGGGAACCCACGGTGACCGCGTGGCGGGGGACAACTCGACGCGATTGACTTCGTAACAATCGCTATTCCGTCACTTCGTTCCTTACGGTCGAGACATAACTTACGCCAGTTCGCTTCTTGTGCCACTTCGCTTTGTGCGCCGGCTACGCAACAACATGGCGCAGTCGCTTGTACTTTACGTCAAGTCCGACGCTCGATGCGGTCGCCGCCTTGCGGCTCCAATTCCGTCTTCGAAGTCGCACCGTCAATGTCTAATGTTTTACTCAAAAAAACAAGCGTCGCCGAACGAGAAGAATCTGTATCTCTCCTTCACCGCTTCGTTGTATATTTCAAGCGTCTTTTCTCTGCCCACAAGCGCGGATACAAGCATAATCAACGTGCTTTCGGGCAAGTGGAAGTTGGTGATGAGTGCTTTGACACACTTGAACTTGTAGCCTGGATAGATAAATATGCTCGTGTCGCCTTTTTGCGCGCGGACATATCCGTTTTCGTCCGCCACCGTTTCCAACGTACGCACGCTTGTCGTTCCCACGCAAATCACTCTGCGCCCTTCCCTTGTGGCTTTGTTGATTTTCTCGGCGTTTTCTTCGTCGATTTCGTAATACTCGGTGTGCATCTCGTGGTCGAGAATGTTCTCTTCCTTGACGGGACGGAACGTGCCGAGCCCTATATGCAATAGCACCGTTGCAAACTCAACTCCCATGTCTTTGAGTTTCTGAATAAGCTCGGGCGTGAAATGCAGTCCTGCCGTGGGAGCTGCTGCCGAGCCTTCCACCTTGCTGTACACGGTCTGATAGCGTTCCTTGTCTGCGAGCTTTTCTTTGATGTACGGCGGCAGCGGCATATTGCCCACTCTGTCGAGAATATCTTCAAACACGCCGTCAAATTGAAACTCTATCGTCCTTGCGCCGTATTCGCCGATTTCGGTCACCACCGCCGACAATTCGTCGCAAAAATGTATCACCGATCCGAGACGAGCCTTGCGAGCGGGTTTCATAATTGTTTCCCAATGCGTGTAGTCGATGCGTTTTAGCAGCAAGACTTCAAGCACGCTCTCGTGATTTTCGATATGCCCGAAAATGCGCGCAGGGATAACTCTCGTGTTGTTGACAACGAGCAAGTCGCCCTTCTTCAAGAAGGACGGCAAGTCATAGAAATGTTTGTGTTGAATTGTGTCCGTTGTGCGATCATAGACAAGCAGTCTTGAATGATCGCGCGGATCGATTGGTGTCTGGGCAATCAATTCTTCGGGCAAATCATAATAGAAATCATGAGTTGTGAGCGTGGTTGCCGTTTTGTCGTTTTGTTGCATAATCAATGTTTTATCCGTATGTTTTCGCCGCATAAACGGCTTGTTGTGTTGTTTTCGTGTTTATATTGTCCGCTTACTCGTCAAGGAAAGCGCGTCCGAGATGCTCGTAGGCGTTCTTGGTGCAAACTCTGCCACGCGGTGTGCGCGACACAAATCCGAGCTGAATAAGGAAAGGTTCGACAACGTCTTCTATGGTGGACGTTTCTTCCCCCGTTGCCGCCGCAAGCGTGTCAAGACCGACAGGTCCGCCGCCGAATTTGTCTATGATTGCTTCAAGCACGGTGCGGTCGGTCACGTCAAGACCAAGCTCGTCAACGTCCATAAGAGTGAGAGCCTTCTTGGTGATTGCAAGGTTGATTCCGTCAAGTTTTTCGTATTCGGCAAAATCTCTGACACGGCGGAGCAATCTGTTGGCGATACGCGGCGTGCCGCGAGAACGTTTTGCAAGCTCCAAAGCCGCTTGCTCGTCTATGCCGATGCCGAGTATCTTTGCAGAACGTGCGATTATACGTTTCAACTGTTCGTCCGTGTACATTTCAAGCCTGAGCGACATCCCGAAACGGTCGCGCAACGGGCTTGACAACATGCCTGCTCTCGTGGTTGCGCCGATGAGCGTAAAGCGTTTGAGCGGTATGCGGATGCTCCTTGCCATAGGTCCCGTGCCGTTGACAAGATCGAGCGAAAAGTCTTCCATTGCGGGATAAAGCACTTCTTCGATGTTGCGATTGAGCCTGTGTATCTCGTCAATGAAAAGCACGTCGCCTTTTTCAAGGTTGGTGAGCAAGGACGCAAGGTCGGCAGCCTTTTCGATTGCAGGGCCGCTCGTCACTCTGATTTGCGCGCCGAGTTCGCTTGCAATGACGTGCGCAAGCGTGGTTTTGCCAAGCCCGGGCGGGCCGTACAGCAAAACGTGATCGAGCGCGTCGTTTCTCGCCTTTGCGGCAGAGATGAACACTTCAAGATTCTTCTTGATCTTCTCTTGCCCCACGTACTCGTCCATATTGTGCGGACGAAGGCTGTTTTCTTGCTCGTCTTCATCGATGGTGAGCGCGCTCACCACCCTGTTTGTGACGTCAAAGTCCTGATTTTCTTTTGTGAATTGTGATTTGATCATATATCACCTTTTGGTGTTGATATTTTCGCCGAGCGTTTGTTGGATGAGTTGCGCCGTTGAGCATTTGAAAGGGAGTGCGTTTTATACTTTAATGCAACTTTCCCCTTTCCTCAGGTGTTTTCCCTATTGCCGTTCCCCCTTAAAAGGGAACCCACGGCAACCGCGTAGCGGGGGACAACTCGACGCGATTGACTTCGTAACAATCTCTATTCCGTCACTTCGTTCCTTACGGTCGAGACATAACTTGCACCATTTCTCTTATTATGCCACTTCGCCTGCGTGGCAGCTACGCAACAAAACGCCACGCATTCTCGTACTTTTCGTCAAGTCCGACACTCGATTTGCTCGCCGCCTTGCGGCTCGTGTTCCGGCTTCGAAGTTGCACATTATAGCGTCATTTGCTCAGGTTTTGCAAACAATGGCGAATAATATCTTCAGTCCCGTGGCACACTTTGCTTGCCTCGGTCGCCATACGCACCGCATCCGTCTTGGACAAGCCAAGACTTTCAAGAGCAAACACGGCATCGGCAATGTCTTCGCCCGTGATTGCGTCTTGGTGGTCGCTGAAGAGAGTGATGTCGTCCGCAACCTGTTCGCGAAGGTTGAGAATGATGAGTTCCGCCGTCTTTTTGCCGAGCCCTTTGATCTTGCAAAGCGTCTTTGAATCTCCGCTTGCGATTGCAACGGTGAGCGTTTTAAGGTCATAGCCGCTCAATATTTGCATGGCGAGTTTCGGACCTATGCCGCTGATGTCGATAAGGCGCGAGAACAGATGTTTCTCTTCAAGACGTGAAAAGCCGTAAAGGGACATCTCGTCTTCTCTCACGTAAAGATAGGTGTATATCTTGACGATTTCGCCCATATCAACGTCCATGAGCGTGTTGCCGCTCACTCCGATCTCGTAGCCTATGCCGTTGTTGTCAACGACTATTGTCGTGAGAGTTTTGTCAACGATTTTGCCCTGAATGTAGTTGTACATGATTGCTCCTATATGGATATTTACAGCACGCGGAAGTTGTTGAGCATACGGCTTGTGCAAGCGTGGCAAATCGCCACTGCGAGCGCGTCTGCGGCATCGTCTGGGCGCGGAACGCTTTTTAGGCGCAACAAGGTCTGCACCATGTGTTGCATTTGTATTTTGTCCGCTCCGCCGTAGCCGGTGACCGCTTGTTTGATCTGATTGGGCGTGTATTCGTACACTTCCGAGCCGAGTTTCTTCACCGCCGTGAGCAAAATCACTCCCCTTGCCTCTGCAACGGGTATGCCCGTGGTGACATTCTTTGAAAAGAACAGTTCTTCGATTGAGATATTGTCGGGCTTGTAGGTGTCGATAAGCTCCACAACGCCTTCTTCGAGCTGCATCAATCGCTCGGGCAAAGTGCATTCCTTGGGCGTGGTGACAACCCCGTAATCGATCACGGAGTAGTTGCCTTTTTCGGAATTGATGACGCCGTATCCCATTGTCGCAAGACCGGGATCTATGCCCAAAATGATCATAAACTGCCCTTCACTATGCTGTTTTCGTTGGTTTCGTCAAAAAGTCTTGCCGCGTTTGCCAAAGGCAAAGTGCCGACTTGTTGAAGGTTTTGTTTGCTGAATATGCGCTGTTCGCCCGCCACGAGAGCGTATCCTTGCGTTGTCGCAATCGAATAGTCCGCCTTGACTTTTCTTCCGCCGTCAACGTCAAAGCAATCGCTTTGCCAGCCCGCAAGCACCGTCTTGCCAATATACTCGGGCGCGACTTTGCCGCAAAGATGCGAAACGTCTATTTTGTGGCCGTCAAGCGTGTTGCAAACAAGCTCGCCGTCAACTTCTTCGAGCGTGGCTTTTTCAAAGTGGTAGTCTTCGTCAAACGCTTGAGCCGCCCACACGTTGCTCGGATTGCGCATTATGTCGCAATACTTGCCTATTTGCTTGACTTCGCGGTAGTGCATCACAACGATTCTGTCAGCAACGGACAACGCCTCGTCCTTGTCGCGCGTCGCAAAAATTACGCTCTTGCCTTCCGCCGCCTTTTGAACGAGAATAGGCTCGACTTCGCGCCAAAGCGTCTTTGCTTCGTCCTTGTCAAGACCGCGCGTTATGTCGTCAACAAGGATGACTTTGCAATCTCTTAGGAACAGTCTTGCAAGCGCAAGGCGTTTTTTGTCGATGAGCGACATCTTGCCCGCACGCTCGTATAGGCTTGCGGTTATGCCGACTCTCATCGCACATTCTTTCACTTTTTCATCGATAGCGTCCTTGCCAAGTCCGCGTATCTTCAACGGATATGCGAGATTGTAGTAGCACGAGCGGTTATCGAAAATCGCAAGATCGTCAAAGACCATGATCACGTCGTCGGGCTTTTTTGCAATCGGCGAGCCGTCGATAAGCACCTGCCCTTCGCAATCGGTCACGCCGGCAATGACTTTGAGCAAAGTGGTTTTGCCGCTCTGCTCATCGCCCAACACCGACACTATCTCGCCGTCGGCGACAGTGAGATCCATGCCGAAAAGCACCCTTGCGCCGTATAGATATTGTTTCGATACGCCGTCAAGTTTTATCATAATCAGCCGATGATGTATTTTGCCGACTTCTTGGGTGCGGCTTCGAGTTCCGCTTTCTTTTGTTCGTATCCGACTCTGTCAAACATCGCATAGGTTGCGTTCTTTCCTTCTTCAACGCCCGGTTGGTTGAACGTGTCGATGTTGAGCATCTTGCCGCAATAGGCAGTTTCGAGCTGGAAGAACATGAGAAGTTGTCCGATCGTGTCGGCGTTGACTTCGTCAAGTTCGATTGTGCGGTTCATGTGCTTTGAGCGAGTGAGCGCATATTCGGTGGCTTGTCTTTCGGTGTTGATAAGCTCGCCCATCGTGTGTCCGCAAAGGAAGTTCACGTCGGGGAATTCTTCCGCGCCTTCGGAGATAACCACGTCGCCGCGATACTTCTTCACCGCAATGAACGTCACGACTTTGTCAAACGGACCTTCGGTGTAGAGTTGCACTTGGGAGTGTTGGTCTGTAACGCCGAGAGATTTGACGGGAGTTTGTCCCTTGTGCACGACGTTGCCGTCAAAGTCCACCGCTTTGCCAAGGCTCTCGCCCCAAAGCTGACAATACCAGTCCGCCATGAGTTTGAGGCTGTCGGCATACGGCATCATAACGGATACGTTGATGCCCTTTTGCTCCATTGCGATGTATTGCAAGGTTGCCGCCATAAGAGCGGGGTTTTTGTAGGGATTGGAAGAGTTGCACGCCTTGTCCATCTCTGCCGCGCCGCGCAAAAGTCCGATGATGTCGATTCCGAGCACCGCCGCCGGCAAAAGTCCGACAGGGCAAAGCTCGCTGAAACGTCCGCCCACGCCGTCCGGGATATAATAGGTCTTGAATCCTTCCTTCTTTGCGAGCTTGATAAGGTTGCCCTTGCTCTCGGAAGTGGTGGCGATGATATGTTTTGCCCAATCCTTGCCGCATCTCTTCTTCAAGATGTCGGTGATGATGAGATATTGGCTCATCGTCTCGGACGTCGCGCCGCTCTTGGTGATGACGTTGAACATGGTCTTTTCCACGTCGATGACGTCAAGAAGCGCAAGCATACGCTCGGGATCGACGTTGTCTTCAACAAAGAATTTGACTCCGCGTTTCTTTTGGTCGAGATCGTTGTATCTGAAATGGCAAAGCGCGTTGAACACCGCCATAGGACCGAGTGCACTGCCGCCGATGCCGAGCACCACGAAATTGTCGTAATGCGCTCTCACGTCCGCCGCCGTGTAGATGATGTCGCGCACGATCTCTTCTTGATTGTACGGAAGCTCCGCCCAACCCATCCAGCCTGTGCCGCGGTTTTTCTCGAAATACGCATAACTGTCCGCCGCTTTGCCGGTGACTGCCTGTATGTCCTTTTCGCTTATGCCCTTGTCGCCGATAGACGACTCCATCATATTGTTAAAGTCAAATTTGATTTGCATTGTATTTATGCCTCCAAAATGTTTTTCAAGTATTCAACCGACTCTTTCACTTCATCGTAGGAGTCGTAGTTTTTGGCGTACTGCTCGATCATGAGCGGTCCGTCGTAGCCAACGTCTTTGAGCCTTTCAACAAGCTCTTTGAAAGGGAAATCGCCCTTGCCCACCATCTTTATCTCGCCGTCCTTGACGTCGGACAAATGCACGTTGGAAAGGTGAGAGCCCATCACGTTGATATATTCTCGCCAATCAAAGCCCGATTGCCACGCCTGTTTGATGTCAAGCACCGTGCCGACGTTCGACGCGTAATCTCTTGCCTTGACGTAAAAATCGGGAGTGTTGAACACCGCCCAATGCACGTTTTCAAGGCACAGTTTCACACCGTATTCGTCTGCTATCTCGCCAAGCCGTTCAAGGCGTTTGCCAACAAACACGGGATCGAAATATGCGTTGCGTTTGAGCCTGCCTTGTCCGTGGAACGTGTAGGCTTTTGCGTCTATGGTCTTTGCAACGGCAAGCACTTTGCGGAACATATTTTCCGCATCGTTGTAAGTGCGCGGCGCAAGATTGAAAAGCTGCGGCTCGAACTCGGTATTGAGCGCATGCACTGAGTATACGTCAAGGTCGCCTTTGCGCTCTTTCAAAAGATCGCCGAACGACTTTTCATACTCGCAAAAAGTGGTGAGAAACACCTCGCATGTTTCTCCCCCACAACGTTGAATGACCGAGAACGCATTCTCGGTCAATTCTTTCAAAAAAAACGTGGCGGTTGATATTCCGACTTTCATCTATCTTCATCGTCGGGCGTGTCGGTGACTGCGCCCTTCTTGTCCTTTTCCCAAATGTCTTTTTGCTTGCGCACCTGTCCCAAAAGTCTCGGAATGACTTCGTCGATGTTGTCGAAGGGAGACTCTCCTTGCGCGCTTGCGCGGTAGGTCACGCCTTTTGCGGTGACAACCATGTCGGTGGTGTAATCGCCGTTCTCGTAGGTTACGGTGAATTTCACTTCCGCGTCGTCGTCAAAACGTCTGTCGAGTTTTGCGCATTTCTTTTCGGTGATTGCTTTGAGCGAATCGCTGGGGTTGTAGTTTTTGCCGAAAATTTCAATTCTCATAAAGTAACCTCCTAAGATTCTTTATTATCTGTATTATAACAAGTTTTATCTAAATATTCAATAGCAAAAGGACAATTTTTTGCACCTTAAAATCCAAATTTTTCAAAGCGTGCCAAAAATAGCATTTTGGGTTGATTAGATGACGTTTTTTCGTAAAAAACCAAAATCGGCTTTCGGAAAATTTTAACGTTTGTGACAACGTTTTTCTTCCAAAAGCCGATTGCAAAAACAAATTTTGCCGTCAATTGCGATTGCGTGGCGGTGCTTTTACGCTTTTTCAAAGGTGAGCTTGTCGCCTGAAAAACCAATCTTCACCTTGTCGCCCGAGCCGATTTCGCCGCGGATGATCTTCTCGCTCAGCACGTCTTCCACAAGGCGTTGGATCGTCCTTCTCAACGGTCTTGCGCCGTATTCGGGATCGTATCCCACCGTGACGAGATAGTCTTTTACATCCTTTGAAAACTCAACGCCGACTCCCCTTTCGCCAAGACGTTTGACAAGGGACGCAAGCATAAGATCGGCAATCTTGACAAGGCTGTCTTTGTCAAGTTTTTTGAATACGACAATCTCGTCTATGCGGTTGACAATCTCGGGTTTCATCACCTGTTTCAAGGCTTGAATGTGGCTGTCTTTTGCTCTTTCGAAATCGTTTTCAACCTGCGCCGATGACGCAAAACCGAGCGCGCGATGGGGCGTTGCCGCTTCTTTTGCGCCGATGTTGGACGTGAGAATAACCACCGTGTTTTTGAAACTCACCGTGCGACCGTGGCTGTCCGTGAGTATGCCGTCTTCAAGGATTTGCAACAAAAGATTGAATATGTCGGGATGTCCCTTTTCGATTTCATCGAACAGCACCACGGAATAGGGCTTTCTACGCACCTTTTCGGTGAGCTGTCCGCCTTCTTCAAAGCCGACAAGCCCCGGAGCAGAACCGATGAGCCTTGACACGCTGTCCTTTTCCATATACTCGCTCATGTCTATGCGCACAAGAAGGTCTTCGTCACCGAACAACGCTCCTGCAAGAGCCTTTGCAAGCTCCGTCTTTCCGACGCCTGTCGGACCAAGGAATATGAACGAGCCGATCGGACGTTTGGGATCTTTCAGTCCCGCCCTTGCGCGCTTGACCGCTCTTGCCACCGCTGAGCACGCGTCGTCTTGACCGATGACTCTCGATTTGAGAATATCTTCGAGTCCTGCAAGTTTTTCGCTCTCTCCTTGCGTGATTTTCTTCACGGGGATACCCGTCCAATTGCCCACGATCTCGGCAATCTCGTCTTCGCCGATGGACAAAGACACGTTGGCACACTTTTCCTTCCATTCGATCTCCGCTTTTTCGCGTTTTTCGATATAGTCGTCCCTGAGTGCCTTATATTTCACGCAAAGCTCGAAATTGTCACGTCTTTTCGCCTCGAACAAATCCAAATCCGCTTGTTTTATCTTCTCGTCAAGATCTCGAATTTCGGCGGGTGTCATAAAGTTGAAAATTTTCTTTTTGGATGCCGCCTCGTCAATAAGGTCGATTGCCTTGTCGGGCAAAAATCTGTCCGCAACGTATCTGTCCGAGAGTATCGCCGCCGAAGATATAGCCTCGTCCGTGATGACAACGCCGTGATGTTTCTCGTATTTTTCTTTCAAACCTTGCAAAATTTCTATTGTGTCGCTCACGCTCGGCTCTTCCACCAAAACAGGCTGAAAACGGCGTTCTAATGCGCTGTCTTGCTCAAATTGTTTGCGATATTCTTCAAGCGTGGTTGCACCTATCGTCTGCAATTCGCCCCTTGCAAGCATGGGTTTCAGAACGTTGGCAATGTCAAGTCCGCCCTCGGACGAGCCTGCCTTCAATATGGTGTGGATTTCGTCTATGAACAGCAGAACGTTGCCCCTTTGCTTGATGCCCGAAAGCGTTGCTTTGAGCCTTTCTTCAAAGTCGCCGCGGTATCTCGTGCCGGCAACAAGTGACGTTAGATCAAGGGAAAACACGGTTTTTCCGCGCAAAGCGTCGGGCACGTCACCTTTGACGATCGCTTGCGCAAGTCCGTCAATAACCGCACTCTTACCCACACCCGGCTCGCCTATGAGAACGGGGTTGTTTTTTGTGCGGCGACAAAGCACCTGTATCACACGCTCGGTTTCCTTGCCTCTGCCGATGACGGGATCGAGCTTGCCTTCACGCGCTTTTTGCGTCAAGTCCGTGCCGAATTTGGACAAATCGAAATCCGCGCTCTTCTCTTCTGTATTGCGACCGAAAGATTGTGAAAATGCGGTATCTAACTCGCTATTTTGGGTTCTTTCGGCTTGTGCACCGTCCCCGTAAAAATCGCTGACGTAGCCTGCCAAAGCGTCGTTGACGCTCTCTTTCGAGCCTGCTCCGCACATGCTTGGTTGCGCTCCGCCACCTTGGACGATCGCGCTGTACGCAAGCCTTTGCAAACTCTCGGGATCTATGCCGAAAGTGCGCAAAATCTGCACCGCAACCGAGCTTGTTTCGTCAAGCAACGTATACAAAATATGTTCCGTACCAACCGCCGTTGAGCCTATTCTCGCCGCAACGTCTTTTGCGCCCGAAAACGCGTTGAACGCCCTTGACGACAACTGCACGTTGTTGCGAATCGGCATGGGCTGAAACACCGAAAGCACGTCTTTGTCGTATATTCCGCATTGGTTGAGCAGCCTTTGCGCCGCCGATCCGTCAACGGCAAGCAAGCCGTAGAGCAAATGCTCAGTGCATACTAGACCACCCGTTCTGGCGGCAAGATCTTGGGCTATTTGCATAACCTGTTGTGCATTGTGCGAATAAATCATGTTGTCTCCGAAAGTATTTCTCTGACGATCCGAGCGCGCGTTTTGTCACGCTCTTCGCTTGACTCGCCCGCAACGATTTTCAGCGCGGACGAAGTGCAAGACCATATCGTTTCATCCAGTTTTTGTGTCGATTTGATGGGCAATACGCCCAAAATGACGCCCATTTTGACGTCAACGAGCAACTTCATCAAGTCCTGAGCCGTGAGTGCGTACGCTCCCTTCAACACCGCATAGCTCTTGGATATGCCGTCCAAAAGCGAAGTTTGTTGCTCCTTTGCAAGTTTTTCAAGCGCGACTCTTTCGAGATAGCACATTCTCACCGCCGCTTGCTCCACTTGCTCTATTATCTCTTCTTCTCCCACTCCAAGCGTGCGAGAATTGGAGATTTGATACATATCGTACATGGCGTCGCTGCCTTCGCCGAAAACTCCGCGCACCGTCAAGCCGAACTCGCTCTTGAAGGTTTTGAGCGCATCTTCGATCGCTCCCGCCCTTTTGAGCGCAGGCAAGAACAGCATCACGGACGCGCGCATACCCGTGCCGAGATTGGTGGGGCACGCCGTCAAAAATCCGAGCTGTCTGTCGTATGCAACGGGCAAGGTTGCAAGCAGTCTGTCGTCATACGCCTTTATCTTTTCATACGCGCCGTGCAGATCGAATCCGTCAACGACGCATTGCTCTCGTATATGGTCTTCTTCATTGAGCATGACGGACAATCCGCCGTACCTTTTATCGCCTTCCACAATCACCGCTCCCGCATCGTTGTTGGCAAGCGAAAGTGAGATAATGTGGCGTTCTATCAATGCCTTTTTCTCGTCTTTGGTGAGTCTTTGCATCGGCGACAGCCTTGCGTTTATAAGTCCCACGGCAGCCGCATACGCGCCGTTGATGAGATTGACGT
Organism: uncultured Eubacteriales bacterium; assembly: GCA_900548005.1. Classification (GTDB taxonomy): domain Bacteria; phylum Bacillota; class Clostridia; order Christensenellales; family CAG-917; genus CAG-475. The sequence continues at coordinate 25,303 of URIZ01000010.1, read as the reverse complement.
CCCTTTCGTCCACCATCTTGCGATTGCGCGGAAATTCCATGCCGCGCACGTTTCTTGCAAGGCGAATACGAGATGACACCACGTTGTTTTTGACAAGCTCTTGGAGCGTACACTCGTTTGCGCTCTTCAAGATTTTGTGACTTTCAAAATCACCGCAACGGGATTCTTTTTGATAAAAAAGCGTGCTGTGCATATCCATGCCGCCTTGACAAAAAGCAGGTCTCGGATTTTGTAAATCGGCATACGTCATGCCCTGCGCTTTGAGCGCGCTATCAATGGCGATATCTCGCATCTGCTCATAGCACTCGGGACAGCCGAAAAGGAAAGTCTGCTTGAACTTTTCTTGCGTGTATCCGCACACGTCGCACTCTTTGCCTATGCGCGCGATACGTTTTTTTGCCTCTTCGCTCGGGCTTTTGCCGTCTTTGAGCAACGACGTATAGCACGCCTGACAATAAGCGTACTCAACCGTTCTTCCGTTTTCGGTCACACGGTCGAAAAGCTCGGCCGCCTTGCGTCTACAAATGTCACAAGTCTTTTGCATCGTTGCTCTTTTGCACAAAACCTATTGCCGCAAAAACGCAAAAATATGCGTTTAGATGCCGCATTTTGACAATATTGTCAATATCGTCAGCACACGTCTATTGCGCCCGATTTTATGCCGTCAATATATTTTTTGAAATTCTTTTTCAACTGCTCGTCTCTCAGTCCGTACTCTATCGTGGCTTCGAGAAAACCTTCTTTGTTGCCTATATCGTATCGTCTTGCCTCAAACTCGCACGCATACGCGCCCTTGCTTTTGGCAACGATGTTGATTGCATCCGTCAAGTACGCTTCGCCGTGCGTCAAAGGAGTCTTCTCTATCGCATCGAATATGTCGGAAGTCAAGACAAAACGCCCCAAAGACACAAGTTTGCTCGGGATCTCGCCTTGCGGTTTTTCAACAATCCCCTTGATTTTGGTGATCTTGTCTGTCACCTTTTTGTCAACGATCATCACGCCGCAACGTCTTGCCACGTCTTCGGGCGTGTGTTGGCAGCCCACAATCGTGCCTCCCGTCTTGTCAAACGCGTCTATAAGCTGTTTTGTGACAGGCTCGCCGCCCCCCACATACATCACGTCGTCGCCGAAAAGCACCGCAAACGGCTCGCCTGCGACAAACTCTTTGCAAAGCAAAATCGCGTTTCCGTTGCCGTTCATAATCTCTTGGGTGACAAACGATATCTTGGCATTGACAGGCTCGTTGGCAAGCGCGAAAGACCTAGTGTCGCCAACTTCTTCAAGGTGCGCGTTGAGTGCGGCATTGGGCATGAAAAGACGCTTGATATCTTCCTTTTCGGGAGATATGACTATCATGATCTCTTCTATGCCGCTTGCCACCGCCTCTTCCACGATATACGAAAGCGCAGGCTTGTCCACTATGGGCAAAAGCTCCTTTGGCAAAACCTTCGTCACCGGCAAAAATCGAGTGCCGAACCCTGCGCACGGTATGATTGCTTTTTTGACCGACATAAGCCGACTCCCCCTCCTAAATGGTGTTTGTATACTTTATGCGACAAAAACGTCGCTTAGACTGTGCGACAATATAGAAAAACACGTCACTTCTCAAAGCCGTGCGGATGAGAATGATGCCACTTCCAAGCCGATGAAATGATGCTTTCAAGGCTGTCGTATTGCGGCTTCCAACCGAGTTCGCGCTTGATTTTTTCACTTGAAGCGACAAGCGTTGCCGGGTCGCCGGGACGACGTCCTTCTACGGTGCGTTTGATGGAAAGCCCCGTCACTTTCTCGGTCATATCGATGACTTGTTTGACGGAAAAACCGTTGCCGTTGCCAAGGTTGTAGTGCGTGGATTTGCCGCCGTGTTTGAGATAATCGAGCGCGCGGATATGAGCGTCGGCAAGGTCGGTGATGTGGATGTAATCTCTCACGCAAGTGCCGTCAGGCGTGGGATAATCTTCTCCGAAGATTCCGATATGATCTCTCGTGCCGTTTGCCACCTGCAAGATGATGGGGATAAGGTGCGATTCGGGGTTGTGAGCCTCGCCGATTTCACCGCTCTTGTGCGCGCCCGCCGCATTGAAGTAGCGAAGAGCAACGTATTTCAAGCCGTACGCTTTGTCGTAGTCTTGCATAAACTGCTCCATCATAAGTTTCGTCTGTCCGTACACGCTGGTGGGATGTTGGGGGCTTTCTTCGGTGATAAGACCGTCGCCGCAATCGCCGTAGGTTGCCGCCGATGACGAGAACACGAGATACTTCACGTCCCTTGCAATCATTGCGTCAAGAAGAGCAAGCGTGCCCGCAACGTTGTTGTGATAGTACTTTGCAGGGTTTGACATGCTCTCGCCAACAAGCGAAAACGCCGCAAAGTGAATGACGGAATCAACGTGATACTTCTCAAAAGTGTCCTTCAAAAGTTGCACGTCGAAGATGTCGCCCTTCACAAACGGAACGTCGGACGGAACAGATTCGATATGACCGGTGGAAAGATTGTCGTACACCACCACGTCCATGTTGCGTTCTTTGAGTTCTCTTACACAATGTGAGCCGATATAGCCGGCTCCGCCCGTGACCAAAATCATATTCTACTCCTTGCGCACGGCGCGGATATAAGCACGCCTTTGCGCGAATAATAAATTTCTATGACATATTATAAACTAGAACCGCTTGTTTTGCAAGACAAAATCGTATATAATCAAATCGTGGGAAGAACAATTTTGCATTGCGACCTAAACAACTTCTACGCTTCGGTGGAACAAAAACTGCATCCCGAATACGACGGGATGCCGCTTGCCGTTTGCGGAGATCCCAAGGCAAGACACGGCATCGTTCTTGCCAAAAATCAGCTTGCGAAACAAGCGGGCGTAAAAACCGCCGAAACCATCTGGGAAGCCAAGCAAAAATGCCCCGAACTCGTGCTTGTCGAGCCGCATTTTGACGAGTACGTCAAATACTCCAAACAAGTCTTTGAAATCTACACGTCTTTTACGGACAGAGTGGAAAGTTTCGGCATAGACGAGTGTTGGCTTGACGTGACGGGATGTGAAAGACTGTTCGGAGACGGCAAAGACATTGCCGATACGTTGCGAAAAACCGTCAAAGAAAAAACCGGACTGACAATATCCGTGGGCGTGTCTTTCACAAAAACGCTTGCAAAACTCGGCAGCGACTTAAAAAAGCCCGACGCAACCACTGTTCTTGACGAAAAACACTATATGCAAATCATTGGCAATATGCCGCCGAGCGAAATGATAATGGTGGGCAAACACACGTCCGAAAAACTTGAAAAACTCAACATCCGCACCATAAAAGACCTTGCAAACGCCGACCGTAACGCTTTGCGTTATCAATTCGGCATAATCGCGGACACGCTTGTCAACGCGGCGCAAGGCATAGAAACGGAAGAAGTGAAAAAATACTATGACGTGCGCATCCCCAAGAGCGTGTCAAAAGGCACGACCACTCCGAGAAACATCGAGAGCGCGGACGAGGCAAAAATCGTCATATACGCCCTTGCCGAAATGGTGGCTTTGCAACTTCGCGGCTACGGACTTGTGGCAAACGGCGTGTACCTTGCAATCAAAAATCCCGCGCTCAATTGGACGTCAAAGCAAGTGTCGCTGTCACCTGCGAGCGCAAACTCGGGCGATATTGCCAAAGCAACGTTCGATCTTCTTTGCAAAATACACAATTTCAGCGAGCCGCTTAGAGCAATCACGGTGGGCGCAATCAGGCTGTCGGACAGGACCGAAGTGCAACTCAGCCTTTTTGACGACAACGACGGCAGAAAAGAAAAACTTGACGACACGATTGACGAGATCCGCAAAAAATACGGTTACAAAGCCGTGCAACGCGGTTTGCTCCTTCAAAACGACTTGACGGGCAATCTCCACGAAGAAGACGATTTCAAGCCGTTTCATCAATCGAAGTCAACCTGACAAGTAAACCGACCACTCGCAAAAAAAGCGACAACAAAACTACATAGCCGACAAAAACACGATATAACACTTATCGTGTTTTATTTTGCGCATTTTTGACGTTTTCAACCCCAAAACCGCCAAAATTCGTCCTATACGCTATTATTTACAACACTTATAGTGTCTTATATCGACATGTATTTACACTTTTCGTATTTCAAAATATTGATACACTTATCGTGTTTTACGCGTAAATCAAGCCAAAATCGCCAAATTGCAAGAAATCTCTGTCCGACACGCAATTCACCGCCAAACAAAAAAGCATATCAGACAAAAGATAAGATACACGCTGTACGAAATAAAATCCGACTTGATGGAAACAATGGAGATAACGACGATTTGCGCAAAGAATGTTTTGCATCGTCTTTGTCAAATCGTTTTACAAGGTTGAGTATTTACTCTATAATGTTTGTAGTAATAAGAAGACAATGGAGAGTGTTTCTCTCAAACGGCACGCTCGGCGCGCAAACACTTACAATATGACACCTGTTCAAATCGCAACGGCTGTGCTGACGTTGATTGCCGGCATCGGTATCTTTCTCATCGCATGTACGATGATGAGTGCCAATCTCGAATCGGTCAGCTCCAACAAACTCAAAAAACTATTCGCTCGCACTTCCAAGAGCAAGCTCATGGGCGTGGGCATCGGCACGGTGGCAACAGCGGCAATTCAAAGCTCGGGCGCAACAAGCGTCATGGTGATCGGTTTTGTCAACGCGGGCATTATGTCGCTCATGCAAGCTGCAACCGTCATTTACGGCGCAAACATCGGCACGACAATCACAGGTCAGATCACCGCGCTCGGTATGTTTGAAAACACCATTTCGACAGGCGTTGTGTTTTCCACCTTCGCAGGTATAGGCGCGTTTGTCATGGCTTTTGCAAAAAAGGACGTCGTCAAAAAGGTCGGCGGCATTTTGGCAGGCTTCGGCATGCTGTTTGTCGGTCTTGATATGATGAGCGGCTCTATGGGCGATTTCGCAAAGATGGAAGCCGTCAAAAATTTTCTCGCGCTCATCAAAAATCCCATCCTTCTCGTGCTTATCGGCGCGGTTTTCACGGCAATCATTCAAAGCTCGTCCGTCATGACATCGGTTGCGATAACCATGGTCTTTACGGGGCTTATCACTCTCGATCAAGGCATATATCTCACAATGGGCTCGAACATCGGCTCGTGCGTTGTGGCAATCATTGCGGGCATCACTTCAAGCACCAACGCAAAACGTACCGCTCTCATTCACCTTTTCTTCAACGTATCGGGCGTTGTGGTGTTTATGATTGTCGCGATGATGATGCGTGAAATCTCAAAGGCTGTCAACCCCGCAAAAGTCATCACTTTCGGTTGGCTGTTTGAAAAAATGTTCCCCGGCGCGCCGCAAACACAACTTGCTATGTTTCACACCATATTCAACGTGTTGACGGTGCTGTTTATGCTGCCTCTCACAAACTTGCTTGTGAAATTCGTCACCAAGATAGTCCCCGAAAAGAAAAACGCCGCCGAACCGCAAGAAAAATTCTTCTACATCGACGAGCACTTGCTCTCAACGCCGCCTATCGCCGTTGCGCAGACCAAAAACGAAATCGTCAATATGGCGGAAATCGCAATGCACAACTTCGACAAGGCTTGCGACGTGATTTGCACGCTCGACTATACCGATATAGACAATTTCCGCAAGAACGAAAACGAGCTCAACTTCCTAAACAAAGAAATCGCGCGATTTGTCGTCAAACTCTCCAATCTCGAATTGAACGACAAAGACCATATCTATCTTTCATCCACATTCCACACAATCTCCGACCTCGAACGCGTGGGCGACTATGCGGAAAACATCATCGAATACGCCGACAAGCTCAAAAACTCCGATCAAAAGTTCTCCGACGTTGCCGTGAGCGAAATTCGCCGCTTACAACAACTCATCGACGACTTGTTCCAAAAGGTGATGAAGGCGTACGTCAACGTGGATATGCGCTCGTACACCGAGGCAAACGAGATAGAAGAAACCATTGACGCGTTCACCGAAGAAATGGAGCAAAATCACATCAATCGTATGCGCGAAAATCTTTGCACTCCCGACGTCGGCGCGCAATACTTGTCGCTAACATCCGACTCCGAACGTATCGCCGACCACTTCATCAACGTGGCAAAATCCATAAAAGATCTCTCGCCAAAGACAGAATAAGCCCAATCGATGCGGCTTTTGACAGAATACATTCATTGATACGCACGCGCATGCGCGCATGGGTGAAAAATATGAAACTCGCAATCGCAACCAACAATCAACACAAACTCCAAGAAATCAAAGCCATTCTCGGCGACTCTTTCGATCAGCTGCTCTCGCTCAAAGATTTGGGCATTGACGTGGACGTGGAAGAAACAGGCTCGACACTCGAAGAAAACGCGCTCATAAAGGCTCGCGCAATTCTCGCTCTTGCAAACATACCCACGCTTGCGGACGATACGGGGCTTATGGTTGACGCTCTTGACGGCGCGCCAGGCGTGTATTCGGCAAGATATGCAGGGCCAGAGCACGACGACGCAAAAAATCGCGCGCTCCTTCTCAAGAATTTGGACGGCGCAAAAGACCGCTCCGCTCACTTTGCAACGGTCATCGCGCTTTGCTATCCCGACGGAAAAACTCTCACCGCAACCGGACGCGTGGACGGCACGATTTTGTTTGAAGAACGCGGCAGCGAAGGGTTCGGATACGACTCGCTTTTCTATTCCACAGAGCTTGGCAAGACGTTTGCTCAAGCGTCACAGCAAGAGAAAAACTCCGTCAGCCACCGCGGTCGCGCGCTCAGAGCCATGCTCGATTTGGTCAATTCTATGCAATGAAGACAATCACCGTTTTCTCGGACAGTCACGGCATGCCGCTGCCAAACAAGCTCCTATCCGTCGCAAACGAAAGCGATCTCGTGTTCTTTCTCGGCGACGGCTTGCTCTCGCTCGGAGATATGCCGCTGCACAAAGGCTTTCACGCCGTCAAAGGCAATTGCGACCCGTATTGCGGCTTTGACGACGAGCAAGTCATAGAAGTTGAAAACGTGCGTATTTTGCTCACTCACGGCGACAAATACCGCGTCAAAAGCGATTTGACAGCACTCTCTATGCGCGCGCTCGAACTCGGTTGCACGCTCGTTTTGTACGGACACACGCACTTTGCCGCTATCGACGAATACGCAGGCGTCACGCTCGTCAACCCCGGCTCGATATACTCCGCGCGCGGCTCGAGTCCGTCTTATGCCTACGTCGTGGTCACAAACACAAAATTTGTCGCCAAAATAGTAAATCTAACGCAAATTTCTTGACATAAAACCGCCGATGTGATAATATTGTCAAGCATTGGATTGAATATGCAGCTTTTCGTTGCGTCTGCAATCTCTGTGCGGGTGTAGTTCAATGGTAGAATGTCAGCCTTCCAAGCTGATTGCGTGGGTCCGATTCCCATCACCCGCTCCACAATATCTTCAAAACGTTGAAGATATGAGCCTGTAGCTCAGCAGGATAGAGCAACGGCCTTCTAAGCCGTGTGTCGGGAGTTCGAATCTCTTCAGGCTCGCCATTATGGTGGATATAGCGCAGTTGGTTAGCGTGCCAGGTTGTGGCCCTGGAGGTCGTGGGTTCGAATCCCACTATTCACCCCATAATGATACGACACTCCGAAAGGAGTTCATATAGTTTGATTTCGATGAAAATCCGTCGGATTCGAACGGGCAGAAAAGCAAACAATCCTGTGAATTGTTTGCCTGCCCCGGCGTGATAGTGCCGACCTTGCTTTGCCGTGCGTACATAAAAGTGTATGCCTGTGCCGTGCGAGAACATCGCATAGGTCAAACGGAGCGAATCCCACTATTCACCCCATAATGATACGACACTCCGAAAGGAGTTTCATATATAAAATTCGCTCAATTGCGGATTTTAACAAAAATTTGATGATTATATCAAATTTACTCAAAAAATGCAGTCGTTTTTGTTGCAAAATCTTTGATGAAGTGATATTATAGACTGCGCTGGATAGGGGTATCGCCAAGCGGTAAGGCACCAGATTTTGATTCTGGCATTCGTTGGTTCAAATCCAGCTACCCCTGCCAAAGACTCACTAGCTCAGCCGGTAGAGCACCGCACTTTTAATGCGATGGTCCGGAGTTCGAATCTCCGGTGGGTCACCACACTTTTAGACTATATACTAAGTATATAGTCTAATTTTTTTATTGTCGAATGGTCTTTTTTTCTTGATTATAAGTATCGTTTACCCCCTTATTATATTTTGCGATTTCTTCTTGTTCGAAGTCATCATTGACGTGCGTATAAACAGATTGCGTCATCTCGGCAGACGAATGCCCCATCCACTTTTGTGTCATCACTTGCGCAACGTTTTTTTCGGCACATCTCGTTGCATAAGTATGACGAAGTGAATGTATTGTAAAACCCATACCGTCCAAGCCACTTGCTTTCAATGCGTTTTGGAAATGCTCACGCAATGCGTGTTCTTTTATCGGGAACAATCTATCGTGTTTTGAAAAATCAATATCTTTCAAATACGGATAGAGATTGTCCAAAATCGGCACATTGCGAATGCCTGCTTCCGTCTTTGGTGGAACAGTTTTCCCTTCTTGCATTTGCTTATTTACAACGATATATCTTTCTTCGATATGTATATCATCGGGAGTAAGTGCTAATATCTCGCCACGACGTAAACCGCAATACAAACCAATTAAGAACGCAAGCCCACGATAGTTTGTTTTGCAGGCTTCAACGAAGCGTGCTTCTTGCTCTCGTGTAAAGGCTTTTCCGTGCTTTTTCTTGTGTTTCTTAATCTCGATTGCGCCAAATGGATTAGACTCGATATATCGGCATTTCACGGCTTTATCCAACATTTCATTAAGCAAAGCGAAACAATCGTCTTTCACGCTCGGTTTGTCAATGCTATTGAATATTTCTTGGCACTCTACAACTTCAAGATTTGCAATCTGCATATCACCGAACAATGCCTTGATATGCTTTATCGTGCGTTTATACTTATCAATGGAAGAATCTCGCAAGTTTTGTTTTTTGAATGCGTTAAGCCATTTATCTGCCCACGTTGAAACCGTGTAGGTGCAATGCAATTCCCTACTCTTTTCACGTTCAAAAAGATATTGGACGTATTGTTCCATTTGCGACATAGTTTTCCTTTTTATATGAGAATGCCGTAAGGGGTGTAGGCTTACGACATAATCAAGATTTATACTAGGATTTATTAGTATTTATTCGATTACACCCCACAACACAACGTGTTGTTGAGATTATATTATCATCACATTTTGAGATAGTCAAGTATTTTTTGAAATATTAAGTTGAAAATTTTCTCAAAATGAGATATTTTTTAATTAGGAGCTACAAATATGTATAATCAATTTGCAAAAAAACTATCGGCAATAATGAAAGAACGTGGGATATCTCAAACACAATTAGCCTACGCTTTGAGAGTAAAACAAAATACCGTGAGCCAATGGACAAGCGGAAAACGTGAACCCGATTTTGATACATTTATAAAGATTTGCATAATATTTAATGTATCTCCGCACGAAATGCTCGGATATGACAAAATAAAAGCAATGCTTGCTCCCGAGTTAATCAGAGATATTGTTGGCAATGATAAAAACTTTCAAAAAGAACAACTCAAAATATCTCTCGAACACAAAGACGGTTTCGGCAAAGAGATAGAAAACTTATATGACAAATATTATGAAGAATACAAAAAGCGTTTTGGATTCTAATCTTGTACATTTAACAAAGATATGCTAAAAGGCTTTACAAGCGTTAGTTGGGTATATTCTATCATCCCGAAATGCTCATTATAAAACGTGTTTTTGTAAGGCTCTTTTTGTAATTCGATGTCACCAGCAAGCAACAAATGCGTAATTGTGTTTTCTACTCCGTTTTCTTCTACCGTTGTAGGCTCTTGCAAGCCTTGTGACGTAAAATAACAACGATTGCCAACAAGTCTTTCGTCTTCATTGTCTTTTGACATATACTTCGTTACATACGCACCCACGTTGTCAACGTCATCAATCTTGTTAATCTTAACAAAACCATTCTGCCAAATCTCTTGCAACATCTTTGCGGATATAAACGGAAGATTGCAAAGCAAGTGATAATGAATTGCACCACGCTTTTGAAACTCGACAACCGCTATATATTGCATTTTATCTTTTTTCATTTTCGCAAGGTATCTATTTAGACGTTTGACAAAATTGCAAAATTGATTATTTGCATATTTCAAATCGGTGATATTGTCGGCAAATGTAAGTGTAAAGAATTTATTTAATTGAGGGTTAGCGCACGCAAGACGGCGCACACGAGCCCTTGCACGTTGCAACACTTTTTCACGGTTAAAAGATTTATCTTCATTAGTGGTATTTTTGCTAGAACGACCAACTTTTTTTGCATCGTGATAATTCTTAAAATATCCACGCTCATACGTTGTAATCTCAACAACGTTGCCCGACACGATTATGCGACTTTTGATATTTTCAAGGGGATTATTTGTAGGCATTTTGCGGAAAGTTAAATACCTATAATCAAGTTAAGTATTTGTCGGTGACGGGGTGCTTGAAGCACCCCCGATCCCCCGACAAATTCTTTTGCAACAAAGACACCTGCAACGGCTATCACGTACAATTACAAAGGACATCTTCCACGCAATAACCATACGGCAGTTGCGCACCCCGGTGCGCTTGTTCTACGCTATCGCTAAATCGCCTTGACGGCGATATTTTTCAAGCGGTTGAATGTACTATTATCAGTACATATCACGCAAAAATCAACTATTTTTTGCACAGTTCGAATCTCCGGTGGGTCACCAAATGACAATAATACGAACTCAGATAATGAGTTCGTATTATTTTTTCTTCGAGAATTTTTTGCTACTAAACTGTGCCTATAAATTCAAAGAATTTATAAAAAACTCATATTGCTGATTTTGTGCAATTAAAGCACCACCCAACGATAAGATAAAGCATCATACCCCTATTTTACAATTTGAGCCGCTCGGAAACCGAACGGCTCATTGCTCTCTTTGATTATTCCGCTAACGTAATATCAACCATTACATGCGTCGCTGAAACGTTATTAAGACATTTCTTGATCTTTTCTTATTGTTATCTCCGTTTGCTTTCCCCTTGCCCCTAAAGGCAAGGGGTGATTGTTTAATGCCTATTGTTTAATGCCGGTTATTTCTTCTTAAACAATGCAATCAGGTCGGCGAACTTCTTTTTCTTGACTGCAAACCAGAAGATTGCAAATCCGCCGATTCCCGCAAGCAGCACCGAACCGATTACGATTCCTGCAATCTGTCCGCCCGAAAGTCCCGTCTTTTCGGATTGTTCGCCACCGGGTTGCCCGCCGCCGGGTTGCTCGCCGCCGCCCGCGTTGATGTCCTCATAAACCGCCGTGAGCGATACTTCGCCCGTGACGGTGAAGGTATAGGTGACATCCGTGCTGACGATATTGCCGCTCGCGTCTCTCCATCCCTTAAAGGTCTTCCCTTCTTCGGGGGCGTTTGCCGTGATGGTGACCGTTTCTCCTTCGGTATAGTTGCCCGTGCCGTTACCGCCCGTGACAGTCACCGGTACTTGCGCGGGTTCTCCCGTCGCGGGAATGCTCTCGACCTGTTTATAGCCGCAAACCGAGCAGATGTGCTCCTGCTCACCGTCTACCGTCGCGGTCGGGGGAGTGACGACCGTCCAATCTCCATAGGTGTGGGGTGCAACGCCGAGTTTTTCGGTGCAACCCGTGCATTTGTGCCAGTGGTTGGTATCGTCCGAGAGCCATTCTTCGCCCGGGGTGTGCGTAACGTGTCCGAGAGCGGGTGTGATGATATATCCGCAGGCTGTGCATGTGACGGCTTCGGTTTCGGTGGCTTCCGCGCGGTCGGGCACGTGGGGAGCGACGTCCACTTCTTCACCGCAAGCACAAACGTGCCAGTGTCTCGTGCCGTCCGATTGCCAGGTTGCCGAGGTTGCGGAGTGCAACTCGAAGTTGGACTGTATCGTCACGTTGGACGTGGACACTGTAAAGTCGGTCTCGCTGGCGGTACTATCCGCAAAGGTGCCTTCGCCCGTCTTGGTCCAACCTGTGAAGTGATAGCCCGAAGGAGCGGCGATTGCGGTGAGGCTGACGGTCTCCCCTGCCTTTTTGTAAAGATCTTCGGAGCCTGTGCCTTGCTTGATCGTCACTTTGGAATAGATCTCCAACGTCTTGGTAGCAAACTTGCCGCTATCTCCGTTGGCAACCGCTTTTATGGTGAGAGTGGAAGCGGTTTCGTTTGCGGCAACGGTGAGAACGCCGTCGCTCGAAATGCTCGTGCCTGCCGAACCGCCTATGACGCTCCATTTGACCGTGTTGTCAAACGCGCCGGTGCCCGAAACGGTTGCTTTGAAGGTGTACGCGCCGTCTCTTACGACGATGGTTTCGCCGCCAGCGAAATCCACTTGAACGCCCGTCACGGCGACGGGGATGGTGGTGTCCTCAGCAACGAGAACGATGCTGCGCTGTCTTGCTCCACCGACGAGGACCGCCGCCGCCAAATCGGTTGCATTTCCGTTGAGCGTGAACGTCGACCAATAATCGCCGTGCATTTCATCGTATACGTAAGGACTAACGGCGGTAAACTCGATTTCAATCGCATATTCGTGATTTGCGATAAACTTGCTGTCTTTGGGATATTGTCCGCTGGCGGTGTTCAAAGCGTTATCCGTGAGATCGAACACGCGCCAGAGCGCAACCGTGTATTTGGACGGGTCAAGTGACGCAAAGACAAGGTCGTTTGCCGTCAATTTGTCCGTGATTGCGGCGGGAGTCATGGTTGCCCGGCTCTCTCTTATGTACTTGCCTGCGGGGATCACCGTGCCTTTTTCCGCCAGAGCGCCGCACACCGAGCAGTATTTGTCGCCGGTGTATCCGTCCGTATCAAACGTGGCTTCAACTGCATTCTTCAACTCACCTGCGGTGTCATGTGCGGCTTCGTTGCCGTGGACTGCACATCCCGTGTCTTTGCAGGGATTCCAGTGTTTTGTCGTGTCGTATTCCCACGTGGAAGTGTCAAAGTCATGCTCTGTAACGACAAACCTGACGGTTGCGGTTGCTTCCACGCTCGATCCGCCGTACTTGGAATATTCAGGTGTTCCGCTGAACTTTATCGTGGCGACGTATGTGCCCACTGCCAAACCGCTGTTGGGCTTTACGCTCCACGACTTAGTATTCTCCATGCCCGCTCCGACGGAATAGGGGTTAGCATAGTAATCTAACGTGAAAGAACTTGCGTTTTCCCCTTCGAGAGTAATGGAATTAAGGTCGCAGTTGATTTTCCCCGTACCCGTGTTGACAACGCGTAGGGGAACTTGCGTGACCGGAGAATATCCCACTCTCACCGTGCCGAAATCCACGGGATCAACGGTTGCGCTGTACGTGGGGGCGGCAACCTCGCCGATATTTACGGTGATGGTCTTCGAGTATCCGTATTTGTCCTTCACCCTGACGGTGATTTCCGTGGCTTCACTTACGCCTCTAATCGTTGGAGCGACATATATTTTATTAAAATTGGATTCGGTCGAAACAATGCCGACGCCGTTTTTATTCCCGTCTGCCGCGCTCACGACAGAAAATACGTATTCTCCGCTGCCGCCGCTTGCCGAAAGCGCAATGGAAGAAAGAGCAACGTCTCCGCCGTAAACGGTGGAGGGAACGTCGTACTCCGCCTTGTCTTCAAACGTAAGGGGCGTGGCGATTTTGTTGTAAGAGTAATTTTTGAAACTTACGCCATTGGCGCACTTATCCCAAACGTGGACGAGGCAGTCGTCGTTTTCAAAATACTGTTCGCTTGTCAACACCTTTGTCCAGGAAGAAATCATTTCAGTGCCGTTGGCAACAAGTGGAAACGCGGTCAGCGACGAGCCCGAACTTCCGGGGCATACGGAAGTGATCGTTGCATTTTTTCCAATCAAGCAGGTTGTGTACGAAGAAGACGTATATACGTCTCTCCATGTGTCGTAAGTCGAACCCGAGCCCGTATATTCCATTTTGATATCAACCGTGCCGTTGAGAGCAATGCTGCCTTTGGCGAAAATGCCGTACGTCTGATAATCTTTGTCGCACTGCAGGTCGATATTGAGCGTGGCTTTCTCGCCCACGGTCACGTTGCCCGAACCGATGTCGTCCGTATGCATGTAAATTGCGTCAACCGAACCGTTTTTTGCTGCCACTTCGCCGTAAACTTTTATGGTGACGATGCAACTGTCGTCAAACGTCAGATTGCCGTTGTTTTTAGAACTGCCTTCGCCGTCAATGTAAATACCGTACATATAGTCTTGTGTCGTTGCGGTATGCTGAAAGTCTATGGTGAGCGAACCGCTACCCTTAAAGGTAAGGGTGGAAACGTTGAATACGCTGATCGCCCTGTTACCGTGCGGAGCGGTGACGGTGATTTTGTTATCGCCGACAAGCACAACATCCACTTTGCCGTTATTGACTCCGCCGATTGCGATTTCCTGCCCGTCGTAGTTGTTGAGCGTGAGCGTACCGTTATAACTCTCGTCGGTATCCCAAGTCCAACCCGGGCCGGATTTGTCAATCGAACCGCAAGTGACTTGCAGGTACGGGCTTGACGAATCCGCATAAACGACGGTCGGCATTATTGCCATCGCGATTGCAATGCAGGCAATCATACAGACAAGCAAAAGCAAGCCCGCTATTAAGTTTTTCTTTGATTTTGTATTCATATTTCACCTCGTAAAGATGTTTTTTTGTTTCGCTCACGTTTTAACGTGAGCAAAAGTTTTTTTCAGAAGCTACCATTATAGCTCGATTATGATTGCCGGCACGACTCCGACAAACGTCTTCGTGGCAAGATATTGAGTTGTTTGGTCGAACGGCGGGCAGGAAGCGACGCAGGTAACGTAGTTTTTGTCGTTTTCCCCTTTTTCGATTCCGTCGCGCAACCAATACGGGCAATAATTGTCGCCGTAACCTTGCAACACTTCTTTATACGCCCCCAGACAGAACGGATACCTGTAAAGCCCGAACGGCTTGGGATTGTTAATGCTGATCTCATCCGAACTCGGCAAGAATATCTTGTCGCCGAAACAGGCTTCGTTGCCCTGCAAAATCGCCTGTTGCGCGGGTGTAAACAATTCGTTTATCCACGTATTGATCAGCCAAGAACGAATCCAACTGTTTTCGTAGGTGAGCTCGCCTTCGTCCGACTCGGCGAAGCGCTGACTGATCCAGATTTCTTTGCTGACGAGATAGGCTTTGCCGTCCTCTTCTTTCACGATTTGCCACATGGCGTCGCGCTGTTCAAACCAATAGGTACCCGTCCAGTAGCGGCTGTTCGTCGTTTGAGCGCTGTCGTTGTCCTTACGATAATCTTTGATATACACGCCGCGGTAATTAAGACCGTTGTATTCGACGTCGCAATAATACGTGGTTGCGTTTTTGCCGCTGTCGCCGTTGCCGAAGTCGAACGGAGTCCAGTTTTCAAGCGTTAAATATGGACTGCCGGCTTTTTCCATAAGCGCGTTTTCAAGATTGCCGTCTTTTACCTGTTCGCAATAGGTCTTGCCCATTTTTATATACTCGCCGTTGGGGTTTGCCACGCCGTTGGCGTTGACGCGGACGTAAGTCTGCGTTTTTCCGCACATGGTGCAAACACCGTCCCGATAGTTGTGGTCTGTAATCGGTATTGCTTCGGTTTTGGTCTTTCCGCAAACGCAGGAAAGTTCTTTCTCGCCCGCGTGCTGACAAGTGGCTTCGGTAATGATTTTTTCATCTGCAAACGTGTGCGCCACGGTTGCCGTATAATCGCCGAATTTGCACTTTTCCGTGTGTGCGTCGTCTGTGATTTCCGAATACTGCACGTTGTGTCCCGTGAAGTTTGCCGCAAAACTGATATTTTCCGCACCTACGGTAAACTCATACACAGGTTGGCGTGAAAGCACTTCATCCTCACCCCAGAAACCGAAGTGATGTCCGCTTGTCGCAATCGCTTCCACGGTGATTCTTTCGCCCTCGGTGTGCGTCGTTTTATAGCTTGCCGCGTTTTCATACAGCGTGCCGTTGACTTTCAGCATTCCGCATTCCGCCAAGGGAAGTATATTGATGCTGACGTTTACCTGCTTTTTAGGCTCTTCAATTTCACCGCCCGATTGCGCGTCGGGTGCAATAATAAAGCAAGAAAAGCCGTCAGTTTCAAATATCACTTTTCCGCTTTGCACCGTGGGCTTAATCTTTTCGACCGCTCCGTCGTCCTTGATGTGATACACCGTATATGTTTTGCTTGTGTCGATATCCGGCACGGAAACGGTAACTTTTACTTTGCCGCTCGGCTGTACCTTTGCGCCGTCCTTGACGACAGAAATATCGTAAACGTAAACTTTCCCGTCTGTATCGTACTTTTCTTCGGCAATCGATTGAAGCGCAAGAATTTTATCCTCGCCTACCACTTCCACCGCCTCTAACGCCGCGCCGTCCTCGAACGTTCCTTCGATCGTAACGCCGTTTTGGCTTTCAAGCGTGCCGCTCGGTGTGGCGGTCGAAACGTCGCATGCCGCTAACGGAATAGCTATAAGCAAACACAGAATAATTGTAAATATCCATCGAGTGCGAATTTTCATATTTCTATCCTCCCGCAAAAATGTATACGCAAACGCCTATTCGGGCGTTTGCGCAGATTATTAAGTTTTGTCGTTTTTATCAATTCTGTTTGCAAATCGTTTCGTTCCGTCAGCAAAGACTTGCGCTGACCGTCACTCCCGTTTGCTTGGTTGCGGAATAGATGACGATATAATACGTTCCTGCCGCAGGTGTGCTGTAATAGGTGTCGGTGTCGCCTTCTTTCTTTTCAACAGGGTTGCCGTCTGCGTCAACAAATTGCCAGGTCAGACCGGTTGCGGGAGACGCATTGAGTTGCAAATCAGTACCGTAGTAGCCGCCCGCCAGCATTTCATCCGTCAACGTAATCGAGTAATATTTGTAAGAGTTGTCCCACAACGTTACGTTTGTTTTCGAGAAGCTTCCGTCACTGTAATCGAGAGCAGTAAAGTCGATTTCGGCAAAGTGTGTGACGATCATCTCGTACTCGCCCGGAGTGACGAAAGGCATTTCAAGATATTTGACGCCGTTGTCCATCAATCCTTTGCGGGTTTGCGCGTCTTCATCGCTCACCGCCATAAATTGACCTGCCGCTTGCGTTTGAAGGCCTTCTTTGACAAGTTGTTTGTTTGCGTCGTAAATCTTTGCTTGCGCATGGTTGGTGTCGGTCTGTTGCAGAGTGCCGTCAACCTTCTTCATATTGATCCAATAGTAGCCGTTGGCAAAACCGCAGTCCTGCACTTCGTAGCGGAAGTAATAGGTGCCTGACGCGGCCACGGTAAATCTGACTTTCGTCTGCACTTCGGCATCCGATTTCACGAAGTTGACGTCGATATACTCCATGGTGACGGTTTCCTTTTTCGTCTTCTGGCAGACGGTGCAGGTGTAGGTCTTCTCGCCGTCGCTCGTAAAGGTGGCGGGCGTTGTGACGGTGCCTTCGTCCCAAACGTGCTCCGCTTTGTCGAATTGCTCGCCGCAACCGCTCACGGTGCAATCGTGCCAGTGATACGTTGCGTCGCTCGACCAGGTTGTTGAATAAGTATGCGTTTCGGGCTCTTCTCCGCCTTTGTTGTTGCACGCAACGAGCAAAGCCGCTCCCAAAACGAGCACGAGCACAAGGCTCAAAATCATTCTGATTGTTTTTTTCATAAGACAATCTCCTATTATTTTTATTTTTTAGGGGGCGATTGCCACCCGTCAAAATCGTTTCGTCAATCTTTGCTCACAGCGAGTCCACCACGTCGCAAAGATAGTCCGTCTGCACGGACTCGTAAAAGAAAATGTCGATCAGCCCCGTTTCCATCGCCCGCTTCACTCTTTGAGCAATTTCGGGATCGGAAACGTTGTCACACAAAAGCCCCGCCTTCAAAGACGGATCTTCCTTTTTTGAACGCAGGATCGTCTCCATACGGCGATCGAAAGACTTGTCCCTTGCGCGCCCCGCGTCCATCAAAAGCACGTCCGCAAAAAACGTTTCGCACGCAGCCGCAATCTTGTCGGGATCTTGCGAAAGCGATTTTTCCACAAAAAAGCCCGCCTTTTGCAATGCGCCCGTCACCGCTTCGCAAACGAGCGTATTCTGAATTGCGACGATTACTTTTTTCATTCTTCTTTCTCCATGGCTTGAGACGTCACCGCGCGGGGACGGACGATTGCAAGCCGTATAAGTTGGTTTATATTATTTTATAACTTTTCTTTTTGCGCGGGGAGTGTCAAATGACCCCCTTTTGAAGATTATTTTGAAAAAACGCTCGGATATAAGAAAAATCGACCGCAAATCGCAGTCGATTTTTTGCTTTGCAAAACGGATATATCGCTCCGCTTGATTTTTGCCCTTTCAGACGTCGTCCTCCGTCCTGTCAAGGATGGTAAGCCCCGATTCTCTTGCACGCACGGCAAGCTCGGTGCGGCTGCGAAAGCCCGTCTTTTCAAGCATATTTGCAACGTGATTGCGCACGCGCTTTTCGGATATGCCCAGCTTTTCGGCAATCTCCGCATTGGTGAAACCGCCCGTCATCTCGCGCAGCACTTCCAGCTCTCTTGCCGTCATCTCTCCGCTTTTTGCAAGCCCGAGTTGAATTTCGGGCACGTCGTCGGGATAAACGGATTCGCCGCTCAGCACGCGTTCGATAATCGTTAAAATCGGTTCTACGCTGAAATCTTTGTACCAAAACCCCTCTACGCCGATCTTTTTCGCCCGTTCTACGTAAGAACATTCGGGCATACTCGTAACGATGATTATTTTTACTTTTTTATTTTGCGCCTTTATTTTTTCCGCCGCGACGAGACCGCTCGCCCCGTTTTTGGTTACTACGTCCATCAGAACGAGATCGATAGCGTGCCTTGCGCAGCAGATGTCCGCAATGGCGGCGTTGTCGATGGATACGGTAAGATTAAATTTAGGTTGCGCCTTTATAATCGCCTCGAAAAGTTGCCGCGGCATCGCCTGATCTTCCACGATCATCACGTTTATTTTATCGCTCATCTTCTTTTTCTCCTTTCGGAACGCTTACGGTAAGCAGAAACCGCGGAAAACTTTCCGTTTTCATACTACCGCCCGCCATTTCCGTTATTCTACGCAAAGAGGAAAGTCCTCCTCCCTCTACGATTTCCGCTTTCGGCGGTCTGCCGTTATTACCGATTCTTGCCGTAAAAAATGCCCCGTCGTCCGATACCGTTATATAAAGTTCGTCGCCGTCTGCGTGCCTTGCGGTGTTGGTGATACACTCGAACACGGCGTTTGCAAGAATTTTTTCGGCGACGCTCCCTTTCGGCGGGCGCACGCCCGTGTACAATATTTTCACGCCTACGCTTTTCGCCGTTTTTTTAATTTCTTCCGCCCTGTCCTCTTCCGTTTCGGGCGAGGAAACAAACGAAACGACGCCGTTCCATTCGCGTATCAACGCCTCTTTGTCGCCTTCCCCCTGCAAAAGCGCTCTTTTGGTTTTCAGAATCAGAGAACCCATACCGTCGTGCACCTTCACCCGCGCCGCAAGCGTTTCCCGTTCTTTGGTCACCTCGGTTACCGTTTCGCCGTATTTGCGCAGTCTTACGTTCATTTTCCTGAGTTCTTCGTTCTGTTCTTCTACTTTCTTTTTCAGCGCGAATTCACGGCTGATGTCCGAACAGGATAACTCGTAAACGGTTTTGCCGTTTAAACTATGTATAATCCGTTTGTAACAACTTGCCCTCCCGTCGCTTTTTTCCACAAGCACCGAATCGCCCTCTCTGCCGCAAACGGTACCCTCCGCCGTATTCCCCTCGCACATAGCCGACCAGAACGCCGCGCCGTCCGAAAGCGGCATTCCCGTAATTTCTCTGCATTCGTCGCCTATTTTTCCGTTCGTTAAAAGCAGCCGCCCCGTTTCGTCGTAAAAGCACAGCCCTGCGGGCAATACGGAAATCGCGTCTTTGACGGACATAGCGGTAAGAGACGACAACCGCTTTTTTATGACGAGCACCAGGCACAAACAGACCGACGCAAGCAGTAAAAAAGCCACCGTAACAACGCACCACGCGGGCAAAAAACAAAACGAACCCGAAAAGTCGCTTCGATTTTTACCTAAATCGCGAATCTGAATGCCGTCCGCCAAAAAGCAGAACATCAAGACCGCGCATATCATACAAAATAATTCTGGAAGAATATATCGCAATTTGAGTCGATACGAGACACTTATCGCAAAACATACCACCCCGACAAACGCCGCAAGCAACAGCAGAATAAGCGTGCCGCGAAAAACGGCTTCGTTACAATCGACGAACGGTATCATACAATCGCCTCCCTTTCGCCGAACGACAGCGTTGCATACAGCGTTTCGTCCTGTATCTGCAAACGAACCGACGCTCCGAGTTTTTCGCATTCTCGGCTTCGCCAATTCTCCGGTATGCTTTCTCTTGCGTTATCGAGGGCTATACGGCAATGCAATAACCCGTTATTAACCGACAGCCGTACAAGACACGCGGAAAGATCGGGAAGCGCGCTCTCTATGCAGTCCTCGAAAAATTCGTACAGAAAAGTAACCTGCCCGATAAGGGCTGTGCCGTCGCCCTCAAAAATCACCGACGCCGCCGCGCCGTAGAAAGAAAGCGCGTCCGTAGATTCGCGTATAGCGTATAAAAGTTCAGATAATTGCACCTGCCCGTTTTTTGCAAGCATTGCAAAATTACTGCGCCGTTTCAGGTACACGCCGTAAACGACGGCAAGGCGTAGCGCTTCTTCTTTCTCTTCTTCGCTTATCGCCTTGGCAAAGCATTTTTTTATCTTTTTCAGATGCGGGCGAAACACGGCGAATATCCCTTTGTACAGGTTGTTCTGTTCTTCGATTTTAGAGCGCTGTTCTTTCAGTTTGTTTTCTGCGGCAATCAGGTCGCTCTCCTCCGCAAGCGTTTCGTTTATTTCCGCAAGAGATTCGTTTATTTTATTGATGACCGAATAATCCTCCGTCCAGAACACCTCTCCGCCTCGTATTGCTTTTGCGCGCAAAACAAGGTCTTCGCTCAGTTGGGTTTTTGTTCCGTTTGCCGCCAAAGTCGCTTGTTCGCGCGTGATTTCAGGTGCATTCTTGGAACTTAAAACGACGTTTAGATTTTTATCCGCAATACTTGCAGAAATGTCCGCCAAATAAAACAGTCCTTCGTGATTGACGTTGGACGGTATAAATCCTATGCGGATAAGGCTCTCAAAAACAATTACAACGCTAAAGACAACCGCTTCCGGCATTCTAATAAAAGACGGATCAAACACTTCTCTTAAAACACACAATATAAAACAAGTAACAAAGAGTACGAGAGGTATCCACGCCTTTTTCCGACACCACGAAATGCGACACTTTACGTAAAGCAATACGCCGATAGAAAGATACAATCCAACCATCCACGACAGTATTAAATAGTAACCCCATTCCCATTTGTATATTTTGTTGGAATACTCCAGACCTTCTGCAAAAGAAAATACTTGCTCGTGAAGATCGTTCGTAAAAACCAATAGAATCAGCGCCGCCGCAGGCAGAAACAGCAGATACCATCCTTTTGCAAGCGGTTTTCCGTCTTTGCGCCCCATACCGAGTATCGTTAAAAGCAAAACCACGGGTGCAATGCATTGTGGAATATAATAAGAATACCATAAATACCGAGTAGCGGTTTCTTCGTAAAATACGTGATATTTGAGAAGTCTGACAAAAAGGATCGCCCCCATCAGCGCTATCGCCACGATAATCCCCGAGCAAATGCTTTTGTCGGAAATGCGGCTGATCACGGACGCCGTCCAATACGCGAGGAGACCGAAGAAAATATATTGCGTCAATAACGCAATCGTTTTTTTAACGGACAAATCGGAAATATAATCGTCTACCGTTTGCAGTACACAAGCAGTAAGGAAGAAGAACGCGGCAACTGCGACATATAATAAATCTTTTTTCTTCGACCTTGTCAGATTCATTCTATTACACTCCTTTTCCTTTATATGTTGCCGCCTTGTCGCCTATGCACGAGAATTCCACTATGTCGCCTATGTCACAGTTGAGATATTCGCAAATACGAAGCAGCGTTTCCACAGAAACAGGTTCTTCTTTATATAGTTTCGTAAGCGTATTCGGCGCCAGTTCAACCGCCTTCCTGAGTTCAGAGCCGTTCATCCTTTTATCAATCAGCAATTTCCATAACTTTGAATAACAAATTTTACGCATCGATTCGCTCCTTCTGCTTTTCGTTTAAGTAGTTTATGCCATATTAATTATAACACATTTTTTTCTATAAAGACAATAGGTTATCTCTTTGATTTTATAAAATCTCTTATAAAGATGCGATTCATTCCCAAAGAAAATACAAAAGGCAGAGAAGCTCTGTCCCTTTGTTTAATATTTTCTCTAAAACTCTCGTATCGTTTCAAAACAGAAAAACGCCGGAGCATAAATTCCTGCGTTTGACATAAAGTCACGCTATAATCTATCCCTTGGTTCAATCTGTTCAGCAATATTAATAAGCAATACGCCACGCTCTCTTGCGTAACTAAAACACTTATATGCCCCGCTATCTCTCTTTTAACATAGCAAGACTAGGCTTCGGTATTGAGCAAGAGAAACAGCGCGGTTACACGTTCCTTGACGCCGACAAGATATAGAGTTACTTGAACTGGGCTCTTTGTGAGATATACAGGATAGCCCGTACGAAAACTGATTGTAAAAGCCTTTGTGCGAGAAGTAATATTAGATAACGACAGCGTAACGATTACCCACAACTTTAATATATCTACAAAAAATCTCAAATGGCACTTAGGCGTATGCTTGTCTTTGAACAAGTCGGCTCGCTGCGCTCGCCGAGACAAGCATACGCCTTTTAACAAAAATAATACAAAATCAGTTCAACACAAATTAGGCAAACATACATGGGACACTCGCCGGGAAGTGCTATGACAAACGGAGTTTACACGACTTTTTCGCCGGATGTGACGGCACAAAATATCTATGATATTTATGGCGACTGGTATCCCGAATTTTGACATCAAAATTTCCTTAATTTTTGACATCAAATTTGACATCGAATTTTCCTTATTTTGATGTCAAAACGCGGATTTTTCGAGCAGTAGCGAAAAATAAAAAAACCGCTAAACTTCTACTGTTTAGTGGCTTTTTTGTGGTGCGATAGGACGGTACGCCTTTCGGCCGCAAAATAAAAATAACAGCTCACGCTGTTATTTTTGGTGCGTCCTCAGGGACTCGTAGAAAATCAACAACTTTCGTAATAGCAAGATGTTTGAGCTTGTTCAAACAAGCGAGCGTCAGCCTGGACCGTCAGGGTTCGCCACGCAATGTGTGGTTGCAACATGGTTGCAAAAGTCCCTGAAACAAAAAAATAACAGCTCACGCTGTTATTTTTGGTGCGTCCTCAGGGACTCGAACCCTGGACCCACTGATTAAGAGTCAGTTGCTCTACCAACTGAGCTAAGGACGCATATCTCGGCGACAATTACGCTTCAAGCGGTCTTCGTCGCTCCCAGATATGTCGAACGAACCTTGCGGCTCGTTCTCGTTTTGCTTACGCATGGAGCGGGAGACGGGATTCGGACCCGCGACTTTCACCTTGGCAAGGTGACACTCTACCACTGAGTCACTCCCGCAAGCAACGATAACTATACCAAATAAATTGCCAAAATGCAACAGTTTTGCGATAGAAAAATCAAAAAAATCCCGACTTTTTTCAAAATGCCGCATTTTGGGCGCGATCGAGTGCGCAAATTGTGCTTTACATATTGGCAAATTGTGCTATAATAGTGAAGATTTGTGCGGATGTGGTGGAATTGGCAGACACGCAAGATTTAGGTTCTTGTGCGAGAGCGTGCAGGTTCAAGTCCTGTCATCCGCACCATAAAAGAATTAAACGAACCATTGGGGTTCGTTTTTCTTTATACTGCGGTGACGGACTTGCGACAATGCAGATTGCATTGTCGGCAAACTTTGTTTGCAACCTGCACTTGTGCAGCTGACGCTTCACTGTAGCGAATAAATTCGCCCGTTTCGCTATTACGTTCGCTTTGCTCACTACAAATCCTGTCATCCGCACCATAAAAGAATTAAACGAACCATTGGGGTTCGTTTTTCTTTATACTGCGGTGACGGACTTGCGACAATGCAGATTGCATTGTCGGCAAACTTTGTTTGCAACCTGCATTTATGCAGCTGACCGCAAGCGAAGAGAGACGCAAGCGCAAAGCATTTGCGGACATCGAGCGCAGCGGACATAGCAAACAAATACAACACGCAGTGTCCGTGCAAAGCACGGTTGTGCGACAAGCACAATTTGTTTTGCGTAGACGCTCCACTGTAGCGAATAAATTCGCCCGTTTCGCTATTTCGTTCGCTTTGCTCACTACAAGTCCTGTCATCCGTACCAACGGTGCGATGCAAATTGTTGCATCGCATTATTTTTCGTTTCACGAAATCGCAACTATGTTGCGCCGTTGGTCGGCTCGTCCGCTGCGCTCGGTTTTCTCAAATGCTACGCGCTTGATTCTCCCTCTGCTTGCGGTCATCCGCACCAAGTGTAGCGGTCTGTAAGTCTTTTCTTACAGACCGCTATTTTTATTTGCGCAGGGTCGGAGAACTATTGAAAAAGTGGAGGAATATGGTATAATAATAAAAAACAAACAACGGATATTGGTTTATGGAAAGTAAACGACATCAAAAATTATATGAGCATTATAAAAATGTTTTCGGCGAAGAACCGAGTTTTAGTTTGAAACTGAAAAAGAACGTTTTGCCGACGGATATGAAGCCGATAACGACGCTTGTTTTCAAACCGACGGACGAAATGCCGTTTTGGAAACTGTGTACAATCGGTTCAAGCGATTATCTGATGCCCGAGCGTGAAATTGGCTTGGGAAGGAAGGCGAATCGCCGCAATGAGTATATGATGCTTATTTCGCCCGACGTCGATATTCGTAATCCTTCGAACGACAAGAACGCGCCGACGGACTGGCTATCGCTGAACTCGCTTCTTTGGGCAACTGCGGAATACGCATTCAACGAAAAAGATAACATAACCGTTTCGGACACGATAGATATGGGAATCGACGGGAAATATTGCGGCACGGTACTCTTATTGCCCGAAATATTCAAAATACCGAAAATCGTGAAATGCTACGTTTCCGAGCATAAATACATCAGTATATTTCAGGTAATGCCGATAACGAGAGAGT